>CALMZQ010000105.1 GCA_937870915.1 uncultured Ignavibacteria bacterium
GCCGGACGCAAGGCTGCATCGGCATCATCATCAACACGGATCCGCGGATCTGTCTGTTCGTTCTGTCTGCTCATGAGAAGGGAAAGTTACGGAGATGCAGAGTTACAGAGTTACGGAGTTGCAGAGTTACGGAGTTACAGAGTTACGGAGTTACAGAGTTACGGAGTTACGGAGTTACAGAGTTGCACAGTTACGGAGTTACGGAGTTACAGAGTTGCTAGCGTCCGGACGTGTAGATGTTTGAGGCGGTTGCAGCAACGATGCCGTCATAGCCGCCGTAGTCGAGTTCGCGGTAGTAGGCAAATCCAACGAAGCTGTTGGAGGCGGAGGCGGTGTTGCCTTCGAATTCTTCGTAGTTGAGATCGAGGATCTGGTCTGAATCGGCGCTGAGGCGACCGGTGGCGTAGAGGTAGTTGTGTCTGCCTCGACGTAGCCATTGCCGACAACGATAGAGTCGCAGCTCTTCGTCGAAATACATCATCCACGACTTGTCGGGCTTCCATTGATTGAAGGAGCCAACAACGAAAACGTCGTCCTCACTTGGTCCGCCGGGTGCGGGATCGAGGAGAATCTCCACAGGCACGTATTCATCGCTGTACCCGGAGATCATAGTGGTCACAAGCGCGCCGTCATCAGAACGTTCGTAAAACATGCCGTTGCGACGGAGATCGCTAAGAGGCATGCGAACGGGTTGGCCTGTGAAGGGGTATCGCGACTGATCAGATAGATCGAGAATGCGGTATTCATTTCTTGTCATCATCCCTATAAGATGAGCTGGTAACATCAAGATTTTACTTTGAAATGTAACCGGGGGGGGGTAGGTTAGTTACGTAGTTGCAGAGTTACCATACAATCAACTGGAAGGGGTGGTTTATGAGCTGTGGATGCAATTCTCCGAGCACGGTGCAGAGCTGGAATGACTATCAATGTCAGGCTCCAACAGACCCACGAGATATTCTTGCCATTGCAATTCTTGGCGGCACGGCAGGCACGTGGTTTCTCAGTTCAAACTATAACACGCCCGCGGGAGCGTCCGTATGGATCGCCTCGCCGATCTCCTATGGTGGTGAATCGATTGTTACCACAAATGCTTCGGATATGCAACAGCAGGTGTTTGATGCAACGGCGTGGAATGCCGCAAACACAACCGTAAACATTCTAGCAACCACCGCTCCGCCGCTAAAGAAGACCGTTTTTGTCAGAGCTGGCGTGGCATGGTCAAACGCAATACCGTTGGCGTTAGGGGCGTCTCCGCAATTCACAGAATTGCAGCTGAGCCTGCTTGAGAATGCCGCGACGCGCGGTGATGCACAAGGCACGATTCCAGTATTCCGCTGGAGTGCCGGTCCATATGCAGGACCGCAAACACTGGGCTTGGTGTTCAATAGACCAGGGCGTTATTCCTTGGGTCTATTGGGAATCAACAACAACTCTACCCCCGACTATTCGATTTTTGAGATGGACGTTATAGCCATATAGAGGTTGCCAAGCAGTATGTCGCCTTTGATCCAAGCGCGAATGTCTCAATTGCTCCTAACCTCGCTCTACGAGGACAGTGGCAAAGGAACGTTTCGTTTGGTTGGTGGCATCGATCTGAAAAGACCGCCATGGTTCTGGCCACCTGTTGCTGAGATCAGCTGTAAGCAAAAGAAGATCACATATGGTGGTCCGCCTTGGGGCGGGAACAGTGAATTCAGAGTCGGCGTTCAACCGAAGTCGCCTCCCGGCGGGTGGACGGATATCGTCGATCAAACCGAGGACGGACGCAAGATCATCGTAGGACGCATCCCGCATTGGGACGAGTTCTGGTCGGGCTCTCCTCCGACGAATCTAAAGTCAGAGATCCCACATGCTGACGTGGAGGCCTTCCTCAACGGCTTGATGCGTGGCATGCCGATGAACCCTAGTGCATTCTTCGAAGACAGACCTCATCGTCTATATGAAGCACTACCGCCAAAGATGATCCTCGGATCGTTTCCGTCAGGCCCATACAGGGAAGGAGGCCCCAGAGGACCTGATCCGCGCTATCCGCTTGACCCACGCAGAAAAGACACCGTCCATGAGCCCCGTCCGGGCGATTCGAGTAACTGTTGGGAACGGATCTGCTGCATCGGACTCGACGTAGAGAAGAGGGAAGTAACGGCCATCGTAGAGATCACTCAGAGCTCAGGATATGGTGGGCCGCCATGTGATTCTAAGTCCTTCATTTCTGTAGGATTCTGGCTTGTTGAACCGTCATGGGCTGAGATTGAAAGCCAAACGTGGGATAGCGAACCGTTTGATAACGAAAATGATCTCGACGCCAACAGAATTGAATGTTCGCGTCGGGTTCGTTTTCTGGGCACCTCGAGATTCGCTATCTCAGATGTGCCGCGTCTAGTTAGAAGCGTGCAGTGTCAAGACCAAAGGTGGATTTACGATATAACAACACTTTCGTTCTCCAGTTCGCTTGCTCTTCGGGCCGAAGATCTTGCATATGTAAGGCGTTGCAGTCTTACGCCGAGACTGCCTGTCTTGCACTGTGTGATAGCATTCAACCAAGTGGTTGAGAATGCGAATTTCTTGGGCAATGGAGTACGTTTCGGAGACTATACACAACGTGTTGTTCAGTTCCCCGTTTCTTACCCATGCCGCCAAATGAAGCCGGGCAATGAGACGGTTGTCATCAAGGACGCCGTAACAAAAGCCCGACCTGTCCATGTTGCCAACCTACCAAATGGCGACATCCTGTTCTTCAGTGGTTCGATCTATGGCGAAGCTATCGACCAGCCCGAAGGGATATACAGCACCAAAGACAGTGTAGCTATCTTTCGACCACGAACCAACGAGATCATACCAGTAGAGGATCCTCCATTTGATATTTTCTGCGCTGGCCATAGCACACTTGGCAACGGTAATGTGGTGATTTTGGGGGGGACCGTTGCTCGGGAAGAGCAACACCAGCATGCCGTACATTGGCCGGGCTTGAAAGATGTCACTGTTTTCGACTGGCGAACAAGTAAATTCGAAAGGCTCAACTATACGATGCGCGAAGGTCGGTGGTATCCTTCGACCGTTGTGCTTGGGAATGGAGAGGTCTTCATCTGTGACGGCCACCCAACCCTGGCTAGCATACCTCACACTAATTTTGATTTAGAAATACTCTCTGCCGATGGCAAGAGGATAGTAAATGCTGTGGAGAATGGCAATGTGAGCATGGGCTCGGCCGATTTCACAAAGTTTGTTGGAGGAGAAAATGAAACTTTACGCGAGGAGTTCCAAGGTCTCTATCCAAGAATGATGTTACTACCTGATGGCCAAGTGTTTTCTGCAACGTCGCTGCGATCCCTACCTACTACACCTCGAAATGGTGTGGTTATGGAGGAGGATCGCATCAACATGAGGATTGTAGAGAATGGCAATGTTTGGGTTTCCGGCCGCGTTTTCCGTGACAATAGCTATGTTTTCAACCCCCAACAGCCTTGGGTCAATCGGCAGGTATTTGAAGCATCAAAAGTAGCCCCAGATGGTCATGGACCGATTTGGGGATTTGATGACCCTGCCGTGCTCCTGCCTTTGGAAGTAAATAGTACCTCGGACAACGTGAGATTACAGCCAAGAGTAATGACCTTCCTGAATGGTCGCGATTGCACGATAGAGCCGCTTTCGGCACACCCTACATGGGTTCATACGAAACATCAAAGAGAAGAAAGTTTGGATTATCTGGGCGCTCGGAATGGAGAACGGCGCCGGAGATTCGGCAACATGGTGCTCTTGCCTGACGGTAGTGTCATGGTGGTTGGTGGGAGCGATGACTACCATGATTCTCCGACAACAACGTATTACGAGACCCGATGCGTGAAAGAAGTTGAGTATTTCGTTCCAGGCTCAACACCTGGCGAAGACCATTGGCGAACTGATAGACTGTCACAAGTAGTTGTTCCTCGCCAGTACCACTCTTCTGCAATTCTATTGCTCGACGGACGAGTTTTGGTGGGTGGCGGCAACGCAAGTCTCGAATATTCGAGAGATTATCTTAATAAGGAGATTTCGTTCCGAGAGATTGAAATCATTACTCCAGACTATTATCAAAACGGTCCCCAGCCGGAGTTTCAAATAGATAAGGATTCGGTATCCTACGGCGACACGATTTCCTTTAGCTTATTAAACTCTCTAACGATTAACCAGTTATCGACGAAAGCTATTTTCATTCGCTGTGCATCATTTACTCATGGGTTTGGTTATGATCAACGAGCTGTGCGGTTTTTCCCATATGGATCAATGACAATGGCTCGATACAACATTCGAGTACCCAACAATCGAAACATTTTGCCTCCAGGTTATTACATGGTTTTCGTCGTCAGTAAAGAAGGAGTCCCGTCATGTGGGAAAATGATAAAAATTGGCTGATCGTTGTTGTCCTGACGATCATTTCCAGCACAACAATGCAAGCACAATGGCGCGAAGTGCGCTTCGCACCGAACCACATCGTGAGCCAAATTGTAGCAACAGATGATGGCCGAGGCATTGTGTTTTTAACCGACACGAATGTGCGTGTGGTAACCACGCATGACTTTTTTAGGACGTTCGACACTATACCGTTGCCAAAACCAGAAGCGCCGTATGTCTTTGAACCATACAGCTATGATACAACAGCCAATGGTACGGTAGTGGTGGTCGGACAGCACCGTCCGCCACTTGACACAGTTGTTCCAGGGTACTTGTATTTGCGGCATAGCAATACAACAACTGCGGCCTATTATTCAAGTGACTGGGGAAAGACGTGGACTGAGGTGCTGCCTCGGTTGCCAGGCAGGTTTATGAGCATCTCGTTCCGTGGAAGGCCAGAGGGCCTGTTGCTATATGAACTAGACTGGAAGGACTCACTTGAACACACAGATGCGGCACCGATGTATGAATACTACGGGCGAGATCTGATCACTGTGGATCAGCGTATGCAAGCAATATCCAAGATAGTAGTCGATACAGTAAGTGTGCGATCTGGAAGGAGTAGAGGCAGAAGTAAATGCATCGAAGGAAATCCCCAAAAGCGAAGCTACGTTGACCGAATAAACGACAGTGTACTTGTCATGGAGACATTGCACCCGTGTAAGAATGACCAGGGAATTGAGGACGACCCAAGTGGCTTCAATCGTACTCCGGGATACATACTGGAGATTAGTACAGACAACGGCCGAACATGGGACTTTAAACGTCGCCGTGCCAATTTCAATTATGGCAACAACAGCGGCTTTCGAACGATGAAGATCTTTGACGATACCACATGGGTAGACAATCAGGGCTTTGTCTACAACGCAAGGTCGATAGAACACAGCAAGTATGTTTGTTCGACGATTCCTCGCGGTACGAATCTTATTGAGTTCTGGAGCATTTCGGATGCATTGGATCAACACTTCCTACTTCTACAACCCCTTGACTCACTGTTTCCTGACGACACCATTCGAGTGAATCACGTCCCGTTTATTGTCAGCCTAGTAGACTCAAGAACATGCACGGTAGCATCGAATGATACGATTGGAATTTCGTACAATCTTACATCCGGGTACAAGTTGTCTGGATTTCCGCAGCTAAAGCCACTGTTTAATCGCAACCAACAATCTGTTATAGGCTTGGCATATGAAGAGTCTAGTCAGACTGTCCGGAACTTAAGAAATTGGCATTGGCGCATTTTCGTTCGAGATACAAAAACCACAAGCAGCTCAGATGGAATTGAAAGTAATGCCTCGCTACTTCAAGAGCACAACGGAATCATCTTTCTCCCGTCACCACTGAACGAGCAATCACAAGCAGAATACTACTCGCTGATAGGCAGTCTTCGGGCGTTAGTACCAATTCAGGCCGGTGCATCACAAACCACAGTGCCTCAACTTCCTGTAGGCGTTTACATTGTTCGGATTCCCAATGTGGCTCCATTGAAGATCTTGGTGCGGTAAGGTGGAGATTCCGCTCAAGTTGACCACTTCATTCCGCACACAACTGACCTCCGCTTCTTGCTGATTTGGATGGTCAAGTAGCATTAGATCTCCAACTAGCGTCCTGACGTGTAGATGTTTGACGCGGTTGCAGCAACGATGCCGTCATAGCCGCCGTAGTCGAGTTCGCGGTAGTAGGCAAAGGCAACGAAGCTGTCCAGCCGATGCCCAGACAGTCTCGAATTTGCACTCTGGCTCATAGGTCTTACTCGGTTGATTGAGAACTGCCCCTAGTCGTTCGGTGCGGCGAAACTCAATGGTATCTTGACATAAAAAGAGGACGATTGTGCGCTCTCAAACGGTTCTTCTGCTGTTCCTTTTGATCGTTGTTTGCATACAACGGAGTGCGGGTCAAAAGGACTCGACTAAAGTCAAGCTGACTCCTGTCGGTCATTTTGATATACTAGCCGGTAAGCGTGACGATGGAAATTACTTTGTTTATCAAACGAAGATGGGCTTAGAATTTGAGTTAGCGAACGCCCTTGTATTCGGGCTGTCTGTGAATATCGCGGCGAACGTCGATAAAGACACCATGCTGCCGTTGATGTACTGGGCTGTAGGAGTCGACTACGAGATGCTGCATCTTGGCGAGCGATTTACACTATTAGGTAGACTGCGGGGCAATGTTGGCTATTGGAACGTGCATCCCAAGCCGATGGGTCAGATCGTTTGTGGGATAGACGCACGATACAGGGTGTCGAAGTTCCGATACTTTGGAGGTGACACAATTGGAGTCCACGTCATTGCATCGGCAGGCTGGGGACGAGACTTCCAGAATGATCTGTCGAAAGGGTTTTTCAATGTCGGAATTGGCTTTTCTGACTGGCTGATTGTTACGTTCGATGTTTCGACGTTGTTTACACCAGGAAGTGTCTTGATCAATTATGCTCGGATCCGCTAGGTTGAATGTGACCCTAGAGATTTCTTTGGCTTTTACCATATCATTCCGCACACAACTGGCCACCGCTTCTTGCTGATTTGGATGGTCAAGTAGCATTAGATCTCCAACTAGCGTCCGGACGTATAGATGTTTGAGGCGGTTGCAGCAACGATACCGTCATAGCCGCCGTAGTCGAGTTCGCGGTAGTAGGCAAATCCAACAAAGCTGTTGGAGGCGGAGGCGGTGTTGCCTTCGAATTCTTCGTAGTTGAGATCGAGGATCTGGTCTGAATCGGCGCT
>CALMZQ010000106.1 GCA_937870915.1 uncultured Ignavibacteria bacterium
CATCTCGTCGCAGACCGCAACTCCAATCCTCCTCATGCCAAAGTCGATGGCACAAAGTCTCTTCCCATTGAGTGACAGAAGCTCTTCCCGCGTCACGCCTCTACCTCTTCTTGCAATCGACCACTCTTTTGTCGCAGTTCCATCTCATGTGGCAACCTAAATATCACCTGCGTGCCAACTCCGGGTTCGCTCGAAACTCTCAGTGAACCGCCGTGCAAGTTCATTACGTGTTGCATGATCATCGTGCCGATACCGGTACCTGTTCCGTCCTTTGCCGTGGTGAAGTATGGCTTCATCATATTCGCCATGGTTTCGGCATCCATACCCACGCCCGTGTCACTCACGCGAATGAAGACGTTTGCTCTGTCGAACCACGTTGCGATCTCTACCGTTCCCGGCTTGCCCCTGAGGGACTTGATAGCATTTTCTACTGCGTTGCGCACGGCCCTAGACACCTTGAGTCGATCTACGTTCATCATCGTCCCACGGAGCTTCATGGCAAACGTCACATGAGGAAACATCGCAGGATCAAACTCGTGTCGGATCTCTGTGCAGAGTTCTGCGCTATGCACCAGTACGCGCATGATGTCTTCGGACCGACCAACACTCACCAGGTCTCGGACGCGTTGTATCAGCACGCCTACCTGGAATAGGATGCGACGTCTGCGCTCCGTATTGCGCGGATCACCGTCATCGGCGAGTTGTTCGGCATTGAGTCTGATGGTAGAAAGATTCGTCTGCATGTCGTGCGCTAGTTGCGCCCAGTTCACAAGCCTACGTCGCTCAAGAGCTTCGGTGATGTCTACACCTGTGATGATTGATCCAACAGACCGGCCCAACAAACCAATCAAGGGTACTGATGTAAAGACGTATTCTCTCTGGTCGTGTGACTCGATTACCGCCAACTTCTCAGATAATGCCGCACGCGATGTCTGCACTTGGGACAGAAAGTGTGTAAGGGGCTCCAATCCCGATCGCTGCGTATACGAACGAAAGAGTCGACGCATCGGAACGTTCTTCGAGATTCGCAGCAGTTTCGCAGCCCGTTCATTTGTGCGGATGAGTCTACCATTACCGTCCAACACAAACACAAGGCCAGCACCCGGGATATCGATCATTGCATCAAAGAATCGACGCTGACGCCAATACAACAACCACACGGTGATGAGCAGAAGTACGAGTACGATGGGCACAACAAAACGTATCACAGTATCGAGCGCTTGCCAAAGGAACCAGAACGGATGTGATGTACGCTCTAGGATGTACGACGTTGTCCGCGACGACACAATCAACCGATCACCGCTCATGAACGATTCGCCCGCTGCACCCATGGAAAGGGGCATTGCATCTCGCGAGATAATCGAGCCATCAAGCCTCATGGTCACAAGTCCGCCACTGAACAACACCACGATAGTATCTCCAAGAGCTACGATGCCCTTAGCCGATCCATAGTCTCCCGGAATGGTCACTCCCCTTGGCAATACGTCCGGCACGTCGTTCGCGCCGGTGATCACCAATTCCGGCACACCGCTTCGAGTTGTGATCATTACAAGGACCATACCCGTGGTCAG
>CALMZQ010000107.1 GCA_937870915.1 uncultured Ignavibacteria bacterium
CTCGTTTCAAGGAACGGCGTTAGGATCCACTGTTGTTTGTCTCGGTCATCTGAAAGGAAAATGTCATAGCCAATGCCGGCAAATCCCGACCATGTGATGTTGTGCTTAACGGAGTCTGCCCTGCCCACTTCCAATCCGGAGACCTTTGTACCACCTTCAAGGGTATAATCAAATGTCTGATTGAGTGCAACGCCCATTCCAAGGCCGCCTGTGAGGTGGAATCTCTTGCCGAGATACAACTTTACGTGTGGTTCTAAGGTGATGAAGCTTGTATGGAATTCGTACTCATCACTGTAGTACGTTCCATCCGGCTTCAGGTATGAGTTATCATCCTTCACAAGCATGCTGCGGTTGTCGTATGAAAGGCGAGCACCGAAGTGAAGATGATCGAGAAGTGCTAATTGATAGTTCAGTCCGCCATAAAGGCCGAGACCTGTACCATCAACAAGGTTCATGCGTGTGAATTGACCGTTTGGACGTGTTGGGTCATCGATCCAATAACCAAAACCAACACCGGAGAAATTATAGTTAAGTCCAAGGTGTGCGCCCCAACGAGATGGGACGTTTGGTGGATCTTGTGCCAACAGGCTCATAGTGGTTGTCATTACCACAATTGCCAACAACAGAAAACGTAGTCGTGATTTCATAGCCGTCCCCAATCGATAGTGAATTTCCTTCTTCTGCCAACCGCTTCAAAATTACGGCTACATTTATGACCCATCAGTCGGCATATTCACGATCAGACATTAAATCTGAAATACATGATGTCGCCGTCCTTAACGATGTAGTCCTTGCCTTCAATTCGATAGAGTCCGGCATCCTTTACCGCTTGTTCTGATCCAAGTCTATCCCAATCGGAATAGGCCATGACCTCAGCGCGGATGAACCCTTTTTCGAAGTCGGTATGAATAACGCCGGCAGCTTGTGGAGCAGTACTGCCCTTGCGGACCGTCCATGCTCTACACTCCTTCTTGCCTGCGGTGAAGTACGTGATCAAACCAAGAAGTCCATACGCTTCTCGTATAACACGATCCAGTCCCGGTTCCTCCATACCGAGGTCAGCAAGGAATAGTTCCCTGTCCTCTGCATCGAGCTGCGAGATTTCGGCTTCGATCTTGGCGCAGATTGGCACAACGATGGCCCCTTCCTCGGCTGCGCGCTTACGAACGGCTTCAACATATTGGTTACCGCTGCGGACACCTTCTTCATTAGTATTGGCAACGTACATCACCGGCTTATCGGTAAGGAGCTGGATGGACTTGATCGCTGCTCGCCCCTTATCATCACATTGAAAACTGCGTGATGGCTTGCCGGTATCAAGATGAGCTTGAAGTTGGTGCAGGAGCTCTTGCTCTTCTTTGGCATCCTTATCATTGGCACGTACAAGCTTGTGGAGTGCCTGGAGGCGCTTGTCAACGGAGTCTACATCCTTGAGAATGAGCTCGGTTTCGATGATATCGATATCGTGCAGTGGATCAACACCGCCATGGACGTGTACAACATTTTCGTCCTCAAAACAGCGTACAACATGGGCAACAGCATCACATTGACGGATGTTGGCCAGGAATTGATTACCAAGTCCTTCGCCCTTTGAAGCCCCTTTTACGAGACCCGCAATGTCCACGAATTCCACGGTTGTTGGAACGTCGCGATCGGTCTCATACAATTCCACGAGCTTCTTTAATCGCGGGTCTGGGACGTTCACAACGCCCACGTTTGGATCGATCGTACAGAACGGATAGTTAGCTGCTTCAGCTTCATTCGAGGTGAGAGCGTTGAACAGCGTTGACTTGCCAACGTTTGGCAAACCAACGATTCCACATGCGATACCCATGGTTCTTTCTGTCAGTAAGGGGGCGTTCGATTTCGGTCAAGCCACAAAAATACGGCGAAGTATGGACACCCCGGGGAAAGGGCCATACTTCGCCGTTGGAACACCCATGAACATGGGGAGAAGAAATGACGGAATGACGTTATGACATAATGACGTTATGACATCAATGACGCTATGACGGTGGCTGGCCCCGACCGACTTTTGTGGGGGTGACTACTGAACGATCCGGAGTATAGACGTGAACGTCTCAGTTCCCGCTGTAAGGGTGACCACGTATGATCCCGACGCCAGAGTGGCCCCATTACTATCGGCAAGGCTGAGATCATAGGTCCAGGAACCGGCATGTACAGCTCCGATGTTGATCTTGAGAACAACAGTTCCCTGTAGGTCTGTTACCGAAAGCTGAGCGTGGGAATGGGACGCACCGAAGTGGGCGGCGATTTGCGACCTCACAGACGCAGGGTTTGGATACATTCCCAGGGGTGTCGTTGCCGCGGGACCGTCCGACGCAACAACGCTGGTCGTTCCGCCACCATCACTCGGTCCCTGTTCAAATGTGGTAAAAGGCGTTACTAATCCAAACTCGGACCCGAGTCGGATGATCTCATCTCGGTACTCACGCCAAAGATCTGAATTCAGGGCAACCTTGCTCATGAGGTCCGTTAACGTTGTAATGCGAAGTCGAGCCCAGATTTTAGGGACAAAGGGAGCTGTTGTATCGTCGGCCGCAAGCACCACAGAGAAGTCATTGCGAAGCGTGCCTTGAACGTTCACACCTGTCAGGGACACATCCACCTGGCCTGCTTGACGATATCTGCTTGCCACAACGAGTTGTTCATGAGCATAGATATTCGGAAGTGTAGCCGGCGCAAAATCGAACATCACATCCGGCGAAAATGTCAAGCGCGGATCCTTGATAATGGGATCTTTGATCCTCTCATACAATGCACCGATTCGATCGGTAACGGAACCAATGATGCGTATCACTTCGAGTTCCCCGCGATGTTCATTGGCCAGCCTGCGCAGGTCAGGCTCGTTTACATCAGAACCAATACCGAACACAAAAACCCGTGTTCCATTGGTATTGCTCGTCCGCAGACGGTCGAAGTTGATGGGAGATACACCATCGGTAAGAAACACCACAACGTTCACCATCGATGAATCATGATACGATGCAAACGTTGACAGCAAGGCACTCGTGATATCGGTACCGTTGCGGGGGTACAGACCTCTGATGCGATCGCTGCAGTTTTTCACAACCTCGGATGATGCCGGTTTCGGTGATTCGTACAATCGTGTAGCAATGTTATCGAAATCAATCACATTCACTTCATCAAAGGGGCTGATGCGATCAAGACAATACTGCGCGGCTTGTTTAGCCTGCTCCATTTTATCGCCGCCCATAGACCCGCTTCTGTCAACAACGAGCGTGAATCTCTTTGCCATTATGCTGGTAGTGCCTTCTACATGCGGAACGGCTAGCAGCAAGGCATATCCATCACTGTTTGCCGACTTTGAACTCATCATTGTTACAGCCAATGAGTCCACTGATTGATCAAACGATAGACGGATGTCATCCGTAGTTTCCACTGATATCGGTGATATTGCTAGCGATGTATCCGTCCGTTCGCTTTGTTCGACCACTGGCTCAACGCTCATGTTGAACATCGGGCGCGATGTGCGAAGGTCAACCGACCATACGTAGCTGTTGACGTCCACCATACGCAGAACATTCACCGGATAGGTATACGTTACCTTACCCCTTGAATATGGCAGAAGCTCAACAGTTGTCAGTTCAAACGCAACATCGGCACCACCACGTATTGTATCTCGCAACGGGAACACAAATCCCAACACACCAATCATGTTTGTGAAGTTCGATGAAGGGGCGTTCCCATTGCCCCCTACCGGATTTGATATCGTTGTATCACTACTGCGAATCACCGCCTGATGCCATGTGTCTCCGATGCGGTAGCGGAGTCCTGTTACGGTCACCGAAGATGAGACAGGAAATCCATACCTAAGGTTGGTGACGAGTGAATCCTCGAAACGAAATGTCTGTGTCGTAACCGTAATGGCTACCTGTTCGCGGATACGTGTTGCAACCACAGTTGACGTAGCCGGAACGAGTGTGGTCGACGTGTTTACCTGTGCCTCTACCACGCCATTGGCGTATGCTCCAACGGGAAAGAGCATGCTAAGTGCCGTGAGTAGTACGATGAGACTCTTCATGTGAGGACCTTTCAGCTTTGTGTGGTAGTGGCTATTGGATTATGAAGAGTGAGGAGACAGAGTGTCCTCCAATGCTAACGAGCACTGTGTATGAGCCACTGTTGAGAGCAACACCGGCAGTATCCCTACAATCCCATTCGAGATCGAGCGACCCGTTGCACCAGCCATCATAGAGTGTTCGGATCTTCTTCCCCAGGATGTCTACGATGGTTACCGTTACCTGTTCTTGGATGTTGGCAGACGGAATGCGGATGGAAATGTGAGCGATTTCGGCTACCGGATTCGGTGCTATGGAGACGCTCACGTTTTCGATTGGACGCTCGTCACCAGGAACTCCCGTTGGATCGTCACGAGGGTCATCCGGATCGGCATACATGGCCGTATACTTTGTGAGGATGTTGAATCGAATAGAAAGGTCGATAACAGCATCGATCAGTTCCTTGCGTTCACCTATACGTTGGATTTCTGCCAACAATGCGTCCACCTTGGATCGTGCCCATAGTCTTGCAACAGCACGATTGTTTGTTGCAGGGTCACCAAAGAGTACATCTTTGGTTATTGAGAACGGAGTGTTGAGCAAGACGCCTGTAAGTGTTACCGGAAATACTCCGCCGGTTGCATAACGTCCATGCTGAGACACACGCCCACCCACAGGGACGTTGGGAAGGATTGCAGGAAGGACATCCGTTGTGTTCAGTGATCCGTAGGAGAGTGTCAGATTGGTCAGGTTTGGCATTGAGATTCTGCGAAGATGATTTTCAACGATAACCGCTATGCTATCATCACGTTCTACTTGGGTCACAAAGCCCCCTGTAGACTTCGCCATAGCATATAGAAGGGATAGTTTAAGGTCGCTTCCAACGGCGATAGGATAGATGCGTACATTTTGCGAATTCCACGAGCGAATGGAGTCGAGGATCACAGACTCTCGCACTTCACCCCAAGAAGGTTCTCCATCTGTGAGAAACACTGCCACTTGAGCGGTGTTTGCCAGAAATGTTTGGGTGAGACCGGCACGGATTGCATCGGAGATGTTGGTTAATCCAAGTGCGGTGCGGTTTCGAACAAAATCGCGGGCTGCTGCGATGTTCTCCGTAGTTACGTCCACCAAATCACTACGGAAACTCACTACACCTGTACTAAACGTTATGATGTTAAACTTGTCCTGAGGCGTCAACTGGTCGAGAAATGAACTCAGAGCAGCACGTAGTTGCACGATTCGCTCTCCTTCCATACTCGAAGACACATCGGCAACAAAGACGATCGACCTTGGCAAGGGTTTACTGTTTTCATCCGGTGGAAGAACCCACGACATAAAGAATGGATCCATCCCGAAAGAATCGGCAAGTTCGGGAACGTACGTAAGGGTTGCCATTTCCATCGATTCGCGATTTGCTTGCAATTGCACGACGTAGTTCCGCGACGGCATATAGTTCTCGTCGCCAAATGTGATAACTGAGTTCTTTGGCGTAACGGTAGTTATTGCGTTTGCAGTTGTAGACCCATAGTGTGGGACTACAATGCTCTTCCATGTGTTTTGTGTAAAAGCATCAATCCGTAGCGATAGTCGTTCAAGGGGCTTAGGAGAGAGCCCCGTAGCCTTCAATAGATGTGTGTAGGTACCCGTGTTCAGCTCGAACGGCAAGATCTCTGTATACGTGATCTCAAACCGTACATCGGAGTTGGGATTGATAGGGGCAATGTTGAGTTTGTACACATTCTCCCCCAGCTCTTGGAGCAAGGCTGGATCGAGTCGCACACGGATCTTACTATCATAGGCAGCCTGCGCCTCCTTCTTCTCGCGAACGTTTGCACGATATCTTTTTCCATTGAACCAATAGAAGAGATCAGTGACCATTGCGCCGTCTGGCAACGGGAATATGAACGTTGCCTCAACTGTAGAACTCATCTCGTTCTTAAACGTCTGGTCTACATGTGTTGTAGCTACATGATCCTGAATAGTGACGGTTGCATCGTAGGTCCGAATGGACATCAATGCGTAGTTCTGAGAGGACTGCATGGGGCGGACGAACAGCGCTCCAACCGACCACGCTGAGGTTACCGTACATACCACGGCAATGATAAGTGTCGCGAGGCGCTTCTTCATGTTGAACTCCTTCGGGGTTGGGGGGGGGTGCGGCTGATCTTCTGTATGCAACCTATTTGAAGGGGAACTCGGATGCACCTTGACAAAACCTTAATTGAATAGCGAACAGCGAATAGTGAATAGCGAATGCATATTCGCTATTCGCTGTTCCCATCAACCTTGGTAGTACATTTGTGAACGATGGATAGTGAGACACTTCGTAAAGAGTTGGCCCAGACGCGTAGTCCCGAGCGGAAGTTCGAGATACACATGCAGGCATGCAGAGACATACAGTATGTCCAGCCGGAGGAGGCGCTTGGGTTTGCACGGCAGGCGCGGGTGATTGCCAGGAAGATGAAGGATGCCACAAAGGATCTGCATGCGTTGCGGATGATCGGCATCTGCTACTTTGCGGCGAATGACTTCGCAGGGGCGCACAAGGCCTTCCAAGAAGCACTTACAAAGTATCGTAGACGCAAGGATGCAACGGGCGAATCGCGAGCGCTCCAAAACGTTGGGTTGGCCTTGCGCGGATTGGGTAAGAACGAGGAAGCATTACACTCTTATCGTCTAAGCGAGCAGATCCTTAGAAAGCTTGGCGATGAAGAGATTCTTGTAAAGGTCCTCAACAATATTGGCTCTGTATGTGTTGCCTTGAGTCACCCCGCTGATGCTCTAGAAGCATTCGGTGAGTGTTTGGTATTGGCGGAGCGTCGTGGAGATCTCGTGCTCGTGGCTCGGCTGATGGGCAACATTGCAGATGTGTACATGTTTGTGGGCGACCCAGAGATCTCGCTCATCTGGTCTCGCAAGGCACTTGATCAACATCGCAAGAACAACGACGCCATGGGCGTTGGAATCACGCTTGCCAATATGGGAAGGGTGCTGCAGTCGCAGGGCGACTTCACGGGCGCTCTTGCCGTGTCTACCGAATCACTTACGGTGATGTCGCAGCTAAAGGACTCCTCTGGTATGGCCCGTTCCATGGTCGCACTTAGCGAACTGTATATGGAAAAGCGGCACTATGACCAGGCTGCAACATTTGCCGACGAAGCGTTAACGATCTTCAACGAAACGCATGATGTTGACAGATCACTTCGATGCCTCCTCATTCTATCGCGTATCTCACTCCATCGAAAGAACTATGACGAGGCGATGCGGACGTTGAAAAAGGCCCGAGCACGCGCTAAGGAAACGGATAATCATCCCCTACACATAGACATTGAAATCATTTCTGCAGAAGTAGCACGGAGCCGAAAAGACCTTGCTACGTCGCGCAAGCATCTGAATGCGGCCATGAAGATCGCAGTTGCCAACAACGTTGCAACGAGTCAAGCTGATATCGCAGGAGCGCTCTCTCAACTTGCTGAGGCTACTGGAGACCTGCAGGCGGCTCTGAAATTCGAACGTCTGCGTGCTACGTCGCAGCGTATAGCAGACGATCAGCTCCGCGCGCGCCACGGCCAAGCCTTACAGCTCAGGTTGGATGTAGAGCGCGCCCAGCGAGCACGCGAGGCAACGCAACATCAGAATGAGCACCTTGCCTTTACACTCGAAAGCAAGGAACGCGAACTCAATACGTCCGCCATCGCCATCGCTCAAAAGAACGAGCTGCTAACTGCAATTGGCGCCGACCTCAAGGTGGCAATTGACGCCGCCGCTACGGATCGAGGTCAACTTCTCCGCTCACTCCTCCACCGTGTTGAAGGCCACAGGCGAACCGGCGAAGACTGGAGGAACTTTACCGAACAACTCAAGGACGTTCACGACCACTTCTTCCGCATGCTCGCCAAACGCTGCCCTGATCTCTCGTCATCAGAGATCAAAATGGCCAGCCTCCTGAAGCTCAACCTGTCGTCAAAGGAGATCGCAGAGATACTCTCCCTTACCCTCCCTACCGTGGAAGTTTACCGTCATCGACTCCGCAAAAAACTCGACATCCCAAGCTCCATGTCCCTCACCACCTTCTTCCAATCCCTCGACTAAAATATTCGCTGTTCGCTGTTCGCTGTTCGCTTTTCTCTGTTCGTTTCCATTCTGCGCCTTCACGCGTTGAAGCGCTAGCACCCTTCACGATCATAGTCTTGTTTGCGGTAGGATACTCATCAGATCCGGCAACGTGCCCCGAGGAGCGTGCGGACGTAGCAGAACTCCGGAGGATCCTCACCTCGCACCGCTGGAGACTCGTGACAACGCGCACCGACATCAAACCTCATACATACAAGTTTGAAGCCGATGGGACACTCAACGTCGTTGAGCAACGCACACCGACCTTTGCATATCCAACGTTCACGAAATACGGGATCGTAGAAAAAGGGCCGTCAACGCTGACGATCGTGGGCGTACCTCCGGAGATCACCTATGAGGACGCGCTGGTTACATCATATAGCGCGGATATTATCGTGTTTCACCCGGCAAAGAAGCTAGTTAAACAATAAGACGTAACTAGCACGGCATGGCCAATCAGGCCACCACATCGAGACACTTAGTTTGATTCAGTCTCAACGTCTTTCAAAACGTAGGGTCATCATTACCGCGAAATGATGACCTTATGTGCGTGTGTTGATTGAGCGTTCTTGATAACAAGCAGGTAAAGCCCCTGCGATATACCATTGATGTCAAGAGACACCAGGCCTTGTTCTGGCCCAGCACCGAACTTGGGAAGCTCACGCGAGTAGTCTCGAACGAATTCACCATTGACAGTCCACAACTCAAGGCGTACTGTACTTTTGTCTGCCGTAGCAAACTTGCCGAGCTGCGCTGTTATGGTTGTGCTTGCCGGATTGGGGTTGACGGAATTGACGTAGTAGTGACTAATGTTTTGATCAACGACAGATGTCGTCGTGTCTTGCTTCAAGTAATCAAAGACAAACCTCACGCCTTCAGTGATGTTCAGGAACTCAACAGCGCCTTTTGATCGAACATCCATCGAGTATGAGGAAACAGAGGTAATTGAACTAGTACTAAGGTCGTTGTTTATATGATACTCTACAACTCGATCACCTACTATCGATACGAAGAACGATAGATTCGCGAAGTGAGCATAGAGACAGGTTGTATCCCCGAAAGTAGCTCCACGCACAATACTCCAATAAGCGGGCAGTGTCTTAGGTAGCGCTAAAGACACGCTATCCGAAGCACCGCTTCTATACAGATTTACAAGCCAAATGCGGTCGATGGAATCGACTACTCCACGCGAATGATAGGTACGGAATATTCTTACAACTGAATCCTTAATGCCAAGAACCCCAATTGGTGAGCTTAACATTGGCCGGTAGAGTCTGTCCCCAATTGTATCACTATGATCATCCAGAGATGCGATTGCAATCTCGTACCTTGAAGCAAAAACTATCGTCTTTGAATCAGACAGAATGTTCACTGGATAGTTTCGAAGACCCCTAACAACTCTCAACTTCCAAGTAAGACCCGTATCGTATGAAAATGAAAAGTGATTTACGGAGTTCGCAACGACGAACATCGAATCTCCGATAGAAATAGGGGCGGCTTTTGAGAATCCGTCCTTGTATAAAACAGGCGCGATTTGAACAAACTGAGCATTGCTAGTTTTTCGAAAGATCCATGGCCTCGTTACAAGTATCCCAACTCCATCCTCATTCTCAATATATGACTCGACAATAGCTTGGGTGTCTATTTCAATCGTGTCCAATGTACTACTCTCATACTCTCCAATGAGACGACGTTGCTCCCTAACTTGATTGCGCATGAATGTGTGCGTTTGAACGCCCCTTATATCTCGGGGATAGTATCCCAAAACTCGCGTATCTGCGCGTAGCCCCTTGCGGTTGCTGTCTTGACTGCCAAGCTGTATGCCGTCTCGCAGTACACCGTAGCCACCTGCATCGAATCGACACATTAACGCCTTGTCGTAGACAACCGCATGTTCAACGGGCTGAACAACTTCGCTTGGTATGCTGTAAACTCTCTCGGTGCCACCATGAACAAGGCCAAATACCCTATTGAACGAATTCCCTAAACGCTGCAGACCGGACACACAGGCCACGCGTGAACCATCCTGGTACCCAAGAAACAAGCCAAGTAGAATGTTGAGCCGGCCATTTAGGTACTCAGTCCTGACAGTAGACTTGTTTGTCCCATTCAGGCGATGAAAGTATCTGTAGTCCGTAATGACTTGTTCGCCATCGCCAAGATCAAGGGCCTTAACAAAATTTACGCCATTAATGTTCCATGATTCGTCTCGAGTGACCACGACCAGCACGGTATCGTACTGTGCTGAGAATATGGCTGTGTCACCACGCATTAGCAATCCGTTTGCAATGATCTCCGTTGCGATTGGAATGACCTGATGCTCAACGAGGCTACCAGATGCCCAACTTATTCTGTCAACAGATTTTCCGGTATACATGTAAACATTTCGTTCTGCATCCGAGTACATGCAACCGATACCTCTCTTCGCCTTAACCCATTCATCCAACGTGGTAGAATGAAACAAATCGCCGCCATAGGCAAGGCCCCACCAACCGTTTGAGTCTGCGCAAATCCATTGAAAGCCAACACCGGACGGAAGTTCTAGTTTCTCAACGTTGCCATCGGTCAAACTGATTTTGTCGCATTGACCATTGGAATAGAGAGCAAGTACTTTGCTATTGCTCACATCTGATGCGAAATCAACAACTCGTGAATCGCTATTGCTAATAAGCGGGAACGTACCCACGGTCTGAGAAGACAGTGGGTACGTTGCTGCTAGGATGACTACGGCGACGTAGTAAAGAACATCAATTCGTAGCACGCGGCAAAGCATTTCAATATTCCTCGTTAGTTAGAACTTGAGCATGTATTGATGCCGCATAGGGCACCAGTCCCTGCGCCTTCGCACACCACTGTTGTGTTCTGACAACCAGTATAAACGATCATTGGTTCTGCAGGTGTTGTACACGGATCGGTCTCCGAGGTCGAAAGGCACATACCACAAATTCTCCGACATGCAGTTGAGCCGCAAGGGATGAAGGTAATAGGATCGTTTATGTTCGCAGGTGGGGATGCCACGGAGTAGCAAGAGCTTTTGGTTTCATCCAAAACAAGATTAGTGGTTGCTGGGCAATTTGCGATGTTAGCTGTGTTGTAGTAATAGTAGATCTTTTTCGACACCCAGTTGAATAGGCCTGGTCCGAACTGCGTGGCGCATGCTTGACTTGGGTAAGTGACGGGCCCATATGTTACTAAGAATTTACCGGTCGTAAGATCTACCTTATAACAGAAGGTGACTTCAACATCACAACACCCCCCTGCAGGAGACGGAACCTTAAACGTGCGCGTTACTTGTGTATATCCACTGGGACAGGTGAATTGAGCCTGCAACCCAACGGTCATGCTCACTAGAAGAGCAATGACAACTAGAAAACTTTTCATGAAAAAACCCCTAAACAAAATTGAAGAAAATCTTACTACGCAATCAGGAAGATTTACGTAGTGGATCAATCATTGGTATATATACTGAATATTGCAATAGGGAGAATATAGGTTCAACTGCTGTTACAAGAAGGTAACAGGCAGCTCGCAGAAGCTCCAAACGTTGATGTAGCGAGTCTCGGAGCCTGCGACCGCCACGATTAATTAAGCCTACGGCCAGTCTTTCGAGCAAGGCAACACCCTCATCTAGAATCTGCCCAAAACTGTCATTTGTATCTTCGACTTCACTCAATGGTATCGGCTCAGGTGCAGCTGAACTGCGAGGCGTTCTCGTGTTATCTCTCCTTGCAACTGCTACTGAAGGCTTGACATTCTCTCGAATTTGAAGATCAAACTGGTGCAGCCATTCTCTGTACTGCTGGTTCACGAGCAGCATTTTATCCGAATCTGGTTCGCCGTTTACGTCCGGATGCAGTTTCTTGGCAAGCGCGACGAAGCGCCTGCGCGCCCCTTCCTTAGTTGTTATCCCTTTGAAGTAGTCTTCCATATAGACCCTCCTTTCATTCGGTGCCGATTCTTGATAGCAGCGTAGCCTTGATCGGCTTGCTTGCTGCCCTAGACTTCGCCCTGCTCTCCCGGTTGGCAGAACAAGAACATGCGCCGTTGCTGGGGCGCGTAGCGGTTTTAAATGTTATGGGCATACCTACATTCGGTTTCGTCGTCAACGGCCGTCCAGAGGCGAATGTCGACCTTGTGGCGCCATTGGGCGGATCCACGCGAATGCTTCTCGGTCCAGTCTACCTGGGCAACAAACAGAAAGACCACATCCGGGAACATCCCGATGATCTCCATGATCTGTTCGTCCTCGACATCGAGCTCTTGAATAGAGTCTATAAAGCAGAACTTGTATTTGTCTGTACCCCAAGAACCTCCTTCCATTGTAGCAAGAGAGCAGAATCAACTCTAATGTCCGGAGCACTTAGCTCGCTATTCAGTTAAGTTTTTGTCAAGGTGCCACATACCTGCACCTTGACGAACTTTGTAACGGAACACATCTGTAGCGCCGCACATTGAACATCGGGGAACATCATGTATCGCAGTCTCATACTCACGCTGGCAACCGTTCTTGCTACGGCTTCGGCTACGTCGCAGCAGGCACTTGACGTACGTTCTATCCCTGCTCCGCGGAAGCAACTCGAACGCACGATCGTTGACCCAACGGGAGTTGTACCCGGGCCTGCCGGCGTTGGCGTGATCTGGGACTTCCGATCGCTGAGCCCTGGTGTTGCTCAGCTCCAAGAGTACCTATCTATCGATGATCTTCCACAAGCGGTACGTGACTCCTTCCCCACAACGCAGGTTGCTATCCAGACGGACACCACAACGTCACTTTATACAACCGTTGGCCGCTACTTCCGACTCATTGGCACGATAACACCCAATACGCAGCTTACCGTTACCACGGACCCGTATGACACACGCCCTACGGAGATCGTCTACTCAGGTCGTTTGATCGATGCGCATAAAGCCATTATTCGTGTAAGGGGCGGATCAGGACCGGTTATTCGCCGGAATGGACAACACTCTGTGGTGTATGACGGCTATGGAACGTTGCAACTTCCAACAGCCACGTATGCTAATGTTGCTCGGCTTACGGCCATAGGCACTACAACCGACTCCTTGGCGGTAAACGCGGTAACAACGGTCACTCGCAGAACCTTCCGGAGAACAACGTATCAGATGTTTGATAGCGATATCGTGCTGATGGAGATCCAAGAGGTCATAACAAACGTCACTCGGAACGGACAGCCGGTTGGTCAACAAACCACTACACGTTCCGTTGTGCACTATGGCAGAAACGTTACAACGGACGTTCAAGAGGAACCTGAATCAAAACTTGTCACGTCCCCCAACCCGACCTCTGGATCACAGTTAATGATCAGTGGGCTCCTTGGTGACATTCGATCTCTTCAGATATTCACAATGGCAGGCAATGCCATCAACGGTGCAACGTGGACTCTACGGAGTGACGAAGAAGTTGCAATCACCCTGCCCGATCTCAGTTCAGGCACCTATGTGCTCACCGTTGAAATGTCCAATGGAACAGTGCGGGTATTGCCGTTCACCGTTGTGAGGTAGCAGACTACCAAACAACCTGAAACCCAATGCCAAGGTAGGAATCTGCTGTATCGAAATACATGCCGTGCATGCTTCTACCGTTGTAGCCATATGCGGAGAGCATCAGCCCCCTACCATTCCAGATATCGGCAAAGACACCTATCTGGGCTGCCTGAGCAGTGACGTATGCGCCGCTGATGCCGATGAGTTTCCAATCATACCCTCCACGAAGCTGAAGGTTGGTGGAAACTGGGAATCGCACATCAACACCTGCCTGCGGGACAATTGGGTCTGATGAATGTGGTTGACGTGCCCATATGTAGGTAGCTCCAACATATGGCCGAATGGTGCCGAAGTCCCAGCCCACAAGTACTTCAACGAACTCTCGTGAATACACAAATGGCTTACGCCCTACAAACGTTCCACTGTCGTTTGCCATACCATCAACGAGATGCGATGAGATATGAGCTATCCGCATGCGAAGTTGTAGGGGGCTTTGTAGCGCCTGCCACGATCCGTTGACGCCGAAATAGTAGTCGCTGGTTTCCACCGGGAATTTGAAGTTCCCATCTGAGCGCAGACGTGTGTAGGTCATGAAGTCGGCTCCGATTCTCATCCACCCGCTTGAACTATCACGGAACAGTTCAGCAACGTCTACCGAGGCACCGATGTCGAGTCGCAACCGCTTCACTGCAGGCTGGATGATCAACCCTATACGTGCTTCAAGAGGATTGGCAATGGGTGCCGGGAATGGAGTGTCATCGGCTGCTATGGATGCCACTACGGCAACCAACAACAGAGCCAGCTTCATGAGGAAAGTCCTCACAGTCGTGATGTAGCTCCGCGATAGATGCCGCGTTTTGATGTACGAATGAAGTGTATACAGTCCTGCACCGCTGGGTCTATCTCCGGTGTGGTTTCTTCATAGCGTTGGATTCCATCCGATGTATTGAGTCCGGAACGCAGAAGCACATCATAGAATGCGTCGATCTTTTCTACAACATCTGCAGAGAAGCCCCTTCTTCTCAGGCCGATCGCATTTACACCTTGGACAACAAGGGGCTCCTTGCCACACAACGTAAAGGGGGGAACGTCTTTCACAACTCGCGAGCAGGCGCC
>CALMZQ010000108.1 GCA_937870915.1 uncultured Ignavibacteria bacterium
TGTCTCAACCTGGTCTGTATCCTTGATAACAGTTGCCGGTGGGTCAGGAATGTTGCGCAGTTCCGTTGCTTCAAAGGTGTAATCACCGCAAAGTGAATCTCCCTTGATAAGGGGCGGCATGGTATCCACAAAACCCGTTGGGCGGAAGCCGGCAGCAGCTGGCCAGCCATAGGCATCGAAAGGTCCATATCCATAGATATATCCGCCAAAGCTCACGTCGCCGTTACCGCTGATGCGGTGAGCAGTACCACTCGGACCAAAATCGATAGATGCCCAGTGAAGTCCATTTGGCATCTTCGTTGAGAGGAGCTTCGGCGATACAGCATTAGGGTGCTGATAGACAGGAATACCATCGATCTCTAGTGACTTCAAATTGTCGATGTAATTCGGTGAGGCTGTATCTGTCTTCACAATGAGATTGAGACGGTGTTTGCCCCACTTACCGGCAGTAGGGAACTGGAAGATCGTGCTCGTAATGAACTGCTCTTCCGGTGTTACATTGATCATGAACGGGTCAAGAATTGGATCGCCGTCCCACGTTGAAGAACACGAATACTGCATCACGAAGATCGGTTTGTCCGCAGTCCAAACGGAATACCCCTGAGTGATATTGGTTGCAGCGCCGGCTTGTGTTAGGTCAGCGAATTCACCCGCCTTACCAAGTACGCCACCGCCTTGACCAATCACAGTGCCGGTAGCCTTGTTGTAGTATTTCAACGACCACTTCGTGCCAGCCTCTCTTGCGACAACACGAAAAACATCACCAGCACCCAAACCATTTAGGTGCTCACGATTGTACTCAACCGTAACATACGTCTTGCCCCATGCGGTTACCGGCGGAGTCATTTCAACAAGGTGATTTCTTCCATTGCCGTTCACAAGGAGGTTTGGCATTGTTGAACGTTCGTGGAACGAGATAAGCCCTACAGGCTTATCGGATGTGATCTTGGTTCCTGTGAGATCGAAGATGCCGCGAGTTTGACCATCCCCCTTTACCATGAAGACGTCGCCATCATTGAGCGTCACTTGGAAGGGAGGATCGCCAATCCTCTTGCCACCCGCCGTGCGAGCATCAAGTTCGCCTGTGCCACGCAGAGTAATCTCTACTACAGTTCCTTGCTCGCCACCAACAACCACAAATCCTCCAGCCCATTGACGGACCTCTCTGAAATCATAGTATGATGTGGCGATATACTCACGTCCCCATCCACTGACTGGGATAGCTAGATATCCATCGGAACTCGTTGTTTTAGAGTTGATAACGTATACGGAGATCGGTTTTTTCGAAGTAATGCGCACACCTTTGCGAACAGGCTGCTCTGCCTCTCTAATCTCCCACGTCCAGTTCGTCTCACCACGGGAATCAGAGAGAGTTCTGATTTCCATGGCCTTCACTTGACGCTTGTAGGTCTTGTCTCCTGAGGCATCAAAGACTGTAATTTCCGTATCGAATGCCGAAGCAATGTAGATCTCGAGCTCGTTGATTGGGAATGGTTGCAATTCATTGGGTGGAATTGCAATCCAAAAGTCCGTGCCAAGGGCGCCTGTTGAA
>CALMZQ010000109.1 GCA_937870915.1 uncultured Ignavibacteria bacterium
TCATCGCTTGAAAAGAGCAACATTCCGAGCCAATCAAACAGTGCGATATCGGCTATGGGGTCGGTATTGTAACCCACATAGGCCTCGTTCTCCACAGCTTCGTTGAGGAGGTGGTAGAACATGATGGTGGAGGCCGACCATACTTCCGGTGCCTCCACACCCTTGTACTGATACCACTCGGCAAGCATTCGGTAGGTCATACCGCCACCAATAAGGTGGAGCTGGTAGTTCGGGAGCCACTGGCCCCCTTCCTTGGTGAAATTCAGCGGGAAGACCTCTGTTGTAAGCCACTTGCCCCAGCCGATCTGACTGATCGTAGCGCCTGGGTGAACGAACGTATTCTCGAGGACGTTCAGAAAGCCGGTTCCATAGGGAAGCTTGGTGATCCTGCGGTCCTTTCCATCGAGCTGCAACACATCATAACTCCCGTTGAGCACCACGCCCCATGGAGTGAACATGGACATACTGCCATAGGGAAGGGGCTTATAGAAAAGTGGCTGTGGCTCCTGAGCTATAGGGTCAACCTGAGCCCGGATTCCGATGCCTGCGATCAACAAAAAAACTATGAGGAGAAAACGCATGGTTGGCAAGATACATTCCCGTCGGAACACGTAGTTTGCAGTCATGGAAACCCTCTATGTTCTTCACGCCAAGATGTTGCACGTCATCTACCTCTTGGCTGCCCTCGGCGTTGTCTTTCCGCTCATCAACACCATACGCAAACAGCCGCTGAACTCCCTCAGCATATGGGCTGTGCGAGTATATACGGTTGTCGTTACGCTGCAATTGATCCTCGGTGTTACGCAGCTCATTGCAAAGTGGGGCGATCTTGGCGACGGATTACGATTCAGACTTGAACATGCCTTTATCATGCTCGTTGCTGTTGGTTGCGTCCACATGGCACCTCGTTTCATCAAGCGCGGCGACGCTATTGGTGCACGCAATACAACGTTCCTCATGATCGCTTCACTGGCCCTTATCATCCTGGGCGTTACGCTCATTCAACTCGCCCTTGCGGCCTGAGTACTCCATGGTGCACACAACCTCTCTTTCTGCCTACCCACTCTTCCGACGTGGCAAGGTCCGCGATGTCTATGACCTGGGGGACAGTCTCCTCATGGTTGCCACAGATCGTATCTCTGCCTTTGATGTAGTGATGCAGGAGACCATCCCGGATAAGGGGGCACTCCTTACGGCCATCTCTGCGTATTGGTTTGAAACACTCGGCAGCGTTGTTCCCAACCACATCATCTCATATGATGTATCAACGATCAAGGGACTCACGCCAGAAGAACAAGTGTTACTCACGGGCCGCTCAATGATCGTCCGTAAGACAAGCCCCCTACCTGTTGAATGTGTTGTGCGAGGATACCTCGCCGGATCCGGTTGGAAGGAATACAATGCCTCACGTACAGTGTGTGGTATTCCACTTCCTGATGGATATGAAGAGTCGTCGAAACTCACCGAGCCCATCTTCACCCCGGCAACAAAGGCTGAAGAAGGTCACGACGAAAACATCGCGTTTGAACAAGCAGCCGAAATACTTGGCAGCGATGTAGCGTCAATAGTCCGCGATCACAGTTTTGCCCTCTTCAATTCCGCCTCAAAGGATGTGGAGAGTAAGGGGCTAATCCTTGCCGATACAAAGTTTGAGTTTGGCGTGATCGATGGTGAGGTGATCCTTATCGACGAAGCACTTACTCCGGATTCATCACGGTATTGGCTTGCATCAGAATATGCCCCCGGCACGTCACAATACAACTTTGACAAGCAGATATTGCGCGACTGGTTGGAGACAACCGATTGGAACAAAACATATCCGCCCCCGAGTCTTCCTTCTTCGGTGATCGAAGGTACACGGGCGAAATACATTGAAGCGTTCGAACGTATCACGGGGCGCACATGGCTCTGAATTCCTTCCTCCTCGATGAGGACGATGTTGCTCTACAACGTCGTGTGAACGACCTGCTTGACTGGGGACTCCTCTTAGCCGTAGCTGGCGTTGTTGCGATGGGGCTTATCTCCATCTATAGCGCTGCCTATGGAATGGGCTCGGATACGATCTTCAAACGTCAGCTCATCTTTGCCGGCATTGGCATCGCAGCGGCTAGCACATTTTTCTTTGTTCCTGAACGGTGGATGCGAGACCTCGCCTATCCGATGTATGGGATCGGCATCCTACTTCTCCTCGCAGTACTCACTCCTCTGGGTCACGTTGTAAATGGTCAACAATGTTGGATCCAGATAGGAAGTTTCTCATTCCAACCTTCGGAACTCGCCAAACTCACAACATTGATGGCAGTTGCCCGATATACGGGCAAGAAGGGCTTTGATATCCGCTCGCTGCGAGATCTGATGTGGATTGGCGGCATGTTCTTGTTGCCGGTTGGACTCATCATGCTTCAGCCTGACACGGGCTCTGCAACGGTCTTCCTTGCTATGATGCTCGGTGTATACCTGTGGACAGGGGGCGACCTCTTTCTCCTCTACTTCATTGCTGTTGCTCCGTTCGTTGCCGCGTCGGCATTGTATGGTGTGTTATTCGACAACATGATCTGGTTCGCCATCGTTGCAGCGCTTGTTGCGTTAGGTGCCTTTCTTTTCCGACGCAATCTCATCCTTACGATCGTTGCCTGCATCGTCCTCGTAGGGGCCGGACTTGCCGTGAAGCCTGTGTTCAACGAACTTGAACCATACAAACAGAATCGCCTCATCACGCTGTTCGAACCTGAGCGCAACCCGCGAGGAACTGGCTATCACGTAATCCAATCTATTCTAGCTGTAGGCTCAGGCGGAGTTACAGGCAAGGGTTTCCTCAAGGGCACGCAAACACAGCTTCGGTATATCCCGGAACAGTGGACAGACTTCATTTTCTGCGTTCCCACCGAGGAGTTTGGATTTGTAGGGGGCGCTATCGTGATCGCCTTGCTCGCAAGCGTTGTCTTGCGCGCGCTCAACATTGCCAGCCTCGCACGCTCGTCATTTGCCAGCATCATCGCCATTGGTTTTGCCTCACTGCTCATCTACCATACGATGGTGAACATCGGCATGGCAATTGGCCTCTTCCCCGTAATGGGTATTCCGCTGCCATTTTTGAGTGCAGGGGGCACGGCACTCATTGCCAACGTTGCCGTTGTTGGGATGCTGTTGAACTTTTACAAGACCCGACGTAGAAGGGCTTCCGGTGTCCGATGAACATTGCTCTCTCAGTATCGTGTGGTGATGTGAACGGAATTGGGCTCCGCTGTTTTGCTGGGGCCTGCCAATCGCAAACATTCAACGCATCCATTGAGCTTGCAATTGACGATCAAACGTTAAAGGCGGCGATATCCGCATACCGTCTCCCCACAGCCTACATCAACGGTCGATGGACACTCGGTGCAAACGAGATTACTATCATCCCCGTGAATGCACCATCCGGCGTGGTTGCCGGTAAGGCTCAAGATGATGCCGCACGATGCGCGATTGCGTCGCTTGAAACGGCTATTGCGCGCACCGCGAATGGTACGTCCGATGCACTCGTTACCCTGCCGATCAACAAGTATGCACTTACTCGGGTTGGTTGGCCTTTTCCCGGACAGACGGAAATGGTTGCTGCCGCCGTGAATGAGACACCATTGATGGTGCTCTGCACGCGCGAGGTGCGTGTTGCACTCGCAACTGTCCACGTGGCGCTCTCCAATGTTTCCTCGGCATTGAGCGTGGAAGGCATAGTAGAACGCATTGCAGCGTTAAAACATCATCTCGTTGTAGATCTCGGTCTCATCGATCCGCAAATTGCTGTGTTGTCCGTGGATCCTCATGCAGGAGAGAACGGTGTTATCGGAACGGTGGATGGCGACATTGTTAAACCTGCCATCGCTCTTGCCTTGGCAAACGGATACCACGCAGACGGACCACACGCCGCCGATGGTTTTTTCGCCTTCGGTGCATACAGGAAGTACGATGGCATTGTAGCCATGTATCACGATCAAGGGCTCATTCCCTTAAAGCTCATTGCTCATGGTGCCGGTGTAAACTGCACTGCCGGACTTCGTATCGTGCGTACATCACCAGACCATGGCACTGCCTATGAATTGGCAGCGCTGGGCAATGTAGACTCCGAAAGCACAGCCGAAGCGATCGAGATGGCGATACTCATCGCTCGGAACAGACGTACGTTGCTAGGATAGCATCATCTTCGGCTCTTCTTCTTCGGAGGGGGCTGAGCAGTTACCGAATCCAGTAGAGGGTTCTTCGAAAAGAATCCGGTTGGAATGATCTTCACTGTTGCATGCGAGGTTGGCATTACGGGCCAATCTTCCGGACGTGCAACGTGTGTAACGCCCATGGTGTACCAGACAACAACGTCTCGTCTGATCAACCGATCATCGTTTGCCTGATACATCGGCAGACCGTAGTCCTTGTCGGATTCATTTGGATAGTCGCCCGCTGCATAAAGTTCATGCGGATGATATCGTGTTGCAAACAATTGATGTTCGATGAATCGAGCACGCTGTCGGACAAGGGAAGACGTGCCCAGAAACGGCAGCGCAACGGATTGCGGAACGATGGTATATGCAGTTGGGGCCCCAAGGGAATTGAGTGTGGACGAAGAGACTCGCCATACGCGAGCACGCGACAAGGAAACATCTCTCGCCCCTTCCCTTTCACTTCGCAGATCCCACTCATCTAACATCATTGCATTGTTGTACCTGTTTTCATTTCCCGGTGGGGGCGACCAAACGTCCACTTCCGTTACAACATTGGCGGTGTCTTCGATATCAAGATCTAGCCTAAAGTTGAAGAAGTGCTGGTGGGAGGGGGCAAGCACATTCCGCGCTACGATGTGTGCATACATTTGACCACCGCTTCCACTTCCATCGTAGATGGTGTCCACAGAACCCTTCACGAGCATGATGCCGGTAAGTCCCACATCAATGGTGATTGCTCCATCTTGCGCTAACACATAGCTGACAACATAATCGTAATTGCCTATCACAGCAGCGTGTTGGATAACGAGTTCTTGACCTCGTTGTGAGGCTACTGATCGTGCAGACGCTGCGTGACGCCAAGCGATTCCTGCATCACGCTCATAGATGGCGAGTACATCCGGTTTGGTAACAACATTACCATCATCTTCCACAAACGAGGCAGATCGCAGCTCGGCATTCTCCGGAACATCTGCTCCCTTACGCAGCTGTGTTGAGTTTTGACCGAAGCCATACTCGCCAACATCAAAAGCATTACGCCACGCCCACAATCCCGAGGTATCACCATAGGGAACAAGCATTTCACTCAAAGAAATACGATGCGCAATTCGCCTAGGCGTACCGTTGTCAACAAACCGAACATCATAGAGGGTAAGTCCTTCCCTGGCATTGATTGTAGGTGTGAATTTCCAGGAGCCCCATTGCACTTCATTGTTGACGATGCGAATTGTGGTTGGCGCTGTGATCTTGGGTCCGGCGTTCCGTTCAAATGGAATAGGATATGCAGATGTGGGCTGTGGTATAGGAGCGATTTCTCTATCGCGCCATTCCGTGACGGTTTTTGACTGAAGGTTTAGAGTAGCAGCTAAACCTTCTATCGGACGGTCGTACCGATTGAGACCCGAAGCATCTGGTACGTAGAAGATGGCGCGTAGAATCCGTTGAGTGGAGGCAAGGGGCGTTCCACTCGCCCACGTTTCCACCGAAACTGAGTCCGGGTTAAGCCCCCTTCGTTTGATTGCTTCTATAAACCGAGGATTCCTCCGAACGATTGAATCCGCAGCGTCGTAATCGGCCTTTGTTAACATTGGCTGCACTGAAGGAATTGCCCGCACTTCTGAGACGATGCGGGACACAACATCAACCGTGAATTCATAGGTATGATTCGACGACGCATCGAAGACCGTGCAATGTATTTCACGCGGGATGGAAGCGCGTTTTGCTGAGTCGTACACATCGCGTTTTGCGGGCTCTGCCAAGGACATTGCAACGATGCGAGCACGTTGCGGGAAGCGAGAGTCGGCGCGCATGATCGTAATGGCCAAACGCAGTTCACTAGCCGTTGGCTGTGCGAACGGATTCGTCGAAGCGGTTCCGGTCCTAGTCAGCAGGATGCACAGGAGAGCGAAGAGGATATGTTTCATGGTATGTGTATCGAATATCGCTCAATCAACGCAAAAAGCTCTTGCATGCGTAGCATACAAGAGCTTTTTGAAAGAAATACCTGGCGACTACCTACTCTGCCAC
>CALMZQ010000110.1 GCA_937870915.1 uncultured Ignavibacteria bacterium
AAGAGCAATCATATGACTGTATCATTCCTCCGATGTCTGACACTACATTTGTGCTCTGTGGAAATACAATGTTGCAAGAGAACAGTTACCATAAGGTCCAAGTAGTGGAACTCAAGTTTCTCGAATAGTGAACAGACCTCTGTACCAAAATCGCCCTGGAATTGATTAGTGATGTAGATATGACTGGAGATTCCAAACGCGATTGCCACACTTTCCGCTCGCAACTGACCACTGACCGCTGTGGTTTGCCATTCTACCAAGCGCAATGCTAGATTGTAGTTGCTCCTGCACTGGTGCGATTTCAGGTGGCCTTTTCTGCGCGGAATCTGGAGGTCACATTGCGCAGAATCACCGCGAACGAAATGAAGACGCTGAAAGCGCCGGCTGAAAGATTACAAGAATCCTTCATGTATGGTCGGCAGTGTACCAAGTCATGATTCATCGCGTGCTCCTAAATCACTCATATTGATGACTTGAAAGCTGTGATGAAGCCTTAACTCCATGCACAGGAACAGTCAGAATTGTTTCACTAAAGCAAGAACGTCGCTATGAATGAAACGAATTCACGAGATGAACTTCGTTCCCAACTCGACAATGACTTGCATGATAGAGCTACATCTCTGCTGCGCATTGCAGTAGGGTATGTTCCTGTTGTTGGCCCTGTGCTATCGGAATTGGTTGCACACATAGGTGACGATAGGGCTGCTCGTCTAGAAGCCCTTGTACTGTGCCTGGATGACGCATTCAATCGTCTCGGAGAAGCACAGGCACGAATTCTCACTGAGCAAGAAAGTATCCGGTCGTTGATACTACAGGCAGCCGATCAATACTGCCGTGCTGACTCAGATAGACGCCGCGAATTCATCAAGAGACTAATGCTCGGTGGATTGACGCCTGAGGTCGCAGAAATAGAGAGAAAGAAGTACTTGTTGAGTATCATTGACCAGCTTCCAGATCCAGCAATCATCATACTTGCAGGACACTGCGATGAACGCATAGGGACATACAATGACATTGAAATCGGGGAGATCGGACCCAACCGAGAAGGCGCCTTCAAATCGGAGCAGATACGGTTGTTCTACAATGGCTGTCGCCAAACACTTACTCAATACGGGTTACTAGAAAGATTGCCAAATCCGAAACCGGTGCGAACCACCAAAGGACCAGACTTGTCCTATCAAGAGCGATTGAACGAGAGCCTGTATGAGAAGCGGGAACGAGACAAGGAATCTAAGATTACGGAGTTTGGTAGGCAGCTTCTGGTCGAGCTTGGCTTGGCGACAGCTCCAAATCACGCTAATACGTATGTTGAGTCACCGCACCCCTTGACCTTGTAAATGCATGCGCAAATGCACACCGGACCATTCGGTTTACCTTTCTTCTAAGTGCAATGCTAGTTTGCGGTTGCCTTCGACCCTGGCTTGCAATATCAGGTGATCACTCCTATGCGGGTTTGAGTGATCGCCCAACGCGGATTATCCAGTCACTTTAACGCGGAGTTTAGTGGTCATATTGCGCGGAATTTCCAGGTGCCCCATTTATTTAGTTTGGACACGACAACTATTGCAGATAGGTTTGTATGAACTTATACACCCATTATCCCACACAGATAAAGAATGTATATCAAGGCGCCCAAGGAAGACGGCAATCTCAACGGATTTGACCTCCCATTTTTACACAATATGCGCGGGAGAAATGAAAGTCTGGATCACATACGCGTACGAAGACAAGAATTTCGTTAACAGTTTGAAGAAGATTTTGGACAGATCGGGGGTGACCGTTCTTGACGTTGAAAATCAAATCATGCCCGGCGATAACATCATTGAGACGATTTACAAAGCAATATCTGATTCCGATGTAATTCTTGTCGTTCTGTCAGAATCAAGTAGTGGCAGGCAGTGGTTTTCTACTGAAATTGGTATAGTGATTAGCGAGATACGCAATCGCAAGAATAAAAGGATAATTCCCATTCTGAAGGACAAAGAAGCCGAGATACCCGCCTACATCGATCAGTATTACTATCTAGACTTATCAGATGAAAAGACAGCAAACGATCGTTTCGAAAGATTGGTAGCAACTCTACTGCTAAGAAAGGATCGAGAAGGTGACAATACATCAGTCGATCAAATGGCAAATGAAATTATTATATCTAGGGATGCACTACTGTCCAAAGAAAAGTATCGGTACGAAAAGTATAGAATGCAACAACAACGCCAGTTAAGGCTCGTGTTGATGACTACAATACTTGCGACCCTGATGATCGTGCTGGCTCTTGTTTACATGACAAAAGATGCATTCAGCTTAGATGATAATTGGAAAACCGCACTCGGACTCGTTCTGACATCAACTCTGATTGGGGCATCTGTCAGTCTTATTGTTAATCAATTCAATAAGAAATAAGATGTCGAAAGAACTCACACCTATAAGTATAGAGAGATCCGCTGAACGAATTCGACAGGAAAGGGAGACTTTTAACCAGCGGAAGCAGCAAGACAAGAACTGGTTTGTATTGAAAATGGTGATGGGATTTTTTGCGGTTTTGATGCTGGCGAGTATTCTTTGTATTGCTTCATATGTGTTGTTTAATTATGACAAGTATCCAAGTTCCGTATTGACTGCAGCAAGTGTAGCGATATTCATTGATTGTCTAGGTTTAGTGGTGGCGGTTTGGAAAATCGTTCTCAACCCACAGTCCATTACAAAGTTGGAACCTGTGACGATGAAAGACGAAGAGTAATTCAACGTTCAATTTTTGAGTGACACTACGCCGGCACATTCAATCAATCGTTGTTCGCCAAAGCAACACCATGGTGTGCACCAGTTTGAGAATAATTCTTTGATAGGGTCACATGGATTCCCCCCCCCTAGAGCATCAGAGCTCATGGACCACCATGTTTTGTAGCGCACCCGTTTGCTAGACCCAATGTTAGATTGTGGCTGCCTTCACGCTGGCGTGCTGTCACACGTGTCCACCGCAACACAAATCTCGATTGTCTTAACGTTCAGAATCGCCAGCAAATAATAGCGAGTAGTGGGTGCTACAGTCGGGTGTTTTCTCAGGTGGTTGCCTTCGGGCGGCTCTAACCGCTTAAGTCAGGCGAATTATCACCTATATTGAGGGAAACGTGGCATTGTATCCAAAGTTGAGGCGTATATCTCGAAGCTCAGACATCAAAGAGGTGAGCTTGGCTGTGGTGCACTACTCGCTAAAGATGTGCGTGGAGAATGAGAAATGAAAACTGTTGGCGATGATACCGACTTCAAGGCAGTCTCCATTTTGGAGGAGACAGTTGCCTATGAGACATTGGTAGCAGAACTGAACCGTTCGATCCGGTCCGTTTCCGAACAGCTCCGTGACTCTAATTTGCTTCCTAGCGATTTCCTGCGCACGAGCGTGGCCAGCCTCTTCACCGAACAGATATTGGAGGCAGTTAGAACCCAGCTACTTGATTTGAGTCGAGTGTTCTCAGTGGCATTGTACAACGACCTACTATATCCAGCACAACTCCGCTTCAGTGAAATGGCTCCATCATTGTTGTATTACCTTGGCGACATTGAACTTTGCCAACAGCCATTAATATCCGTTGTGGGTGCAAGAAAGGCGACAGATGATGGAAGAAGGCTAGCAAACGAGATTGCCAAAACCCTTGCAAGCGCTAACTTCTGCGTGACATCTGGATTGGCCTCGGGTATTGATACCAGTGCTATGCAGGCTGCGATTGAAGCGGGAGGTAAGGTTGTGGGCGTGATTGGGACTCCGCTAAATCAATCCTACCCCAAAGAAAATATAGATCTGCAAAGCTATGTAAGTAAAGAGGGCTTGTTGGTGAGCCAAGTGCCTTTCTTCAGGTATTCTCGCGAACATTTCTCAACTAGGAAGTATCATTTCCCCCAACGCAATGAGTTGATGGCAGGAATTACGCAGGCAACAGTTATTGTCGAAGCATCCGACACGAGTGGTACGCTTACTCAAGCTAGAGCTTGTATGAAGTTGGGCAGGCCCTTGTTCATCACAGAGCGATGCTACAACTCTCAAGGAGTATCATGGCCAAAGAAGTACGTGGATAAAGGTGCAATTGTTGTCAAGAATGCTGAAGAGATTCTTGAGCACTTAACAGCATTGTCTCGGTGAGTCTTGTGTGGGCATCATCATGTGGAAAAAGATCGACTTTGCGCAACAACCTCCGGTCCACTTAACCAAAGCAGACGAAGTGTTCTATCTCCGAGAGTACAAAACACCACCTCAAGGAGTGCGCTACATTCAGACGATAACTAACGATTTGATAACGAACTTTAAGAAGCCAATTGATCGCCAGGGAAAACCAGAGTACAAATACAAAGAAAGAGCAATTGAACAAATGGCTGAGGAATTGCGTGACTTTTTACCTAACGCAAAGATTCATACCATTCCTATCCCTACGTCAAAATGCAAGAACGATGTTGGTTACGACAATAGGCTGGTACAAGTCCTTCAACGGTTAAAACCATCACACCCTCAGATTCAAGCATTAGACTTGTTTGACTGTATAGAGAATTGTCAGGCATCACATCTTGGAGGTAGCCGTAACCCGGATGAGATTCGACGCAATCTAAGATTGGATATGCTTCCGACTCCATGTGATACTGTGGTGCTGGTAGATGATGTACTGGTCACTGGTGCCCATTTTAGAGCTTGCAAGTCTATGATAATTGAGCAGTGCCCTCAAATCCGTGTAGTGGGTGCATTCTGGGCACGAGCGATTCGTTGAAATCTGCCTAGCGGAAATCCATCCCTCCGGGCGACTATCGTGCACAGCCAGCGGCCACTCTGAGATGAGGCCCGGAAGTATCTAGATCAAGAATACCGTTGCAATTCCTCTATAGCGGATCGTCTAATCAATGGCAACGGGAATGTCGACGATTGATATGAAGTCTTCAGTGTTGTATGGCGATTTTCCTTCGTACAAACTTGTAGGCCTCGGAAACCGCACGATCATGTTCTTCAAGAACGCTCGGGTGCAACAGTGTGTTGCTCCAAACTCCTAAGTTTTTCAGAAGTTTACGCTCGTTCAAGCGGTCATATACCACGACTTCGACTAGGGATCGCAACACGAGACAGGCTAAGTAGTTATCAAGTCCATGATAGGGCCGCTCCCTCTGTACTAGGTGTGCAGCGGCCTTGTTGGCTTGAACGTACATTTCTGCGAACTTCGTTTTGACATCGACGGTCACACCGCTACCAAGGAATGTTCCCTCGAATACTTTCAAATCCGCGATCGTATCAGGATTGACTGCTGCTAAGGATTCACCATTAACATCCTGAATCTTGGAGATAGGAAAATCATCCATCCGACGTTTAACCACTTTAGCTTCTATTGCTTTTAATTCACCACTGACATCGACTGTTAAGCCCAAGAATTCTATCAACAAACGAAACGTTATCAAGCCAGTTTCGAGAGCAATGTTGAATATCTGTGTCGTTGGCGTCAGTTTGAATCCATACTCCGTTGGCAATATGAACTCGGAAGCGATTCTAGAGCTGGATTGCCCGCTGTATATGCCTAGTAGTATTGCAGTGCAATACGTGTCGAGTAGTTCAAGTCTATATGGAATATGCTCTTTGAGGAAATCCTCAGGTTCGTAACCTGTCGTTGCCATGTGGTCACCCTCGCATGCGTTTAGGTTTCTTCTCCTCCGCCCCAAACCCCACCGTTAGCTTCCTGTGCAGCTCAAATAGGTGCTCAACTCTTTCGCGCTCGCTTTTGAACGCGTCTTTGCGGTAGCATGCATCGACAGCCTTGTCCAGGGCTTCGTGAGCCTTACGCAGGTCTGGAGGCATTGTGGTAGGATGGTACATATCTGCTAGGGATGACGTAGGATGGTTGGCACGAGCGTCTAGTACTTTCTGGGCGAGATCCTCCACTCTCTTACGCTGCTCCTCTGTGACATCGGGCCAGGGATAGTTGTTGTAGACAAGGTCTTTCGAATACCTGTAGTCGGATTTGAGGCGTCCGCAGACGTATCGGACCCATGCCATGTGCATCGTAGACATTAGAACTCCGAAGTGGTAGATTTCACCATCCGGGATCATGAAGTTGAGGTTCGTCGTCACAGTATCCGGATCGACAAAGCCTGCCGGTATGTACCTCCGACTCTCGCTGGAGACGCTAGGGTACACGATGTATGGCTTGCTAGGATGCCTCAGATCTCGAAACTCCCAAGGGCGTATTGCGTGGTCACGAGTCGATGAAGCCTTGCTTTCAAGCCGGAAATCTTTGACGGCTTCGACACGTTTCATAACAGCGGGCATTCCTCGTAAATCTGCGGGTGAGATTCCCTTCAGCCACAAGCAGTAGCGTTCTCCGTTGTTTAGGAACTCCCATGCGCCGATGCATTTCTTCAGATACTTAGATGCTGCTGGTGTTGTAGCCAAGAGATCGTCTCGTTCCTCGGGAGTAAGGAGCAAGTTCCCGCCATCTAATGGCATGTTGCCAAACATCATTGCGGGCACGCTGCATAGCGGGCTCGATCTTGAGATAATGAAGACGTGGTCCCCTGTAGTCAGATACCCATTGATCCGGGGCACATGCGCCTTAACTGCATCACTCGTTGGGTCGGTGTATTCGAACAATGAGGGGTTGGCGATTGTTTCGCAACCAAAACCAACGATGACACAATGCACGGCGGCTACACCACGTGCTTCGTTCGACCATCGGAATGTCCTATGGGCAAAGTGAATGTTGATGCCGTACTTCTGAACGAGGTGCTTCCAGAGTATACCAACCTGCTCGCCTTGAGATATGGAGTTTGTACTAACAAAAGCGCACCGCATAGATGTTCCATGCACGGCTTCCGCTGCCTTTACGTACCAACCGGTGACGTAGTCCAACACTCCCGAACCGGAGATTCCTCCAAAGAGTTGCTTGATTTTGGCTCGTTGGGTTTCGGTCATCATCTTTGAGCCGATAAACGGCGGGTTGCCTAGGATGTACCACTCGGCATCGGGCTCTGTGTCAATGAACTCGGTTCTCCAGTCAGTCTCTAAGGCGTCGGTGTTTCGAATCGTCGGTCCGTTGGTAAGGGGCAGACGAACGAAGTATCCGCCGAACGCTCTGGCGAGATCAACGTTCATGATGTGGTCGATCAGCCACAGGGCAACTTCTGCGATGCGAGCCGGGAACTCTTCGATCTCAATGCCGAACATGGAGTGGAC
>CALMZQ010000111.1 GCA_937870915.1 uncultured Ignavibacteria bacterium
TATGCCCTAGGTCTGGGAGATCCCTACGCGATCTCTGCACTGAACGGTCGCAGCACGGGAGACTTTCTTGATGCCGTTGTAGAAGATCTCAGAGACGATGGCGATGATGAAGACACTCGCCTAAAAATCGCCGTTGTTGGACGTCCAAATGTTGGCAAGAGCTCGCTCACAAATGCTCTGCTCGGCAAGGAGCGGATGGTTGTGACGCCAATCGCAGGTACAACACGTGATGCTATCGATAGCGTGATGACCTACTACGGTGAGCAGATTGTGCTCATTGATACTGCCGGTCTCCGCAGAAAGAGCCACATCAAGGAAAGTATTGAGCTCTACAGTACGATGCGAACGAGCCGTGCTATCGATCGATGCGATGTTGCCATTGTAGTTGTTGATGCTACGCAGGGTCTCGAAACACAGGACAAGCGGATTATCAATGAGGTGGAAGTTGCTCGAAAGGGCATCATCATAGCGCTCAACAAATGGGATCTCATCGAAAAGGATACGATGACGGCCGATGCCTTCATCAAGAAGATCTACGATGATCTGCCAACGTTGGACTATGTGCCGATCGTTACGATCTCTGCACTCACACACCAGCGCATCACAAAACTCGTTGAAATGTCAAAGGCAATTCAGGTTAGACGCAGCGCCCGCATCCCAACTCATGAACTCAATGAAGAACTCATGAAAATGCTTGAGCGTACTCCACCGCCAAGTGTTAAGGCTCGCGACCTGCGCATTAACTACGTTACCCAGGTCAAAACGCAGCCACCTCTCTTTGCCTTCTTCCTCAACTTCCCCGAGCTCCTCCCTGATGCGTACAAGCGCTTCATCGAACGTCAGCTCCGCAAGCTCCACGACTTTGAAGGCGTGCCAATCAGCTTTGTGTTCCGGAAGAAAAACGCAAAACAAGAGTAGTAGGTCAGTTACTAGTTACGCAGTTACAAGTTACCCCGTAACTCGTAACTCGTAACCCGTAACTAGTAACTGAGTAACTAGTAACTCGTAACTGAGTAACTGGTAACTAGTAACTAGTAACTGAGTAGCTCCATAACTAAGACAAGTATTCCAATCAGGCCTACAAACCATCCGAAGCCGGCCTTGAGTTGAGATCCAGCGATGCGGCGAGAGAGGATAGTGCCGATGATGATGCCGGCAGTGGTGATGGCTGTGAATGTGAATACGAGCATCCAATCATACTGAAGCCCGTCAACCATGTCTGTGGCAACACCGGCAAAGCTGTTGATGCTGATGAGCACGAGGGAGGTTGCCACCGCACGTTTCATATCGAGACCAGCCCAGAGGACGAGGGCTGGCGTCATCAAGAAGCCCCCTCCAACACCAAGAAGACCGGAGAACACGCCAACGATGATTCCATACAGAGCAAGGAGCGAGGGCTTGCTCGACGTGACAGTATCCGGTGGTGTGGTCTTACGCAACATGCCGACGGCGGCTAACAAGAGCACGGCACCAAAAATGATCATCTGAATGTTCTGGGGCACGAACGTGTCGAGGTAGTACCTCACAACAACGAGCGTGACGATCGTGCTGGATCCAAAGGCAAGCACAGCCTTCCAATCAATGAGATTGTTGCGACCTTGCATGATAACGGCAACAGCAGATGCAACAGCTACGATAAAGAGAGCATAGCCATCGGCAAGGTTGGGGTCGATGCCGCCGATATAGACGAAGGCCGGGACCGCAACGATAGCGCCCCCGGCTCCGATAAGTCCGAGTGAGACGCCGATGAGTGCGGCGATCACGTAAAGGACAACGATCATGCCGCTACTGTAAACCGGTCGAGTTGCTGGGCGATGGCGCTGTAGGGTTGAACACCGGCCTGACGCCACACGGCCTTGCCATGGTCAAAGAGCATCAACGTTGGAATGCTCTGAATGGAAAACTGTGCAGCAAGCTGCGGACTGTTGTCAACGTTCACCTTCACAACAACGGCTCGCCCCTTATAGTCCTTTGCGATCTGCTCAATAGTGGGTGCAACGGCATGACATGGTCCGCACCACTCGGCCCAAAAATCTACGAGGACCGGTTTGTCCGTTTGATTGATGAGTTCATCGAATGAAGGTTTTACCATGACAGCATTCCTCCGCGCATGTTCACCACGTTTTCAAATCCGCTCATGGTGAGAAACATACACGCTTGTCCGCTTCTGTTGCCGGACCTGCAGATCACCACAATCTCTTTGTCGCGATAGTCCTCGAGTTCATCAACACGATCAGGGAGTTCCCCAAGCGGGATGAGAAGTGAGTTGGGAATGTGCTGTTCTGCATACTCTTCGGGCTGGCGCACATCAAGCAACATGATGTTCTCTCCGGCATCAAGTCTTGCATGCAGATCTGCTGTACTTATCTCATTAATCATGCGAGTACCTCTTTTTCAATCGGTGCTCCGGCGGCTTGCCAGCCACCAAAACCGAGGGGGAAGTTTTTGATGTTGGTGAATCCTTCGCGTTGCAACATACTGGCAGCTACGCTAGAACGATCGCCTCCTTGACACGATATCACAACCGTTTTGTCGCGTGGTACTTCGCCAAGGCTGTTGCGCAAGTACCCTGCATGGATGTTCCATGCACCGGGAATATGTCCGGCCTCGTGTTCAGACACACCGCGTACATCAATCACCACAACATTCGGATCATGTAGGCTTGCACTGAGTTCGTCGAGGTGGATCTGCGGGAGCTCCTCAAGATCATTGCCGGCATCGACCCAATCCGACACGTTAGGGTAATAACCAGCAACGTTATCTAGCCCGATGCGCATGAGCTTACGTGTGATGTCGTCAAGCTGATCCTCTGCTGCGATGAGCACAAACGGCTCTTCGTAATTCAACATCCAGCCGGCCCATGTGGAGAAGGCCTTGTTGTTCTGGATGTTGATCGACCGCGGAATATGTCCACCCGCGAACGAAACCTTGGAACGTGTATCAACAATGTGCCGGTTAGCCTGCAGTGCCTCGTTCAACTCGCCGAGCGTGAATCGGCGAAGCTCCGGCACCGATGTAAGGAGCGGTCGAACAACCTTGTTCAACTTCTTCATCATGGCAAAGTAGTAAGGGGGCTCCGGCTGACCCGACAGAAGATCCTGAACGAATTCTTCCTCGTTGGTATGCCGCAGTGCCCAGTTCACCAGTTTCTCATATCCAACCGTTGATGATGGGATAGCGCCCAAGGCCTTGCCACAAGCCGACCCAGCACCGTGCGCCGGATGTACTTGAATGTGATCCGGCAATGCCTTGAACTTCTTGAGAGACTCCCACATTTGACGTGCGCCGATCTCCATTGTGCCACGATATCCAGCAGCCTTCTCTAAGAGATCCGGACGTCCGATATCACCCACAAAGACGAAGTCTCCGGTAAACATCATGATCGGAACATCCGCAATGGCCGGTGTATCCGTAACGAGGAACGAGATATGCTCCGGCGTATGGCCCGGCGTATGCATCACGTCTACCTTGATGTTGCCCACCATGAAGGAGTCCTTGTCCTTCATACCAACGTGGTCAAATTCGTACCGCCACTCATCGCCCCCTTCATCAGAGAGGTACATCATGGCGCCCGTAACGTCTGCCAGCTCTCTGGTACCGCTCAGGAAGTCTGCATGGATATGCGTTTCCGCCAGGTGGGTGATGGTGAGCCGCTCTTGCCGAGCGATCTCAATGTATGTGTCGATGTCGCGCTTCGCGTCGATCACCAAACACTCCCCGGTCTTCTGGCACCCCACCATGTAGGAAGCATGCGCAAGGCCGGTTTCGTAGATCTGTTTGAAGAACATGTTCGCCTGCTAATGTGCTAGTGTGCTAGTGTGCTAGTGTGTAAATCTGCCAATTCAAAGCTATGAAAAAGTACACCCCACACTCCGTGACATTAGCACACTAGCACATTAGCACATTAGCACATTAGCAACAACCCCTTCCTATCCACGATCTTCACAGAGCCACGGTGGACTTCTACCAAGCCCCTTGCGGAGAAGTCGCGAAGGATGCGGGTGACTACTTCGCGGGCGGTGCCGGCCTCTTCTGCCAGTTGTTCATGGGTTGCCACAACGGTGTCGGTGTGGTGTCGGGCAGAATTTTCGATGAGGATGCCGGCAAGGCGTTGATCCATGCGATGGAAGACGATTTCTTCCACGAGAAGCATCACATCCGTCAGGCGGGTTGCGAAGATGCTGAAGACATAGTCGCGTGCTTCGTGCGAGCGTTCGATAAGCGTGCGAAAGTCTTCGGTAGAGACGGTAAGGATCTCTGCGTCTTCCTCTACGATGGCGCTTGCTTGGTGGATAGGGTTGGATAAGGCGCATGACATGGACAGAACACAAGAGTCGCCCGGACCAATACGATAGAGCGTGATGTTCCTTCCGGAGTCGTGCTCCTTCACTACTCGAATGGAGCCTGAGAGGACAAATCCGATTCGACCACATCCTTCATGTTCTCGGAAGACATATGTGCCTTTTTCTAGCTTCATGCGGTGTGCCGTAACGCCATCAAGGAATCGGAATATGTCTGGGTATTCCGTTGCGAGTGTATCCGTCTGCTGTGTGCTCATCCTGAAAAATACGGGGCTTTTACGCCCATTCACATACCCAAATTCCTCATTCACGAACTCATTATTGTAGGGGGCTTCTGCTCGGTCTACGTTGGGGCATTCTCCAACAGCAGCAGCGGAGGTTGTGGTGGTGGTTGATAGGAATGAACTCTACAGGCATCTTACTCGGCGGTATGCGGGGGCATTGCCGGACGATGTGCACGAGGCCGTGCAGTATGCGGTGGTAGTGGCATACGAAACATCGGTGATGCGAGAGCCGCCCCACAATTTGCAGGCCTATGTTACCACGGTGGCCAACAGAGTTATGTCGAAACACACGGCCCTGTCGAAACGCTTCATCCGTCCTGACGGAGATACGTCGGACGGCTGGTCGTCGTTTGAAGATGATGGTTCGCCCTTGGTGACCACAGAAGACCACGAAACCATGGTCGACGCCGGACGAGTGATCTGCGCAATGCCAGAGACCTATGCCGAAGTCCTGCGCAAACACTATATGCAAGGACTCTCACTCGAGGAGATCGCTAAACAAGACGGCGTCTCAGGCGACTGTATCCGCAAGCGTCATGAACGGGCGCTGCGGTATGCGCGGAAGTTATTTGCCTGAAGGTGACCTGTGTAGGCGACCTGTGTAGGCGACCTGTGTAGGCGACCTGTGTAGGCGACCTGTGTAGGCGACCTGTGTAGGTGACCTGTGTAGGTGACCTGCTTAGGCGACCTGTGTAGGTGACCTGTATAGGTGACCTGCTTAGGCGACCTGTATAGGTGACCTGTATAGGCGACCTATATAGGTCACCTATACAGGTCACCTACAAAGGTCACAAAAGCAAAAAAGGTCGCTACGGCTTCTGTAGTGACTTAATCTTCGCAAGATCATGTCCCAGATCCACGATGTTCTTGATCACACCTTGGGTCATGCCGAAGTAGATGTCGTCGAAACGTTTGAGGGTTACGTCATCGGCGTTGTGCATGAGTGTGGCGAGGTGCTCGCGGAGGGCGTTCATCTGGAGGGCAAATTCTTCCTCGAGCTGACGGAATCCTTGGTCGCCTTGTTGAAGTCTGCGGAGTGTTGAATAGACCTTCCACGTTGCTGTGCCGGACCGAGAGATCTCGTTAAAGAGATCGGCTTGGTTGTGTGTGGCACCCAGTTCGAGGATGGTGCCGATGTCATTGCGTTTTCTCAAGCCCCCTTCAATATTGGTGTCGAGAAACTCAAGAACGGAGAGGGTGTCTTCGGACAGTTGCATCGTCAGTATTGAACGGTGGCAAGGATGGAGCGGAAGATCTTTTCCTGTTCTGCGTTATCTGGCACGTCCTTGCCACTTACGTTGAGGGGAACGAGGGATACTTCGTAATGATTGCCAAGCGATGAAGTACAGACGGCAGAGCGAGTGCGTTGAGCGCCGCCGGTAGTTGAGAAATCATAGACGCCAAATCTGCGTGGACCGAGTTCAGCGATGCGATAGGTGCCTACGAGTTTGGCTGTGCCGGCACTCTTTCTAACGTGCTTCTGGTAGGCAACACGTGCAAGGCCGAGGAGACCTTCTGATTGCACTTGTTCGCGGGAGGATTCTGCAGCAGGGATGGAGCTTACAACCATGGACAGTGTATAGTCGGGGTCTACGGCGATGGCCACAATGTCTGCAGACGCATCACCCTTTGAATCCAGAAAGACCCATCCTTTGGGCATAAGGGCGATCATGTCACCGGCGCGTGTGCGCACTAGTTCATCGCTCATCTCGATCTCAGGTTGCGGGCTGAGGGCAACGTTCTGGACGTCTGTCTTTTGTTCCGGTGCTTTTACGAAGAGGCACGACGGAACAAGCATTGTGATCGCCACAATGACAAGGATGGTTGATAGGGGGCTGACACGAAACGTCACTTCTTCTCTCCTGCCTTGATCGCAACAGGGAGATTGTTCTCCTTCGGTACGAGTGGGCACGAGTAGTTGTCGTCGTAGGCGCAGTAGGGATTGTAGGCCATGTTGAAGTCGATCACATACGCCGAGTCATTATCAAGAACCTTGATGTCCAGGTACCGTCCAGCTTTATACGTGGACTCCCCGGTGGTCCTATCCGTGAATGGCACAAAGTAGCTATCGCGTTCTCCGTCAACGAACTGGTAGGCGACCAAGGAAAGCCCCTTATTCTCTACATCGAAGCGAAATGTTCCAACGCGTAGTGCCCTGCGAAGTTCGCTGGTGGTTGTCTGCATGGTGAACGTGTCCACTCGAGATGCAGGGACAAACACTGCATCAACGGCGTAGTCTGCATCCGGCTCATAGAACGTAACGGTTGGAAACTCCTCGGCCTTTGCCTTGCGTGCGTCGAGGATCTCCTGTTCGTCGAATCCGTCCAGGGACATAGAGTCTTCTTCCTCGCACGAAACGAGGAGAGCGATGGCTACAAGACCGATGATGAGTGAGCGGAGAATCATTTCTGTTGATCGATCGGGAAGTTCTTCCACATCATCGACTCTACGGGAGCGTTCGTGCGGTCATTATACTTTGCCGATGACTTTGCATTGTACGGATTGATCACCGTGCCTTCTACTGCAAAGTAGATGAGCTGTCCGATCGGCATGCCGGCATATACGCGAACAGGCAGTTTCACGCTGATCTCCAACGTCCAGAAATTGCAGAAGCCGATATCGCCCTTCCCTGCCGTGGCATGGATGTCGATTCCGAGACGTCCAACGCTCGACTTGCCTTCAAGAAACGGCACATGTGCATGAGTCTCCGTGTATTCTTCCGTCACACCCAAATACAACCTATCCGGCTCCAGCACGATGCCTTCATCAGGGATCGGATAGAGCTCAATGCGATTGTGTTTCTTCGCATCCAGTTCACGGTCTACATACTCAGCAAGCATGCGACCAAGGTGCACATCGTACGAATTGGAGCCAAGGCACGTCGGATCGAACGGCTCGATCTTGATCGTTCCCTTGTCCATATGGGCGAGGATCTCTGCGTCGGTAAGAATCATTTGGGAAATTACGGAGATACGGAGTTACTAGCGTCGGGCTTTAGCCCGATGTTGCGGGCTTTAGCCCGACGTTGAGGCCTTTAGCCCGACGCTGAGAGGTTGCAAGCAATGAACGTATTTTGACGAATGCAGATTGTACAATGGTTGTGCGCCTCTCTCATAGTTCTTGGGGCTGCTGAAATGCGCTCGCAGGATGCTGAGGCAATGGCAGAGCCTAAGAGATTCGCTCTGTATTCAGAGTTTCTCGGAAGTGCATTGTCCCTAACGTCGATTCATGCAGAGGCCGTGCTCGGTCGATTCGAACGGGGCTCACTGTTTGAATCATTTCGCATTTCCGCAGGAATTGGGATTGCTCCCATTCAGAACAACTATGCCCCGATCATGGGTCGACTAATCTTCTTCCAGGGCTCCGGACACCTAGAGCTTGGACTCGGCCTGAGTGTGCTTGTTGCGGAGCGACCGCCACACGAGAACACGAAACAGTATCTACCGGTAATGTCTGGGTCCGCAGTGAACATTGCAGGTGTTGTCGGTTATCGATACGAATCTCCTTCAGGGGGCTTCATGTTCCGCGTGGCTGCAACACCAACGATTGACATGGGCACAAAGGAATTCATTCAGTTCGGTGGATTCACCGTTGGGTGGGCTTGGTAGGGGGTCGATATAGCCGATTCGTTTGTTTTGGGCCACTGTTGAATTGCGGAACCTCGTGCAAATATCCTTGTAAATCTAATATCACGTATTATATTTACAAGGATGATTGACCGCATTGTACATCGAACGGTTGAAGAAGCGCTTGCTCGTCAAGCTGCGGTTGCCTTGGTAGGACCGCGCCAGGTGGGCAAAACAACCTTGGCGTTAGCTGTTGGACGGGAACGCGAGGCAATCTATCTGGACCTCGAAAACGGCGCAGACCGTGCGAAGCTGAGTGACCCTCGTGACTTCCTGAGGCCGAATGCAAACAGGCTTGTGATTCTCGATGAGGTTCACAGAGTACCTGAACTCTTTGCACAGTTACGGGGCATCATTGATGAGGGACGAAGAGAAGGATTAGGTAAGGGGCGATTTCTTCTGCTTGGGTCGGCTTCGATAGATCTGCTGCAACAGAGCAGTGAGAGTCTGGCCGGACGTATTGCATACGTAGAGATGACAACGCTGGGACCGCTAGAGGTGATTTCAGAGCCATCAGATACGCTCTGGCTCCGGGGAGGATTCCCAGATAGTTTTCTTGCTCGTACGAATAAGGAAAGTCTAGCATGGCGAACGGACCTCATCCGCACGCTCCTCGAGCGTGATGTGGCAATGTTCGCTCCTCGAGTACCAGCCGAAACGATGCGACGACTATGGAGTATGCTTGCGCACGGACAATCAACAATGTTGAATGCGTCAATCATATCACGCAGTCTCGAAGTGAGCTCCCCAACCGTGCAGCGCTACATAGATCTGCTTGTAGACTTGCTTCTGGTACGTCGTCTTCAACCGTACACATTGAACATTGGCAAAAGACTGGTCCGCACTCCTAAGGTCTACATTCGAGATTCCGGACTCTTGCATGCGCTTTTGAATATCGGCGAACGTGATGAACTGTTGGGCCATCCCGTAGTAGGTGCTAGTTGGGAAGGCTTCGTGATTGAGTCGCTACTATCGGTCGCACCGGAGAGGACTGTGGCTGGATTTTATCGTACATCTGCCGGTGCCGAAGTAGATCTCGTACTTGAGTTGCCCGGAGGTCGTCGATGGGCCATTGAAATCAAACGCTCAGTAACGGCAAAGCCGTCACGCGGGTTCTATCAGTCGTTAGATGATCTCAAGCCAGATCGTTCCATCATCGTGCACTCCGGAACGGATGCGTATGCCATGGGCAATGGCGTTGAGGTGATGGGATTCGTGGAACTCAGTCGCGAGCTGAAGCGGATGTAAATCCATACCGCCCATTCTTCACAATCCCCAACTTGTGCAGTCTATGCTGCACACTGGTCCACAATACGCCGAAGCCATAGATGGTGCTGCGACGGAAATTGATGGAGGAGGCGTCGTCGAAGTATTTGGTTGGACAGGTTTTCAAATTGTGACTATATTGAGATAATTATCTCACAATAGTAACGAGAGATGAATTTGAAATACAAAAGACCCCATGTTGCTGAGCTTGTGAGCCGCTTAAGGGAGGATGCTGAGTCGATTATCATCGTCTCTGGACCACGTCAGGTTGGCAAAACGACGCTAGTAAGACAGGCTCTCGAGACCTTCCCAGAGAGTCAGTTTGCGTTTCTGGCGGTAGATATGCCGGGGAACCAAAGTTTATCGCTTGGACATGAAGCCTCGACGAAGGAGGTGTTTGAGCAAATTGGCAGGCCGCGCGATGCAGCATGGCTTATAGACCATTGGGAGCGAGCACGCAATTGTGCTGCGAATTCTCAAGATGGATTCATACTAGTTTTTGATGAAATCCAAAAAATTTCCCGTTGGTCGGATGTCGTCAAGGGGCTATGGGATGAAGATCGTAGTAATGGATTGAACCTCAAAGTTGTACTGTTGGGATCTACACCGCTAATGGTTAAGAGGGGCATCGGAGAGAGTTTGGCGGGACGATTTGAAATGATACGTGTTGCTCATTGGTCGTTTAGTGAAATGCAAGATGCTTTTCAGTTTGATCTAGACAGCTTCATATACTTTGGAGGCTACCCAGGTAGAGCACATGCTGTTTCTGACGAGACTAGATGGAAGGACTATGTCCGTGATTCACTCATAGCACCGTCCATAGACAACGACATCTTGATGATGAGTAGAATCGATAAACCGGCGCTATTGAGAAAACTCTTTCAACATTGCTGCGATTACTCAGGGCAGATTGTGGCTTTTAACAAGTTGCTTGGGCAGCTGCAAGACAAAGGCAATACTGTTACTATTGCTCATTATCTGGATGTACTTAGGGAAGCCGGACTAATAGTCGGACTTCAGAAGCATGCTGGGCAACATCTGCGTCAACGATCGTCGTCTCCGAAACTGATAGCCCAGAATACAGCATTGATTTCTGCCACGTCTGGCTATAGCCGACGAGACGCAAGCATAGACAGGTCTTACTGGGGTAGGATGGTAGAGAGTGCTGTGGGAGCCCATCTATACAATTCTCGTCGATCCGATTGCCAAATTCAGTACTGGCGGGCAAGTCCGTATGAAGTGGATTTCGTTATCTCACGTGGTAGAAATCTATCTCTTGTAGAGGTAAAGAGTAGTGCGAAGAGTACTTCATCCGTAAGTCAGGTAGGTGCCT
>CALMZQ010000112.1 GCA_937870915.1 uncultured Ignavibacteria bacterium
CAACAAAACGAGCGATGCCAGCGTCATCCCGAGGAGCGGAGCGACTCGGGATCTCTACACATTAACCAACCACGATGGTAGCGTCATCCCGAGAAGCGGAGCGACTCGGGATCTCTACACATTATCCAACCACGATGCCAGCGTCATCCCGAGGAGCGGAGCGACTCGGGATCTCAACAAGAAATGACTCCGCTCGCAATGACGTTACTGCACAAGTACGAGCTTGATGTTGTGCGTAGCGGAGTTTACGATCAAGACCGGACCCATCACGATGTGATTCAACGCCAGAGTTCCGTTGGCAGTTGTGGTGGTTGACGTTATGTGTCGGCCCATGAGGTCGTACACAGATACAGGGATGTTGCTCCATTCGTGTGACGGATCTGTGAGCTCACTCACAGCGGTTGTAGACGTTGGTTCAAAGTGGATATGTGTTCCGCGGACGGGGACGCCGTGCATGGCCGGGAAGGTAACGGTGCGAACGGTATCTGTCTGGAGAACTTTTGGGTCGCCATAGAGCCATACCTTGCTATACATCGCCATAAACTCACTGTCAACCAATGCTATGCCGGCCAAGGGTTGCACCTCTGTATTGGTAATAGACCGTGTGTTCTCAGAGCTTGGTCCAAAGAGGATGTCATAAGCCCCGTTATTGAAGTGATACCGGATCTCGAAACAGACATAGTTTGGTTCTCCGAGTCCGGCGATGGAGACGGAATCAAAGCGGACGCTGATCATCGGGTCGGTTGCTGATGCATTATACTGATAGCCGATTGCAGCACCAGGCAGGGTACTGTCCAGCACTGCAAACACGCCATCGGCAAGGGCAAGCATCGTTGGCGTAGAGATGATAAACGATCCGTTGCCGGAGATGAAAAACTGGACGGTATCTGATTGTTCAAAAGTGAGCCCAAACGAGATAATGGGGCGTTGTGGCGATGGAATGTTCATCAGGGTGCCGTAGCCCCACGGAATGTTCTGCAGGCGGGTTCCGGTAAATGGATACCAGGGGTCGAACCGTGATCCGGAAATCGTTACCTCATAGGGTTGTTGTTCTGCGCGAACGCTGAGGCAACCAACAAGAACAAACACAACAAGGACTATCTGACGTAGCATGACGAACTCCACAGTGGTGATTGTGGTGGACACATTGCTGATGGTAAGGGTTACACAGGAAGTTCGTCACCCCAAGCGAAGCCTGTCCTGCCGAAGGGAGGATCGAGGGGGACCCCCATCAGCAGTAGATACGGTATGGCAAGCGAGAATGGCCCCCTATATGAGCATACGGTTACGTAGATCTTAGCGCTGGCCATTCATAGTAAACAGTGTGGAGAAGACCGACTGATTGTCGGTGCATAGTACGTGTGTTAACTGCCGCTTAAAACCGTAATGGTCGAGGCTTTGCCTTCAATATGTCTCGTCCTTACCGATACAGTCACCCCTTTCAAGCTATGTACGAATGTATCAAACAGTGAATCACCATGCTCCGGAACGATTGCGAGTTCCACGAAAAGTTGCTCACGGAAGTTTTCAGAGAGATAAACAGCGACTTCCCGAATTGCGTTTTCGACTGATGCAAATGTTTCGTGACGAGAGAATGTCCACTTTTTACGTTCTGCCTTGCTTACACCAATCGTAGAAGGCTCATCACAGGGGTATATCGTGATGTCAGAATACAATAGTTCAAGTGTGTCCGACTCTGCATCACACCTTCGAAAATGTCGTTGCGGTTCGAAGGTGGAACTCTTTATGATAAACTCATGAACCTCATAGTCGGTCGTGTCAATCTCAATTAGGTGGTTATGGATGAGGGTGTTCGTATCGACCTCTTCAGTGCTAATTGATCCGTCGTATAGAAGAGAGTGCATGGTAATGTTCTCTACCACCTTGCAATCTGGACGTATTCGTAAATACCGGATGATCGGCACACGAACGGCTTGGTAGATATCCAACTTTTCATTCACGCGGCGAGCGAAGAAACTGGTGCCAGAGGGGTCTCTAGTGAACCAGACCTCATCATCGATTGTGTTAAAACCTCGACCCAAATTCTTTGGTGTACTCCATTCTAACCATGAATCCTTTCGCAAGCGTATTGAATAGTAGACATCCATACCCCCATACCCAGGCAGACCATTGGAGGAAAAGTACATTGTATCTCCATCTGCCGAAAATGATGGCGTTCTCTCCGCAAAAGGCGTGTTCACTCCACTACCAAGGATATAGTGCAATCCTTCACTATTATCTAGGAGAGGAAAGACATAGATATTCGTGTTACCCCAATTGTGCAAGCGCGACCGATCTCGAAGTGGAGGCTTACCCTCGTAATCGTACATGACGTTTGGCCGATCTGAAACAAAGAACAGTGCACTGCCATCCGGAGTTACCACAGCGTCAGTATCGAAATCTCCTCCCGATATCGGCCAGTTCATCCTTCTAGGGAATTCCAATGCCTGACCTTTGTTCAACTTTGCGATATAGATATCACCTTGATTGTCGACTATTGAAGATGCCCATGTACCTGCAGAATAACGGCTATGCATAGCACTGGTATGGTCCCGAATCAATGGTGTCAAGATCGGTGGTGCGTCAAAGGGTTGATAATCAGTTATTGGATCGAAAATGTAGGGTATAGTGTTCGTTTGAACTGCGTCTGAAGGGTAGCTTGGCGATAGCGTACGTTGTCCAAGGATCTTTGAGTTGGCTAGGTAATATTGTCCATACAACAACATTGAACTATCCTTGCTGTTGTATGAAAGGGCTGATGTCTCGTGGCAATCATTAATGGGGCGACCAACATTGCGGGCAATCCAGCCGGCGTCTCTCAAATGAGCAACAAAAACATCCGATGTGCCGCACATTGTGCTAGCATGTCGACTGCGAGTAAAAAACATCGTCGAATCGTTCGTAAAGATCGGTCCATAGTCATCACCGGTGGTGTTGATATCACCAGTTACCGGAAATGAATTCCACGTAGCGCAGGGTGCAAACCACAATTTCACCTGTTCATTTGCCTCTTCGTAGCTAAGACGGTTGGTTTCTATTGCATGCAGATAATCACTCTTGACATGGTGCCGTAGTGATGAATCATTCCCAATCGGTGCGACTCCGTTACGCTCGTGATAAAGAGCATAGGCCTGATCAATATCTATTTGTTTCCTTCGGTGGCTTTGAACCGAGTTACTACAGCTTTGTGCGACAAAGAAAGTAGCAATGATAGCCGTGGTGTAGGTGAGTGCGTATTTCTTCAAGGCGCGAGTTCTAAAATGTAGTGCGACACGTGCCTCCACAACACTCGGTATGACGGAGACCATACATCACCAAACTACAACACCAAGCCCCCTTGCTATGTTTGACAATAGATGTATGTTTGAACACATAACAGTAATGTGTTTTAACACAGGTACACACACAGGGAGTTTCCGATGTCCAGCAAAAAGATCATTGCCGTTGTAGGTGCAACGGGTGCACAAGGGGGCGGATTGGTCCGCGCCATTCTTTCCGATGCAAACAGCGAGTTTGCCGTGCGTGCTATTACGCGCGATGTGAACTCCGATAAGGCAAAGGCTCTAGCAGCTCTTGGAGTAGAGGTAGTTGCAGCCGATGTGGACAGTCAAGACAGTCTTACCGAAGCTCTTAAGGGGGCGTATGGTGCGTTCTTTGTGACGTTCTTCTGGGACCACTTCTCGCCCGACAAAGAAAAGCAACACGCTCGCAACATGGCCAATGCAGCCAAGGCAGCCGGTGTGCAGCACGTTATCTGGTCGTCGCTGGAAGACACTCGCAAGTGGATCCCACTATCCGACGATCGTATGCCAACGTTGCAAGGCAACTACAAGGTGCCACACTTTGATGCAAAGGGAGAAGCCAATGCCTACTTCGCTGAAGCTGGTGTACCAACAACCATCCTGAACACCTCGTTCTATTGGGAGAACTTCATTTACTTCGGCGCAGGTCCGGCACGTGGTGAAGATGGAACGCTTGCCCTTACCATGGCCATGGCCAACAAAAAACTTCCGGGCATCGCCGTCAAGGACATTGGCAAGACTGCCTATAACATCTTCAAAGATCCGTCATACATCGGCAAGACCGTGAGCATTGCCGGAGAACATCTCACCGGCGAAGAAATGGCAAAGGGGCTCAGCACAGCGCTCGGTGAAAACGTTGTCTACAACGCCGTGCCCGCATCAGTATTCCGCAGCTTTGGTTTTCCGGGAGCCGATGACATGGGCAACATGTATCAGTTCAAAGCAGAATTTAATGACGACTACGTGGGTGCCCGCAACCTCGATGTTGTGCGTGCTCTCAATCCCGAACTTCAGTCGTTTGCGGAATGGCTGGAAGAAAACAAAACGAAGATTCCTGTATGACAATTATGACGTTATGACACTATGACGTTGTGACGGCTATGACAATTATGACGGTATGACGATTATGACAGTATTACTTTCGGGTACGTCATATCGTCATACCGTCATATCGTCATAAGGCAGTTTGAAGCCAGTAGGTTTGCATCCTACCTTTTCCTTTGACGTCGATCTCAATCTCAATGGCGGCCTGTGCTGCACGAACCGCTGTGTTCGCTGTTTGAAATGCTATTTTACGACTGACACCAACATCCCCCTGGCCCCTTTCCATGAGAAGTATAGAGGAGATAGATGCAGACGTAGCTGTAGCTCTAGCGTTACAGGATACCGCGGCATTGGAGGCCTTGGCGAATGAACTAGATGGTCATGAGCATGCGCTCCACGAAGCTAGGATCATAAACCTGCGTGCTACGGTATGTCGGTTCCGGGGACAGTATCAAGAATCCATTTCCTTGAATATGAAAGCGCTGCGGATCCATGAAGAGACCGGAAACATCAAACGAATCGCGATCACGCTCGGCAACGTAAGCAATGCCTACGACGATTATGGAGATCATGTCAAGAGTCTGGAGTATAAGCAACGGGCGTTGGATATCATGCTCCAACACGGCATGATGATCGATGCCGCTCGCGTCTACGTCACCTTAGGAACAACACACCGAGAAATGGGTAACAACGAGTCTGCACTTGATTCCCTTAACCGTGGATTGACGATTTATGAAACAGCGAAGGATATTGTCGGTATAGCTGGAGTAGCAACGGCAGCTGGTAACATAGCCAACCTGTTTCAATCCGTCGGTGACCAATCAACAGCTTTAGAGTACTATTTCAGGTCGTTGGAACTGTACGAAGAGGTCGGATCCATAGCAGAGTGCGGACGCACTACAGGTAATATTGGTCATGTATATGCCGACATCGGCGATGCAGAGACAGCGATCGAAAAGATGCAGTTTGCTCTTGATACTGCCCGGAAACTCGGTGACGACAGGTTGCAGATTCACTGGCTAGAAGCGATCGGTGTTGTGCGGTGGCAACAAAGTCAGTACAAAGAAGCCATCTCCTGTTTCCATGCTGCACTCTCACTGTACGAGCAGCTGGAACACCTACAAGCGCCAGTGAATCTCCTGGTTAACATTGTGAAGGCAACGATCGATGCAGGCGACGTAGATGAAGCACGTAGGTTGCTCTCGACCATCAATGCAGATTCCATCAAGGTTCCTCATACACGTACGTTCTACCTGATCACCCGTGCCGAACTTCAGATGCTGGATCAGGATCTTGAAGGGGCGAAGTTGTCGTTGGAAGAAGGTCGCTCCATAGCACTGAGAACAACAAGCAAGAAGAATGAACTGCAAGCACTCAAGGGATTACGAGACCTTGCTTTACAGCAACGAGATCTTGATGCCTACGTTCGGTTCAATGAAGAACATCAGAAGCTTGTAAAGGAGATGCAAACTGGAGATTCCGGACGTCGATTGGCATTGCACGAACAAAAGCGCGCTCTCGACGTGGAACGTCACCAACGCGAACGCGAACGGGCTATCCTTCATTCCACTCTTCCACAACATATCGCCGATCGGGTGGTAAGGGGCGAAACTGTCAACGATCATTACGACAACGCTGCCGTGATCTTCCTCGACATCGTTGGATTTACCGCGATCTCTGAAATAATCTCGTCCGAACATGTAGTCAAACTCCTTGACCAATTCTTCACGACGCTCGATAACGTTTGCGAGCACCACAATGTGATGAAGATCAAGACGATAGGAGACTCATACATGGCAGTAGCATTCAGCGAACAGCCGAATAGCCTAGTGTCCGAACAACCGATTTCAAGCCCTGCTGAACGAGCAGCAAGTGCAGCACTCGACATGCTCGATGCTGTTTCACACATCGTTGTCCCTACAAGTTCCCCTCTTCAGGTAAGAATAGGACTTCATAGTGGCCCGGTGACCGCTGGTGTGATCGGAACACAGCGGATGCAATTCGATGTATGGGGCGACACCGTGAACGTGGCCAGCCGCCTGGAGGGCACCGCAGCACCGGGAAGGATCCATATCTCCGAAGCATTCGCAATGGCCCTAACTCCTCTCGATCTTGATAAGGGCGGCGCTGAAGCCGCTGGGGTAACGTACCGCGGGGAAGTGGAGATCAAGGGCAAAGGCGTTATGTCCACCTATTGGCTAGAGCGTACCTGAGCGCCGGTTCGTTCATCAACGGATTAGTTTCACTTGGCAAGGGCAGTATCGATGGTCAACACTTGTTCTTGGAACACGTGTATGTTCATGATTCATGCAACTCCAGCCAATAGGTCTTCATCATTCCTTTGCCCTTCACATCGATTTCTCCCCTTGGCACGATGTGCGCCTCGTTGAGCGCCTTTGTTAGCGCCTCTTTGAGCGACTCAGAGATCTGGATGCGTCCGGGCTCAGAAGAGCTTTCCATTCTACTGGCAACATTTACAGTATCGCCCCATACATCGTATTGCATGCGTTCCGTGCCGAGTACACCCGCAACCACCGGACCGCAATGGATTCCGATGCGGAACATCACACGTTCACCGGTGTGTGGCCATACGAACTCGCTCGAAATCATGGCCAATGCGACATTCGCTATTCGCTGCTCGCTATTCGCAATCTCCGTTTGTTCACGGGCGATTCCCGTTTGTTCACGGGCGATTCCCGTTTGTTCACGGGCGATTCCCGTTTGTTCACGGGCGAGGCGAGGCCTCGCCCCTACGGCGTCCGCTATATTGAATGCCACGGCCATATACGAATCACCGATGGTCTTGATCTTCATCACATCATGTTCTGCGCAGATGATATCGAACGTGGTGAAGATGTTCTGCAAGAGTTGTACAACAACCGATGCATCGAGTTGACCTGAATGCCTGGTAAATCCAACGATGTCGAGGAACAACACGGCAGCATTCTCAAACGTGTCGTTGACCACCTCGCCCCTTGCCACTCTATCGGCGATATGCTTGGGGAGGGTAGAGTAGAGAACGGCTAGGTGTTGTTCGTGTTCCTGACGTTCCTTTGCCATTTTCCGTTCCGACTCCTGCATGGCAAGTTTTGTGGCGGTGTCCTTTCCGTTGATCTCTTCGGTGATGCGCGTGTATTCGTTGTTGTGTTCGATGTATCCGGAAAAATCATTCTTCTTTTGACAGAGATCGCGGTACTGTTTGTGGAGATCGGCTTGAACAGACAGAAGGGTGTGCTCTCTTGCGGATGAGAGGGCGGTTTGGAGCAACGCTGCCGCTTCGTCATAACGACCATGGTGTTCGTGTAAGGTGGCATCCAATTGTAGGATGTAGATCGCTAGACTTGGTTCTGAAATGGTCATTGACGTTGTTGTGGCGAACAACTCCTCTGCTTCGCTGAACAACTCCATCTGGATCAAACATCCAAGGATGGCGCAGGTGGTCATAACAACACTACTTCGCTCATTGCACTCTTCTTGCAACGTGAGTGCACGACGGTAATGTTCAAGGGCGGTAGAGAGATCTCCGGTCTGAAAGAGAACGTTGCCAATGCTAAAGTTGTCATCGGCTACACCCAACTTCACGCCCAGCTCTTCATGAATGGCTAATGCCTGGTGGTAGTGATCCAACGCTTCAGAGTAGTTACCCGTTGCTCTATAGACCTTGCCTAGGCTACAGATAACACCTGCGCTACCAATTCGGTCTCCACGTTCTTGATAATGAGCAAGAGCTCTATGAAGGTGCTGCAGTGCCTCGGGATAGTTGCCTGTAGCTCTATATACGTTACCAAGGTTACCCAAGACTAAGGCAATTCTTGGAGTGTCATGTAATTCATGAAGTACTGCCAACGCTCGGTTGTAACACTCCAAAGCTTCAGGATAGCTGCTCCAATCGGAATGGAGTGCACCAATGTTACCTAGGACATTAACCGCACCACTACGATCCCCAAGTTCTTCATGCACAGCTAACGAGCGATGATAATACTCCAAGGCACGTTCCCGGTTGCCCGCGTGATGGTGAACGAGACCGATGCCCATGGTGACCTTGCCAGCATACTTGTGGTCACCCAATTCCTCAAAAAGCGCCAACGACCGATTGAAACACCTCAGAGCTTCTTCATAGTCACCGAGTATGTTGTTCAAGATTCCCAACGCTCTCTCAGCAGCAGCACGCGCATCGGGCGTTCCTAACGCTAACAACTCCTGAGCACACGCCCTTAGGCCATCTGTATCGCTGACATGTATAGCTACACCAATGTCTTCTCTGAGTTCTTCAATCGTACGTTTGCTCATGGAAGAAATTACGGAGATACGGAGTTAATCGTGCCAATAGGTCTGCATCGTCGTTTAGCGCCTTTCCAAGCGCCTCTATAAGAGCTCAATCATCTGTTCACTATTCACTATTCGCTATTCGCTATTCTCTATTCGCTGTTCTGCGTTCGCTGTTCATGGTGAAATTCGTTTCCAAGACAACAGAGGCCCTAAGCCGTTCACAGCAAGTATTTCCTCTCTCTGCGATTGCGCATCAAAACCGTATTGAGGGAGTGGGCGCCCGAGTGCTGCTGACGCATAGACAGGGGCATTTCTCAACAGATTGTACAACTCCGGTTCAATGTGCTGCGAACGTTGGAGCCCCTTACAATCGTCCTTGCCAAGGATGATAAACGCGCCGTTCAAGATTGCTTGCATCCATACATGCGACGGATCCATTTCTAACGTGTTGGAAAAACAAATTGTTATGAAGCGTAGAGAGTCGGGCACATCTGCATTCACAGTATACCAGAGGGAATCAACCGATAGAGAGTCAACGTTGATCTCAATCATTGCCAATGTATCCGCAATAACCGACGAAAGAAACATATCCTGCACTCGGGTGTCTCTGCCAGGATTCCAATCATAGAGTATAGAGTAGGATGTGTCATATCCGGTGCATACATACCGAAAGGTTGTAGGCACGTTCAGCGAAGCTAGTGATACTGTCCACTCACCTGCGTTATTGGTAGGTACACTGAATTGACCATCTGTGGTACTGACCATGACATTAGGTAATGAACGTGCATTACCGAACTCCGTTGTAGGTCCAAACACGTTACCATGGAGCGTACCATCACGCTCCCACACTACAACCGCTGCGTCCGAACAGCCTGCGATAGCCACGAGTGCAACACCGAAAAGGGCAACGAGACTAGAACGCATAGGCTATTCCAATGATAGGAGAGAAGATGATGTGTGCCACCCCGTCATAAAGATTTACCTGCAGAACTGTAGTGAGCTCTCCTACAACCGACAGATCTCCAACAATGTTGCAGTGTGTACCAACGTTGAGAATGGCACCCCATCCATTGCGAGAACCGTCTGTGCCTGTTGAGTCTGTTCCGGTGTTGGTATATGAGCTACTTTCTGGACTCCAGCCATAGGCAGGACCAATTCCAACGTAGGGCTGAAACATTTCGGTTGAAGGCAACCATGCCGCAAGAATGAGCGATGTGCCCTTCCCCTCAAGCTCAAAGCTTTGATTCGTAGTCCATCCAAATGATGGCACAATGCTCCATCGGAAGCCCGTTGAATCCGAATCCAGACGTACAATGGTTGATACAGAAATTCCTTGCGATAGTCCATCACCAGAAGCCGCATCAGCTGCCCAATACCGACCTTGCAACGTGAGCCATGGCGTAGCTGCTATGCGCATAGTGCCACTAAACCCTAAAGACAATGCTTGGTCTGCCTCCCGCGGTCGCGTCTGAGGATAAAAACCACCCGTTGCCTGAACCTGCATCTGCCTGTTCTTTAGGGGGCTTGCCGGCAACGTCAACGATGGATCATAGACATTCGATGTTGAACATCCAACCACGGCAAACAGTATAAAGGCTGCCCACAATCCGGCCATCCAAAATCGAATCATTCTCTACCTCTCAATTTCACAATGCATCTTTCACTATTCGCTATTCGCTATTCGCTATTCGCTATTCAACGCAACCCTTTATTAATCTCCTCCAGTTTCGCCTTGCCCGGACACAGCTCATTTTCCTTAAGGCTGTTCAGGGGGCGATCACTGGTATTCAGAACCTCGTGGAGTTCGGTATCCGTTGCTCCGTAATAGATAAGCCCCGTAAGAACCTTTGCATCGTTACGTGCATGCTGTAAGGCTTGGATGGCACTCATTCTGTTGCTTGGGTCCCAGCCCTCTGCGAGCTTATGCAGGTGGACGAGGGATCCGTCGTGCAAGGTGATGGCTGCATCTGTTCCGGCGTCGTAGGTGGCGGTGATCTCGGTCTGCATGGGTACAAAGTCCATGGTGGACGTTGCTTCCATGTGTTGACGTACATAGTCGTAGCTCTTTGTAGAGCCAACGTTGTTGTTAAAGGTCACGCACGGACTGATCACGTTCAAGAAGGCAAAACCTATGTGATTCATTGCGGCCTTGATAAGCGGAATGAGCTGTGTCTTATCACCGCTGAAGCTCTGTCCAACAAACGTGGCGCCGAGTTCTAAGGCAAGTCCACACAGGTCGATCGACTCAAAAGGATTCACAGATCCGGCCTTGCTCTTGGAGCCGCGGTCAGCAGTGGCGCTGTCCTGACCCTTGGTAAGACCATAACATCCGTTATTCATCACGATGTAAACCATGTTGAGATTGCGTCGCACGGCGTGGACGAATTGGCCCATACCGATCGATGCCGTGTCTCCGTCACCGGATACACCAAGGTAGATAAGATCACGGTTGGCAAGGTTGGCACCAGTGGCTACTGATGGCATACGTCCGTGTACGGTGTTGAAGCCGTGGGACTGACCAAGGAAGTAGGCTGGTGTCTTGGATGAACATCCAATGCCAGACAGCTTGGCAACCTTGTGTGGCTCGATGTTCATCTCGAAACATGCCTGTACAATGGCGGCACTAATACTGTCGTGACCACATCCGGCGCATAACGTAGAGAGTGATCCCTCGTAGTCGCTTGCCGTATACCCTAGGTCGTTGGTTGGAAGGAGGGGGTGACGGAATTTTGGGCGTACGTAACTCATTGCGCTGATTGCATGTGGTGAAGGATCTGATCGGTAATGGTATGTGCCGTGATCGGCATACCATCATAATTCAGAACCGAAATGAGTTTGGATGGGTCAACAGTGAGCTCATTGGTCAACAAGCTGCGCATTTGTCCATCACGATTTTGCTCTATCACAAACACACGATCGTGTGATGTGATGAATTCTGCAACTGTAGTGTTGAATGGAAATGCTCGCAATCGCAATGCATCAAGTCCGTAGCCCTGCTCCTTAAGTATGTCGAGAGCTTCTTGAGCACTATCAGTAGTTGTCCCAAAGAACATCACGCCATTACGTTGACTGTTCTTCTCTTGATATCGTTGCGGCGCATGCACAAGTGTCTTTGCCGTCTCCCACTTCTTTGCAAGTCGGTCCATGTTGCGTTTGTATGCTGCAGAGTCTTCTGTATACACGGCATATTCATCGCGTGAGGAGCCCCTTACTACATACGATCCTTTTTGTGGGTGCACACCGGGGATGGTGCGATAGGGAATACCATCACCATCTACATCGAGGTACCGACCATATCGTGTGATGGCTTCGAGGTCCTCTGCAGAATACGTCTTACCCCGGTCATATGTCCGTGTATCATCCCATTGATAGGGGGCTGTCATATGATCGTTCATTCCAAGATCAAGATCGGACATGATCATGATTGGCGTTTGCAGACGTTCAGCAAGATCAAAGCTGTCGGCCGTCATTTCAAAACACTCGGTTGGAGTTGACGGAAACAACATCACGTGTTTCGTATCACCATGTGATGCATAGGCAGCCAACGTCAGATCCGATTGCTGCGTGCGTGTTGGCATGCCCGTACTTGGTCCTGTGCGCTGCACATCGATAAGTACAGCCGGCACCTCAGCAAAGTAGGCCAGGCCAAGGAACTCGTTCATGAGGGAAACGCCCGGACCGCTCGTAGCGGTGAATGAGCGCGACCCGTTCCATGATGCACCCACCACCATGCCGATGGCGGCAAGCTCATCCTCTGCCTGCACAATGGCAAAGTTCGTCTTGCCATGTTCATCGATACGCAGGTCCGTTGCATAGTCGTGAAAGGCTTCTGCTACGGACGTTGACGGTGTGATGGGGTACCATGCAACAACCGTTGCACCGGCATAAACTGCCCCAAGACCACAGGCAGAATTCCCATCGGTCAGAATGTGATTGCCCACAAGATCTCTACGTTCTACCCGCATCGGCAGGGGATACGTGAAGTTCTCTTGTACAAAGTCAATACCAAGCTTGAGCGCCTTCACATTTGGAGCGATGAGTTTTTCCTTGCCCGCAAATTGTTCTGCGAGGAGATCTTCCAACACAGGAAACTCGATCTCCAAGAGGGCAGAGAGAGCACCCACATACATCACGTTCTTGAAGAGCTGACGTTGTCGAGGGTCAGTATACTCACGGTTACACGTAGCCATGAGCGGTATGCCCAAGTACGTGATGTCCTCGCGAATGAACTCTGCTGCAAGGGGCTTTGTGTTGTCGTACACAAAATATCCGCCCGGCGTAACGCATGCTACATCCTGCTTCAGGCTTTGCGGGTTCACGCTCACGCAGATGTCCACACCGTCACGTCTGCCCAGATAGCCCTTTTCGTTCACCCTCACCTCATACCACGTGGGCAGACCTTGGATGTTGGACGGAAAGATGTTCTTGGGCGAGACCGGAATACCCATCCGGAAGATGCTTTTAGCGAAAAGATAGTTGGCGGAGGCAGAGCCAGTGCCGTTGACGTTGGCGAAGCGGACGACGAAGTCATTGATCATGGACATTGTGTGTTACGCTCCTGCCTTTGCTGTGTTGTACGTGTAGAGTTGCATATCCCAAGCAGCGGTTGGACACCGTTCGGCGCAGAGTCCGCAGTGGAGGCAGACATCTTCGTCCTTTACCATCACTCGTTTTGTTGGGAGGATATCAGACACCAATAGCGCCTGCGAGAGATTGATCGCCGGTGCTTTGAGTCGCGTTCTCAGGTCTGCTTCATCACCATTCTCCGTAAACGTAATGCACGACGTAGGGCAGATATCAACACAGGCATCACATTCAATACAGAGTGGTTCGCGGAACACCGTCTGCACGTCGCAATTCAAACAGCGTTCAGCTTCTTTCCATGCTGTGAGTGCATCAAAGCCAAGTTCAACCTCAATCTTCCTATTGGAAAGCGTGAGTTTCTTATCCGCTTGAGGGACAACAAATCGTTTGTCAACCGTTACCATGCTGTCATAGCTCCACTCATGGATGCCCATCTTTTGACTCACCAGGTTCACCATCGGATGAGGTCTTTCGTTAAGGGAAGCCCCCTTACAGAAGAGATCGATGGAGATAGCGGCAGAGTGAGCTTGCGCAACAGCAGTGATGATGTTCTTTGGTCCAAACGCTGCGTCACCACCAAAGAACACACGCGGGATGGTGGATTGATACGTTACTGCGTCCACAACCGGCATATCCCACTTGTCAAACTCCATTCCGAGATCACGCTCGATCCATGGGAAGGAGTTCTCTTGACCGATAGCAATGAGAACATCATCGGCTTCAACGAACACATGAGGTTCACCTGTAGGAACCAGTGATCGTTTGCCCTTTTCATCGTAGACCGGGTGGACCTTTTCAAACATCATTCCCTTGAGTGTGCCATTTTCCACCACAAACTCTACCGGGACATGGTTGTCCATGATCGGGATGTCTTCGTGCATGGCATCTTCTTTTTCCCACGGCGATGCCTTCATTTCTGCAAAGGGGCTCCGTACGAGCACCTTCACCTGTTCGCCGCCCAGACGTCTGGCAGTGCGACAACAGTCCATGGCCGTATTACCGCCACCGAGAACGATCACCCGTTTTCCGATCTTGTTGATGTGTTCAAAGGCAACACTTTGCAGCCACTCTATCCCTACGTGGATGTTTTTTGCTGCTTCGTCTCTACCCGGGATGTTCAGATTCCGTCCACGTGGGGCTCCAGTACCAACGAAGATCGCATCGTAGTCCTTGTCGATCACCGACCGAAGGCTATCCACGTAGGAAAGGAACTGCGTATGGATGCCCATGTTTAGGATGTGTCCAACCTCTTCATCCAGGACCGAGGCCGGGAGCCGGAAGGACGGGATCTGCGTCCGCATCATCCCACCGCCTGCAGGTTGTTCATCGAACAGGTGGATCTCATATCCAAGCGGAGCGAGGTCGCGGGCAACCGTAAGAGAAGCCGGACCGCCCCCTATCAGAGCCACTTTTTTTCCATTGGGAGGGAAGGGGCCAACCGGGATGTATTCGGACACATCGCCCTTATGGTCGGCAGCCACACGTTTGAGTCGGCAAATAGCAACCGGTTCTTCCTCCACCCTCACCCGCCTACACGCCGGCTCGCACGGTCGGTCGCACGTACGGCCCAGCACCCCCGGGAACACATTCGATTCCCAGTTCACGATGTAGGCTTCGGTGTACTTTTCCGCTGCGATCAGTCGGATATATTCAGGGACAGGAGTATGTGCCGGACAGGCATATTGGCAATCGACAACCTTGTGATAATATTCCGGATCCTTCGTATTCGTAGGCTGCATGTCCGAAACCTGAATGGTGGGCGAATTCGCATCTAAAGTACGTGCGAGGTTTCGGTTCCCAACATCTGAAAAATCCCGTTGGAATCAAAGGACAGAAGTCAGTGTGGATTAATTGAGGGGGCAAAAGGGTGAAGAGGCCTGTTTGTACCAAAACGGGAGAAACAATGCGTTTTGTACCTTTCATTGCGCTTGCGCTATCCATGGAATTATTGGTTTTTGCTAGTGGCAACGCTCAGAATAGATCGTTGGACCTTTCTCGTGCAACCATAGACGACTCTCAATTGCACTCGAAGGGCATCCTCATCATTGACAGTGTGTATATCCGAAATAGAGTAGCTGGTGAGATCACCATTGATCTTACTGAATCGAAGGTTGTGGACACACTCAAGTCAGCAAGGTATGCAGTGTTCACCCGGGGTGTTCCATCCATTCTTGACGATGGCCGCTACAGGTTCACGCTCTACGTCCGTGACCCCAAACTTCCCCTGAGTCGTAAGACCGGATACGAGATCGTCTTCGAGTTGAATGCAACATTCAATGATAGTTCAGTTCAGAGAGGGCGTAAGGTCTTTAAGAACTGAAGAATTCGTGCCTGACGTCAATCAAGAACTCACCCCCCAGCCCCCTCCCTCACGCTTCGCTAGGGAGGGGGTGCCGGTGCGTGGGATTGG
>CALMZQ010000113.1 GCA_937870915.1 uncultured Ignavibacteria bacterium
GTGGTGAATCTGTGGTTCTTTGCAGAGGCACGAACCATTGCCGGACCGCCAATATCGATGTTCTCGATGATCTCTTCATACGAAGCCCCTTCCCGTGCAACGGTCTGCTCAAATGGATAGAGATTCACAAAAACGAGATCGATTTTCTCAATCCCATGCTCCTGCATTTGATGTACATGGCTAGCGTCATCCATTACAGCTAGGAGTCCGCCATGGATCTTGGGATGCAATGTCTTCACCCTGCCATCCATGATCTCCGGAAACCCGGTGATATCAGCCACCTTCACTACTGGAATGCCGGATTCGGCAAGGGTCTGTGCTGTGCCACCTGTGGAAATGAGTCGAATGCCCAAGCGGTGAAGTTCGCGAGCTAATTCAACTATGCCGGTTTTGTCAGAGACAGAGAGAAGAGCGGTCATGGTAATGTGCTAATGTGCTAGTGTGCTAGTGTGCTAGTGTGCTAGTGTGCTAGTGTGCTAGTGTGCTAATGTGCTAATGTGCTAGTCTGCTAATGTGGCGTAGAGCACTCTTGTTTTTTGGAGGAGGCAAAGATACGGAGTGGGTATTGACCGATTGGTCGGTCGTTTGTAGATTGGCGGTGTACTTCTTCTTCCTTCTTCCTACAGTGGAGGTCCTATGGCAACCGCACTTGACAGGTCTGTTATCACGTGTGATATGGAGGGTGTAATCGACACCTTCAGTGATGGGGCTGTGCATATGTTCGGGTACGACCGGAACGAGACGGTGGGGAAACTCCGAGTGAGCGCATTCTCTCCCGGACAGATTGTCTTGCAGAATCTCGGTACATGGCTTTCTACGGCTGTCAAAGAAGGCGAATGGGTTGGGGAGACAAACTTCATTCGTAAGAACGGTGAACAATTCGGAGCAAAAATCCGCATTACTCCAACCTTCAAAAACGGCGTTCAGGTTGGCTATTGTGGTGTGACCGAAGAATTGGATGTTGTTGTGGACGTTCCAATTCGTACAACTACCAAGGCCATTACGTGGCTTGTAATCACAAGAGCTCCCTTCCTCACAGCAGCACTGACACCGGCCTTCATCGGTGTTGCCTACGTTGGTGGTGTGCTAGGACTTGATGTCGCATGGATGTATGCAACTCTTGCCATTGTGGGTGTTGCCTTGTTGCATCTAGCAAGCAATGTGTTCAACGACTACTTCGACGTGAAGAGTGGTACCGATCAAGCAAACACAAAATATTTCGTCCAATATTCAGGTGGGTCACGAGCGATCGAGATGGGGCTTATCGATCTCAATGGAACACGCAATGTTGCCATTGGCCTCGCTGCCCTCGCCGTTGCAATAGGTATCTACCTCACCTATGTAGTTGGTATCGGAGTGCTCATCATTGGAACAAGCGGACTTGCACTGGGCTATTTCTATACTGCCCCGCCATTGAGACTCGTAGCTCGAAAGGGGCTTGGCGAGATTGTGATTGGAATGGCCTTTGGTCCGCTCATCACACTCGGAATGTATTATGTCTGCACGGGATTGTACTCGCTCGACGCATTTCTTGTAGGGATACCTACCGGACTGCTCACAACAAACATTCTGCTCATCAATCAGATTCCTGATGCTGAAGGCGATGCAAAAACAGGTAAGAATCATCTTGTTGTCACCTACGGATACCGTGCCGCCATCTGGTTCTACCTCTTCTTCCTTACGACATCAATCGGCGTAACCACATGGCTCGGCGTCTACCTCAGCAAGCCCCTTCTCTTTGCCGTAGCACTCATTGGACTTGCGTATGGCGGATGGATCGTCTCCTATATGCGTCAACATTTATACGATCGCACCCTCGTCAAAGCAAATGTCAGTACGATCTACCTCCAAATCCTCTTTGCCTCTCTCTTCGCCCTCTCTCTCCTCTTCTAGCACTCTAACAATCTAGCACTCTAACACTCTAACAATCTAGCACTCTAACACTCTAACACCACTTCGTCGATAACGTGAAAGCTGCCACATGCAACAGTTGGCCCGTGTGAAACAGCGGCCTTGAATGCATGTGCAACACTCGAGTGTGCAACTGTATTCATGATGCCGAGTGAGAGAGCAAGGTTGAGAAGTTCTTCAACAGGAAGTGCGCGTCCGATAGTTGGTGCGCAGAGGTGAATTGTGTGGGCAAGGGGAGCGATGTTTTCGAGCATGCCGGCAACATCTTTGTCAGACATTGCACCGAACACCACCTGCATGCTGTGTGGTGCCCTGCCTGAGGCTAGAAGTGTCTCCCTGAGTGCAATGATGCCTCCTGGATTGTGTGACACGTCGATCACGGTGAATGGATCTGTGTAGATCATATCGCACCGACCGTAGAGTCCGGTGGTCTGCTTCACACGGAGTAGCCCCTCCCGAACATGGGGCTCTTCCACAAAATAGAGTTCGCAGATCGTTGGTAGTGCGGCAATAACTGTTGCAATGTTCCGAGTTTGATGTTGGCCGCAAAGATCCGTTGTATAGTATCTGCGGTCAGCATCATTTGTAACACTCACCGTCATCGTCAGATCCGGATGAATGGTGTCCATCTCCACATAGATCGTGTCTTCTGCAAATGAAGCGGATGTGTGTACCGCCTCAGCCTTGCGAATGAAAACGTCCCGGATGTCCGGAAGAAGTCTGCCGGATGTATCAGATCCAGATCGATGCCCAACAACAGCAGGAGCCCCGTGCTTGATGATTCCGGCCTTTTCGCTGGCTATCTGAGGCAACGTGGAGCCAAGATATTCCGTGTGGTCGATGTCGATCTGTGTGATGATGCTCAGAAACGGCTGTACGATGTTTGTTGCATCAAGCCGTCCACCTAGTCCGGTCTCGATGATGGCAACTTCAACTCTGTGTTCCGCAAAGTATTGAAATGCCATCGCCGTGGTTACTTCATAGAACGTGCCCCCTATCGACTTAGCTCTATCCATGAGGGGGCGAGCCAAACGCACCACATCGTTGTCTGAGATCATCGCACCATTGATGCGGATACGTTCATTGAATGTGCGAATGTGCGGAGATGTATAGAGGCCTACCTTATACCCGGCATGTGTGAGTATAGATGCCAACATTGAGCATGTAGAACCCTTGCCGTTTGTCCCTGCTACGTGGATGACCGGGTAGCGAAGATGTGGCTCGTTGAGATATGTGCAGAGGTCTGCAATGCGATCCAAGCCGGGTTTGATGCCGGCATGGAACGTCATAGCGAACAGTTCATCGAGAATGGGTTTTAGATCCATAGTGGTAACATAAAAAAAGGCCCGCCAATGGCGGGCCTTCGTTTGACTGCACATTTGTGCATGGTGTGTGTGGTTATTCGGCGATCGGTTCGCTGTCCTCCAGGTCTTCGATCGTTGTGTTAGCGTTTGCCGAACCATCTGCGTTGTACTTATCTGCGTTCGGGACGGGGTGGTTGGCGTTGTATTTCGCCACTTCTTCGTCGCCGCGAGCGCGGAGGTATTCAACAACAGAAAGAACGATCTTCTTCTGTTCCTTGTCAAATTCAACAACCTTCAGCGGGAGATTGTCTCCAACGTTGAAGAAGTCTGCGATGACGCGGACAGGGGCGAATGAGAGTTGGGATACTGGGACGAAGCCATCAACGCCTTGCGGCATTTCCACGATCACGCCCTTATCGATAAGGCGCACGATCTTGCCTTCTGTTTCAGTGCCAACACCGAATTCGCCTTCGAAGACGTCCCATGGATTCTCGCTGATCTGCTTGTGACCAAGGGAGATACGGCGATGTTCGTTGTCTACGGCAAGTACAACAACTTGAATGTTGTCGCCCTTCTTCACGAACTCACCTGGGTGACGAATCTTCTTTGTCCACGAGAGGTCGCTGATGTGTACGAGACCATCAACACCTGGTTCGAGTTCGATGAAGACGCCAAAGTTTGTCAGGTTGCGTACGTCGCCCTTATGGACAGATCCGATAGGATACTTGGCCATCAGGTCATTCCATGGATCAGGCTCGAGTTGCTTCATGCCAAGGGCAAGCTTGCGATCGCCCTTATCGATGTTGAGAACAACAGCATCAACCATTTGACCAAGTGAAACCACTTGTGATGGGTGCTTGACATGTTGTGTCCAGCTCATTTCGCTGATGTGGATGAGGCCTTCCACGCCCTTTTCGATCTCGATGAATGCACCGTAGTCTGTAAGGGAAACAACCTTGCCGCGAACCTTTGTTCCCGGCTCGTACTTTTCGCCGATCTGATCCCATGGGTGGGACGTGAGTTGCTTCATGCCCAGGGAGATACGCTTGCGGTTCTCGTCGAAATCGAGAACAACAACCTTGACCTGTTGATCGAGTTGTACGATCTCGCTTGGGTGAGCTACGCGGCCCCACGAAAGGTCTGTGATGTGAACGAGGCCGTCCACGCCGCCAAGATCCACGAATACACCGAAGTCCGAGATAGCCTTGACGGTACCTTCGAGAACAAGACCCTTTTCGAGCAATTCGAGGATCTTGCCGCGTTGTTCCGTGAGTTGCTCTTCGAGCAGGACCTTGTGGGAGACAACAACGTTTTCGCTTGGATGATTGACCTTTACAACGCGTACGTCGATCGTGCGACCAACCCATGCGTCGAAGTCGCGAACTGGGCGAACATCGATCTGTGAGCCGGGAAGAAACGCTTCAATGCCAAGAAGATCTACAACCATACCGCCCTTAATGCGACGAAGGATGCGAACCGGTGTGACAGTTTGTGTTTCAGCAAGCTTAAGAATCTCGTCCCATGTCTTCATGAAGTCTGCACGACGGCGACTGAGCATCAGTCTGCCTTCGCCATCTTCGATCTTCTCAACGAAGACGTCTACTGTTTCGCCCGGTGCGAGAAGCTCAGCGCCTACGAATTCAGCGCGGGGTACTACGCCCAAAGATTTGAAGCCGATGTCTACGAGGATCTCGTCCTTCGTTACGGAGACAACGGTACCGTGTACGAGGTCATCTGCCTTTAGCGTAGACACCTTTGTGTCAAACAGCTGTAGGAATGCAGCGTCATTCATTGCAGATCCGTCGAGTTCTCCCCCAAGAAGCGCGGCAATTGCCGAGCGCTTGGTTGAGCGTTCTCCGATGACCGTTGGTGCTGGTTGTTCCGATGCAGCGGCGACCGTCTCCATGGAGATGTCTTCTGCTGTTCCGGATGTTTGTTCCGACATAATGTGAACTCCTTGTCAACCCGTTGGCGCGGCCCTCCGCCATCGTGTTGACCCTATTAGGGATAGTGCAACAAAGTTGGGGCCCGTGGAAGACAGCCAAAATACGGAATAATATTTATCCCCAACTGTAACTTTGGCACGACTTTTCCTGTTATCAAAGGAAACGGACAGACCCTGAAAGTGAGGCTCATATGGAATGGTTTGATGCTTTCGAGGAGCTGATGACCTCCATCGAACGATATGTTGACGAACACGGCCAGGCACCGCACGAGGTTGCCGTGTCCGCTGATCTCTATGCCTGGCTGTCTGATATCCGCAGGGAATCCCAATTCCTCTCCGGTGGCGAGTTTGGAGACCCGGATCTCCTTCCAACCCCTCACGGCCCCGTGCGCCTGGTGATAGATGAGGCTCTGAGCTCGTTTGAGATAGTGCCGAGTTAGAATGCTAGTGTGCTAGTGTGCTAGTGTGCTAATGTGCTAGTGTGCTAATGAGAGTGCTAGATTGTTAGAATGTAAGAGTGTTAGATAGTTAGGGCAGAGGGTAACTCGTAACTGGTAACTAGTAACTGGTAACTAGTAACTCATTAACTTCGTAACGTTGCGCCCATAGCTCAGTTGGATAGAGCAGCAGCCTTCTAAGCTGCGGGCCGCAGGTTCGAATCCTGCTGGGCGCGCGGATTTTTCGTTGTTGTTCATCAGTGAGGTCTGGAATGGGCTACATGAGTGGCTTCGGCAATGACGTAGCAACGGAGGCAGTTAAGGGGGCTCTTCCACAGGGTCAGAACTCTCCGCAGAAGCCGCCATTGGGCTTATATGTTGAGCAAATCAACGGTACGGCGTTTACTGCACCGCGTTCTGCCAATAAGCGCTCGTGGATGTACCGTATACGTCCGAGCGTTGTGCATCGGCCGTATGAGCGTATCAACAACGGTTTGATCCGTTCCACACCATTTAACGAAGTAGAGACAACGCCCAACCAGTTGCGGTGGAGCCCCTTACCCCTTCCTACAAAACCAACAACGTGGTTGGAGGGTATAGCAACGATGGCAGGTGGTGGAGACCTAACAACACACACAGGGTCGGCCATCCACGTGTATGCAGCAAACACGTCTATGACGGACACGTTCTTCTACAATGCCGATGGTGAGCTGCTTATCGTCCCACAGTTGGGGTCGCTCCATATTCTCACGGAAATGGGGATCGTGGACGTAGATCCGCAAGAGATCTGTGTGATCCCGCGTGGTGTGAAGTTCCGTGTTGAAGTGCAAGGCCCAGTCCGTGGCTACATGATCGAGAATTATGGAGCCCCATTCCGGCTTCCTGATCTTGGCCCGATTGGAGCCAATGGGCTTGCCTATCCACGCGATTTCCTGATCCCTGAGGCATGGTATGAGGAAAAAACGGGGGAGTTCGCGGTTATCACCAAATTCCAGGGAAATCTCTGGAAGGGGACCTACGACCATTCTCCGTTGAACGTAGTGGCGTGGCACGGAAACTATGCGCCGTATAAGTACGACCTGCGAAAGTTTCAGTGTATCAACACCGTAACGTTCGATCATCCGGATCCATCGATCTATACGGTGCTTACGTCTCCAACCGATACTCCTGGAACAGCCAACATCGATTTTGTGATCTTCCCGCCACGGTGGATGGTTGCTGAGAATACCTTTAGACCGCCCTGGTTCCACCGAAACTTCATGAATGAGTATATGGGGCTTATCCATGGTATCTATGATGCCAAAGAGGGTGGTGGATTTGTGCCCGGCGGATCTTCCCTCCATAACTGCATGAGCGGTCACGGACCGGATGCAGATACCTATAAGCGGATGACGGAGGTGGAACTCAAGCCCGTGAAGATTGAAGAGACGATGGCATTCATGTTCGAAACGAGATTTGTGTCTCGTCCAACAGCGTTTGCCATGACAACAAGTGAACTGCAAAACGATTATTGGGAATGCTGGCAAGGTTTAGTGCCGGAATTCAAAAAACCCTAGTATATTTGTGGTTCAAGCAATGAGAACAACACGGCCAAGTCCCGTGCGATTGTACCAAGCCCAATCCCGCCAGGTCCGGAAGGAAGCAACGGTCAGCATGCGTACAAGGCGCCACGGTCAACTTGGCTGTATTTTTTAATGGTACGTCGAATTCTCATTAGTGCCTCGGCCTCACACCTCCGGATTGCGATCACGGAGGACGGTAAGCTCGTTGAGCTTTTTACCGAGACGCCGGATACGGAACACCATGTAGGTAATATCTACCTCGGACGGGTCACAAAGATCATCCAGGGGATGAATGCCGCCTTTGTCGACATTGGCCTAGAGCAGGATGCATTCCTGCATTTTAGTGATGTTGACTCAACAATGGAAGACATGTCTACGGATGACGACGAGGACGACCGTCCGGTCTCGCATGCCGTAGAAACAGCAGCTGTGGCGCTCCGCACGTCTAAGGCCGGTTCCAACAAGCGACTCCCAACGTTCAATACAAAACGCAGTGGCCAGGTTACGATCAATCTGCAAGCAAAGCAGATGGTAGTAGTGCAGGTCACGCGAGAAGCATACCACCAAAAGGGCGTTCGCGTAACAACAAAGGTTGGACTTACCGGACGTAATGTTGTCCTCCTCCCGTTCGAAGAAAACGTTGGTGTTTCTCGCAAGATCTTTTCCGTTAAGGAGCGCAAACGCCTTCGTGCCATCGCCCGTGAGATCCTTCCTGAAGGTATCGGCTGTATCATACGTACTGCCGCTGCTGGCCTCACGAATGACGATGTTGGAAGGGACTTCGCCTCGCTCCTCGAAGATTGGCGAGAGATGGAAAAGGAGATCAGGGATGCTAAGGGGCCTATGCTGTTGCTCCAAGAGGCAAGCGTTGCGCACAGCGTGATACGCGACCTTTTTAAGGATGATGTTGCTCAGGTTGTAGTGGATGACAGAAAGTTGTTCCGAGACCTCAAAACATATGTGCAGCGCACAGCGCCGCATCTCGACGGAAAGCTCGAATTTTTTGCCGATACCAAACCAATGTTCGATGTCTATGGCATTGAACGTGAAGTCCATCTCACGCATTCACGCAGAGTACCGCTACCGAGTGGGGGATCTCTGATCATCGACCACACAGAAGCAATGGTAGTGGTTGATGTGAACTCCGGGCGTGCATCAAACGAGCGCACGCAAGAAGCGAATGCCGTGAAGTCGAACTTTGAAGCAATGAAGGAAGTGGCCAAACAGCTCCGCCTGCGCGATATCGGAGGGATGGTGTTGGTTGACTTCATTGATATGCAGCAAGAAGAGAACCGCAGAAAACTTTTTGCGGAAATGAAGAAAGAAACGTCGCGGGATAGAGCAAAGACCATCGTCTATCCGATCACGCAACTCGGCATTATGCAGATCACGCGCCAACGGATCCGTCAGAGTATGGCCGAGCGTACGAGTGAGGAATGCCCGTTCTGTATGGGTACTGGTCGCGTTCTTTCTGCAGCCAGCACGGTTGCCGGCATAGACCGCTGGCTACGGAATTATCGTGCAAAGACCTGGGGGCTGCGTGTTACTGTTGCAACACATCCGTATATCATCCACTACATCGAGCGCAATAGAGCGTCTACTTTGCGCCGTTGGCTCCGCACGTATTTCCTGTCCGTTTCACTTCGTGAAGACGACACCATCGAAGCAGGGGAGTTCCGCTGCTATGCAGGGTCGAACACGAAGGACATCACACGCCAATACCTGTGATGTCAATTGAAGCATGCCGTAACGTAACCATCCTAGGGTCCACCGGTTCCATCGGTACACAAGGACTAGATATCGTTGCGCGAGCCCCCTCCCGATTTTCACTTCGTTGGATTACATGTAATTCTCGCTGGCAGGATCTGGTTGAGCAGGCGAAACGTTATAAACCTTATGGCGTGGCACTTCGCGAAGAGTTGGCGTGGCGGATGTTTCGTGAAGCTTTCCCTACGTTTAGCGGACCCGTGCTCTGTGGGGATGAAGGGATCTGTGAAGCGGCAGCAGACACCGATAACGACGTAGTCCTCTCGGCCATGGTGGGTTTTAGCGGTGTTCAGCCAACAATGGCCGCCATTCGCGCCGGGCATGTTATTGGGCTTGCCAACAAAGAATCCCTCGTGAGTGCAGGTGCCGTACTCGTTCCCGCAGCATCGCAGCATGGTGCAACCTTGATCGCTGTTGATTCTGAGCACAGCGCAATACTGCAATGTCTCGTTGGTGAACGTGCAGAAGATGTTTCAAAACTTATCATCACTGCATCCGGTGGACCCTTCCGCTCGTTGAGTAGCGTTGAGATGGAGACCGTTACGCCTGCCATGGCCTTAAAGCATCCCAATTGGACAATGGGGGCAAAGATCACGATCGATTCTGCCACGCTCATGAACAAGGGTTTTGAAGTGATCGAAGCGCGCTGGCTCTTTGACCTGCCCGGCGAAAAGATCGATGTGGTGATTCACCCACAATCGATCGTTCACTCAATGGTTGAGTTCGTTGATGGGTCGGTAAAGGCGCAGATGGGACTCCCAACAATGTTGGTTCCAATACAGTATGCGCTCACCTATCCGAACCGCATGCCCCTTACCCTACCTCGCTTGGATCTGGCTTCAGTTAAAGAATTGACTTTTGAAGCTCCGGACCTTGACAGATTCCCGTGTCTTCGCATGGCCTACAATGCATTAGAAGTAGGGGGCTCTGCAGGAGCCGTGATCAATGCCGCAAATGAAGTTGCCGTGGCATCCTTCTTGGCGGGAGAACTGTCGTATCTCGGCATTGCCAGAACGATTGAATGGACGCTTGATTACATAGAACACGTGTCTCATCCGTCATTGGACGACGTTGTCTCTATAGATGCTGAATCGCGTCGCAGAGCCTCGGAATACATCATTGGTACTCAATGGAAAAACTGATCGACATGGAATTTTTACAGCCAACAATCGCCTTCATCATCGTTATTGGTGTGCTCGTTTTTGTGCATGAGCTTGGACACTTCCTTGCTGCACGATGGACGGGTATGCGAGCCGATGTTTTTGCTATCGGTATGGGTCCACGTTTGATGGGATGGAATCCCAAAACGGGGTTCTCGTTCGGCAAGATCCCCGAAGACCTGGATCTTGAAGGAGGCACAGACTACAGGCTGTGTGCGTTGCCGATCGGTGGGTATGTAAAGATCCTGGGTATGGTGGATGAATCCATGGATACGGACTTTGCCGGACGTCCACCAGAGCCGTATGAATTCCGCTCCAAGAAGAACTGGCAAAAGGCCTTTGTCTTGAGTGCCGGTGTGATCATGAACTTCTTGTTGGCTATTGCCGTGTTTTGGCTCTTGCCATTATTCTATGGTCACGAAGAAATGGCCACAACAACGATTGCCTGGGTAGATCCAAACACCTCCGTTGCTGCTGCAGGTTTTGTTGGGGGTGACCGTGTGGTATCGGTTGACGGAGTAACAGTAGCAACATGGGAAGACTGTGCCGAACAGCTTGGTCTATCAACCAACACAGGTATGCGAAAGGTGGTTGTCCAACGCGACGGTGCAACACGCACCGTGCAACTCTCAAGCTCAGATCTTGTTCGATCCATGGCAGGTGGTACCGGACTTGGGCTCTATCCATCAGACATGAAGATCATCTTTGGCGGTGTTGTAACACTTTCACCGGCCGGACGTGCCGGGCTAAAGCAGGGCGATGTTGTCTTGGCAGTGGACTCCATGCCTGTACGCGCCCTACCACAATTCCAACGGTACGTTCGTGCGCATGCTGCACGGCCTATCACGTTGCACGTTGAGCGCAATGGAACACCTATGCCGATAGCACTAACGGTCGGTTCAGACTCTACGATCGGTGTTCAATTGGAAGGTTCCTATGTTGGACCTCGCAGGACCGAGACCTTTGCAGTATTCGAGTCCTTGGGAATGGCCGTTCAAGAGACCGGCAATACCATCGCCATGATCGGCACCTCGGTGACGCATGTTTTCCGTGGTACGGTATCCGTGAAGCAGAGTTTTGGTGGACCGATTCAGATCGCAAAGATGGCCTCTCGCAGTTCCGATCTTGGACTCGAAGCGTTCCTTCGCTTTATGGCTCTTATCTCAATCTCGCTTGGAGTAATGAATCTCTTGCCCCTTCCGGGACTTGATGGCGGACACCTTGTATTTGTTGGTATCGAAGCAGTGATACGCCGCGAGATTCCCACCAACATCAAGATCCGTTTCCAACAAGTAGGCATCGCCCTCTTGTTGATGCTTATGGCCTTTGTGTTCTACCTCGATCTTACGCGATAAGGGGCTTCTGCATGCGCATTCTTGTCACGAATGATGACGGTATCGAGTCGAGAGGTATACACGCATTAGTCCATGCCATGCGTCGGCTCGGTGATGTTATTGTGATAGCTCCGGACAGACAGCAAAGTGCCGTTGGGCATGCACTAACTGTGGCAAGCCCCTTACGAGCAACACCATTCTCCAGGGATGGCGAAGTGATCGGGTGGGCCATCAACGGCACGCCGGCAGACTGTGTGAAACTGGGTGTGAGTACACTTATGGAACAACGTCCGGACATGATCATTAGCGGGATCAATCACGGGTCGAACACCAGCGTCAACGCCATCTATTCCGGGACCGTGAGTGCTGCAACAGAAGGCACGTTGATGGGCATTCCATCGATGGCCGTATCACTAGCAACGTTTGATGAATCGGCTGATATGTCGCTTGCAGCAGAGGTGGCCTATGAAGTTGCGTCCCGACTCCTCAGCCTCGACCTCCCGCTTGGCACATTGTTGAATGTAAACGTTCCACCTATACCACGAGAAGATTACAAGGGGCTCCGAGTAACGCGTCAAGGACACAGTGAATGGAAGGACCGATACGATGTACGTTTGGACCCTCACGGTAAACCGTATTACTGGCTCACGGGAGATTTCGTTACGGTAACAGAGCTTGAGGATGCAGACGATATCGTAGTGGCAAACGGATGGGCGTCGATCACACCACTACATTACGAGCTCACGAATTTCAACATCCTCGAGACACTGCGCGATCAATTCGCTTGAATGTTTATGGTGATTATCAAGAGGTCTAAGTGAAAAGATCCATCAATGCCGAGCTACTTCGCAGTATCGATGCACACGCAAAGCGTCTTCGATTTCTCTATCGGATCAAGGGCTTTGGCTACGAACGTGCGATAGAACTGCCGCTGTTGGCAGAGAAGCTGCAGCCGTTGTTTGATAAGCCCCTTCGATATCTCGATATCGGCACTGGGCCTTCGATCTTTCCGTCGTGGGTAGCGAGCAAGACGAATTGGGACGTGACCTGTCTCGACAAGTTCAATTGGGTGGAGAAACAAAACGAATACGCGCGGAAATTGGGTCTCGACCCAAAACGGTTTCATGTGGTTGTCCGCGACTTCCTCGAAGCTGAACTCGAGCCCGAATCATTCGACGTAATCACCAACATCAGCGTGATCGAACATTTTGAGGGGGCTCTCGATTCCGTAGCAATGGAGAAAAGTGCTCGTCTGCTTAAGCCAGGCGGCATATACCTCCTTACCACACCGCTGAACGAAGGATACGCCCGCGATTGGTTTCTCCAGCAGGACGTTTACGGTGAGAAGTTCACATCAAAGCCCGTCTTCTTCCAACGTCACTACGACGTGGCTTCATTTAACGATCGTATCGTAAAGGCCTCTGGTCTCGTTGAACGTGAGCGAGTCTACTTCGGAGATTACGAAGAACCATTCTTCAACGACCGTATCGTTGAAAAGAAAGGACTCGGCAAGATCTCACGCACACTGTTGCAAATGAACACCGCCAAGCACGCTCTTGCACACGGCAGCTATAGTGACAAGCCGATATCAATGTCCGGCATGAAGATCTACACCTCAGCGGGTGTGTGTGTGGTGCTGATGAAGAACTGAATAACGTCGGGCTGCAGCCCGATGAGACTTAACGCTGATACGCGCCGATGAGACTTCACGCTGATACGCGTCGTTGAGACTTCACGCTGATACGCGTCGATAGAGATTGATAAGCTTCTTAACCGCGTCCACATTCGGAGTGATCGGAGGGGGCATGTGACCGCGACGTGCATCTGCGATGCATTGAAGAAGAGCGCGCGAAAGATCAACTGGGTCTTCATTACGGAAGAGCACCGTGCCGTCGGGTCGCTGCACGGCATCGGACCCGATGGCCCATCTGCCGAGTTCGAGAGCTTCGCTTAGAGTGAGTGAGGGGCCGCCTTCCGTGCGTGTTGGCCGAACCACAATGTGTGCATGGTGGACGAATGGTGCAAGGGGGCCATTGAGGCTGCCCACTATCGTGATGCGGGCATCATTCAAAGTCATGGCATATATATTTTGCCAAAGAGCGGTATCTACCACATCGCCAATAGCAATGCAGAGTGCAGAATTCTCATCTTGGATCGACCTGAAGGCAGAGACGAGTACATCCAGCCCGTACAGATCACGTCCGTTATACGCTACAATACGTCCGGCATTGGCAAGGATCCGTACTGGTGCACGTTGCCAAGCATCCGCTATATCAGGCGGAAGCGGCGACGTAAGCTCCCACGAACTGAGCGGAAGGTTTGAGGGAATAACTCGTGTACGTTTATGTCGAGACCCCAGTGTCGTCTCGAGTGCATCGGCAACTTCCGAGCTGATGGCAATCACAGCCTTTGCATTCGCAAATGCAGTTGCGAGTTGGCGCAACACCCGAGGATCCTGAAACTCGATGCGATCTCGGAATGAATGTACCGTAACAACGTACGGTGTGCGCGTGAGACGCCAGATCCGTGAGAACAACCGCATCCAACGATGATTCCCCTCATCGGTATGGTAGTGAACCAACGTGCGAGAGAGGAAGAACCCAAGTCCGATTTTCGTTACTCCGCGAACACCATCTGGAATGCCCCCTAGTGAATGTCCCGTTGCCTCTGCGTCGTGGGCCTGCAACGACTCTAGCAGCCGTACACAATGAAGAGCTACACCGCCAAACGGAGGAGGAAAGGGGCCAAGAAGACGGACGTTCACCTCTTCCTACCAACAATGATATGCATGTCCGTACAGCGATCCCGATATTCCTGCCAAAGGTTCACATCATAGTGGGGTTGAAATAAAAGGTACGATTCATCACGGAGGATTTCTACTCCTTCAGTCGTGAAGAGCGTTCGTATTGCATCCCACTCAATATGGTCATCTGGCCAAACATGGATGTCGCCCTCCTCTGCATACCGAGGATTCCATGTCTTTCGAGCTCTTTTCATCCACCACTTAGGTGAAAGCAGGCACAGGGCGTAATGTCCAATTGAATTACGCACAATTGTTTTTGAGCGAAACTCACTCAATGCTGGGGAAGGATTCCAATGTTCGGGCGATGCCTCGTGGTCTAGATAAATGATGCCACCCGACTTCGTAACGCGGATCATTTCCTTGATAGCGGTAATGTAGTCGGGGATATGATGTAGGACAGAATAGGTTGCAATGAGGTCGAAACTTCCAGATTCTACCTCATGCATGTCTGCGCCGTTCAGTACGAACGGAGTGATTCGTGCCGGATCAAATGAGGACGTGATCTGTGTGAAACTTGGTGTTACATCGGCGGCCGTTACAGTATGGCCAAGGCGAATCAAATGGTGCGTCAGGTTTCCTGCGCCACAACCGTAATCCATAGAGCGAAGTCCACCGGATTTGATTTGCCCCGTGGCATTGGCTAAGGATTCGGACAGTCGTTGCTGTTCAATTGCGTTGTATATTTCCGCATGGCGTTGATCGTAAGAGCGGGCGATCTTCTCATGAAGTCTAATGTTATCCGCTATTTGTTCTGACGCGTGGTCGCTAGTTTCCGTCATGTAGTTGCCTTGTGCCTGAAGCTGCAGTTCTTGGAGTGCTTTATGAATCGCAAATTTATCACCTGTGTGCTGTTTCTGCTCGTTTATCTCCCATTGAGCGCGCAAAGCGATCTTAAATGGAGCATTGTGGCCGAGATGGGGGTTGGTAGATACTTCTTTGAAGCGCAGCCTCTCGATGATCATCGTGTGCTCATTATGGGTGGGCGGACGCGAGATGGGGTCACGAATTCCGTGCAGATTTATGACGCTAGGACAAAGACAGTTGTTGATGCCCCATCGATGCACACCCCTCGGTATGGTTTCACTTCATTGAGACTACCTGATGGACGAATTTGGGTTTCGGGTGGATGCCGAGATTCCTATTCGGTGGCTGGAGATTCAACAGTGGAGATTTACGACCCGGGCACGGATACGTGGTCGGATGGTGGCGAAATGGAACATGCACGCTGGCAACACTCGTCGGTAATGATTGATGAAGACAAGATTCTCATCATTGGAGGATGGGCAGGGCCTAAGGTTTGCGAAGTATACTCGCTTACCACTCGTCGGTCAGTTGAAACAGCTGAATTCCCTTACATCTCATCATTTGGCAAGGCT
>CALMZQ010000114.1 GCA_937870915.1 uncultured Ignavibacteria bacterium
TTAATGCTGATTGGCTCATCCCAATGTGAGGTCGCAGACGCCAAGTCGTTGTTGATCGATCGCTTATGCCACCGACATCGCTGATCATGATGGTCAAGACGGACGAGATGTCCACTATGTAGAGTGAACGCTTATGGTGCTCACACCAATTCTCACACACGTCGACAAACAATCGATCTGTTATCGGACATTGTGATTGGTGAAAGGGGGCGATTCAGATCACACACAGACGACACGTGCGACGATGTCGCGGTGACGAACCGAGAAGTCTTTAGAACGCAACGAACAAAGAAGGAATAGTACCTGAGATATCTCATTTCATGTACGATCTCGACGCTGATAGTTGTCGACGTTCGTTTTCGTCTCTTGTCGAACGACTCTCGACATCACAAGTGACATTGAGACGAGCAATAACGCAGTCTCTAGAGGCTTTCATGAGGCCATTGTTCCCGTTATGGCAACAATGCACGAAATGGTTCGAGATAGCCGACGATTGCTCTACATTGCAGATCATGTTTCGTCTCTGTTCCCCAACAATCGTCTATGCCGGACGGTGCTCGGCAATTGCGGGTATATGCTCATCAATCCTGGCGACACGGTCGTTCTAGGGGATTGGGATTACATCGGTGGGTGCCGTTTGGCGTTGAAATGCTATGTTCGTCCATGCGCCTGATCACTGGAGATTCCGCTCGCAATGACCATCGCATTCCATAAGTAGCTGACCACCGCTCGGCGAGGAGTGCAGACATGCTAAACCCAATGTCAGATTGCTGTTGCACAAACTCTGCAGGTTGATAGCCGGGGCATATCGCTACGCGGAGCTTGATGGTCAAGACAGGCGGAATCTCCAGGCTACTGCTTGGAAAGTGCCAATCAGAAGGAGTTTCACCTACCCTTGTGGATCGTACATGTTCGGAGAGAGAACGGTGACGAGGCGCGTTGCATTCTGAAGAAAGAGCTTGTCATCAGCTGCTGTGAAGATGAGGCTAAGGATCCCGAGGAACCCGAGTACCTACCAGTGATTGTACTGTGATACTACCTTCCTGAAGTCTTTCCTGCAATTGTCGATCATCTCGCGATGTACTTTGGAAAGTTCATCTGAAAGGAGGACACTAGTATGGTGCCTTGAAAGGTGAATGTCAGTCTCACCATAGACCGGAATCAGGACGAGTTCCTGAACAGCGATCATCAGAAGTGTTCCTGCACAGACAAAGGAACCAGCGTGTATGAGCTTCTGCTCGCTGTTCCATGTGAAGTGTGCGATCTCTTTGCTTGCGATGCTCAGAACCTTGCCAACTACGTCTCTTAACGGTACGTTTGCTCCGTCCACAACAATAGTGTTTCCGTTTTCCGCATATAGGTCAAACAGGTCTAGATCTAGGGGACGAGCATTTGGGATACTGCTGTACATGAAATCATCACTGTAACCCTCGTAGGTCTTCAACGTGGCAGTACCGGTCTTTATCCCAATTCCAAGAAAGTTGTAAAGGTTCCTTGTTGCGATCAGTCCCGAAGTCAGTAAGGCATCCTGCATCGGTTTGGTACCTAACTCGAAGTTCTTCCCGCCTATGCGCCACTTCATTTTCCCTTTTGATGGCAATGGGGACTTCACCTCCGTATATACTCCTATCTGGTTCAGGAGTACCATAGCGATCATAGAGTCTACAAACCGCAGACGGATATGGAGATTCTCTAGAAGTTCTTCCTTTGTCATATATCACACCTCAAGCTCATTGTGATTTCTCTACCTGGTTGAACCATCTTTCATGGCAAGTTCCACACTCCTTTCAAGGGAGTCTCTTCCTTATCCTGAGTTGACCCAGCCAATAGGGAGAACACAAACTCCCAACAACTGCTAACAAATTCACTTGAGATGCGCGTTCTGCTTGTGAACCTAGCACACTTTTCCTTCCACTAGCGGTTGTCCCTGGGCTTTATCCTGCGTGCGAGTGCTTGAGGAGTCTCTACACTGAGGATGATCCATATAGGTCCCCAAGAGACACCCCGGTGCAGCAAGTACTTGCTTCACGACTTCGTCAAAGATCGGTTGCACAGACTCGTAGTCCATAGGCAGTCCTTTGATGCCTTGTGTCTTCTTAGGTGTGATCACACCAGAAAGTGCACCTTTAGGTTCCAGAACAGGACGAGGATGTCCCTGACCCCAATTGAGTGAGTTCCAACACGGTACGAAGCTGAACGGGTTGTTCTTCGACCAAGTGGCACCCTCAAACACCGTGTAGTTACCTCTATGAATCAATGAGTATGTGACTAGATCGAAGACACTTCTGGGCTTATAAACACCAACTGGCGCGGATGACTCAACAACGAGACATGTATCAAGTACAAAACTTCCTCCAAGGTGGCTTCCGAAAAGTATCATGTCTCCCTGCATAAGATTCTGAATGTTCTTCGTTCTTCCCAACTGCTGGCAGTTGGAATAGAGGAACGGACCACAGAAGACAAAGGGGTCACTATTGAGATTCCCAGCCTTGCGGGAGGGAATCGGAACGGGGTTCACTATCGTCTCGACGTTGCGAGGGAGCCCCAACGAAAGGCTACTTGGGACATTAAGAGGTCTCTGGGTTGTAGGTGCTTCATATTCACCCCAGAAGAACAACTCTCTCTGTTGGATGGGTTTGGTATTCGAACAATGAGTTGCTTTGCCAGAGACTTGGAGGAATTTCCTACCATGTCTCGTTATAGTCCATCCTCGTGCGTCTCGATGTTTTACTGGACCACCAGGGTGGTAGAACACTATGCACTTTGCCATTTTCTATCCTCACTACGCAATAAGATGTACAGAATATGGATTGTCAGCGTCAGAGCTTTGTGAAGCTACTTCTCGAACAACTTCTCCATCAACTTCATACGGAAGGCATCACCTGATAGACTGAGCATCTCTTTACCCTTCTCGTCAAAAAGGAGGAAGTCCATTATGCGATCCAACAATCGTTGTATCCGATCTGGCTCGTATTTCGAGGTCGTCATCCTCGATCCGTGAACAACCTCAGACCGGACACTGTAAGCTCTTTTGATCAGCTCGTATGTGCCCTTTCTTGGAGATCCAGCCAAGCCCCCTAGCACTGTTGTTTGAAGACTGACCTGATGTACTTTTTCCTCCTTCCCATCCAACGGTAGCAACGCCTCTAATGCTGTTACCTGGAACAGTAGTCTCGTTGCATCATCTTCTTGCATGGTCGATCTGCCCAACCATGTCAATGCATCAAGCAAGCTGGATGCAACTGTTTTCTCATTTTTGATGGAGATGTCATGAGCTACGGCGAGCGCGTTTGACCACTCCGACTTGCTCCAGACCTGCAAGTTCAGAGGTGCCGCGATACCAGGGGAGAAGGCTGCAATCTGAATGATACCTTGATCTTGTTCATCAAAGGCAATTGTGGAAAGAGTTGGTGACTTGCGCTCCCAGTTTATGACTCCTGGAGATGCAAGATGAGGTGGACCCTGGAACTCTCGGTTTGCAGAATATCTTAGAATTGCGAGGTCTCTTGATACCCTTTCTTTCGCACCATGGATTGCATCATTAACGAACCTAGCCTCGCACCCTACACGCACAATAACATGAAATCCGGTATTCAACTCTTCGCTGCTTGCATCGGCTATTCCAAGCTCGGTACCGTCCAGTATCTTAGACATCCGCTCGATGTAATCAGGGCATTCAACTGGGCGGCTATAACAACAACCACGAAACTCAACTCGGTCACTTGTAAAGAGACCATGAACGGGCACCAATACAACATGAGGCTTGGGCTGAGACAATAGTGCCTTGGTAAGCACCCTTTTTACGGTCTGTTCGGCATCATGAATGTCCTTGTGGACATTGTGCCATACAAATCTCGCAACACATTGTTCCAAGACCGTAGTTACGTTCTTCTCCGAGATTGGGATTTCTCCATGTTTCAGCTTCCGTTTCGTGTGTAGCTCAAAGACTGTATCCTTCAATCTGAAGAACCTCTGAGCTATCTCATCAATCATTACAATCGTCTGTTGTCTTTCATCATCACCTTCTTTCCATTCATTTATGTAGAAGTTCCAAGCAGTCATCTTCCTACTATCCATGGGATGTCTAGCGGTCAGTGCCGAAACACTTGTTTCACGTAGGAATTCAAGAACCTTGTTCTCGATCTCCTGGTCTG
>CALMZQ010000115.1 GCA_937870915.1 uncultured Ignavibacteria bacterium
CGGATAACCACATCCTCCGCACGACGCTTGTCCGCTGCACGATGGGTATGGATCGTAAGAAGTACCCACAATTCTTGTAGTCTGCTGATCATCATCGCTTCTTCGCAAGCCTCCCGTGCAAGTTTTGCCTCTTGCCGAGCTGTAGGTCCTTGCCGATTCACCGCAGCATGGTAAGCGAACGAGAAGTGCATCGCAGGGGCGTACCAAGCCAGCTCTGGATATTCATTACACCGTAACGCCTCTAGAAAGTGGTGTCGTGATGACTTTGGAGCTGCTGTGCGAAGCAAGGTCTCGCCAACGCACAAGTGGCGTAGACTCGTAATCGTGTCTCTGCGACGCTTATCAAGAGATACCGAGAGTGGGAGTGATAAAACTAGTCGCGAAAGACGATTGGAAAGTCGCCCCATACGACGGCGGTACCGAGCGTCTACCCCTGTTGATTTGCCATAAAGATGTTTCGCCAAATCTTTATCCGAGTCTATTTGTCCTGAAAATAGCGCTTTTACTATCTGGACGTCCGCTATTGTCAGGTGTGCTGACACGGATTCATCTTCCAACCATCGCTTTCCTCCGAGCATGCGGAGGCTGTTTGCAATGTCTAACACACGTCGGTACATGTACATGCCTAATGTAGTGGCAAATTAGCATTGTCCTAAAATAAGATACGGTGGCATTGACGGCATCCCCAATCTGCGTGAAGTTGTGTCCAAGACCAAGGCACCAACTATATCACGCAAGTTCAGGGAGATCGTTATGGAAATGCTGCTAGCAATTCTGCTATGGATTGGATGCATATCAAGTCCAAACACTTACTACCAAGCCCAGATTGACTCATACTCAACACAGCATCAACAGGTCGTTGATTCGGCAATGTCGAACCAGGTTCAACGAGAGGTAATCTGGCAGCAATATGGAATAGCCGCAACGGAACTCGAAGTCATCGACCTGATCTTCCCCCCGTTTAGTTGACAGTTAGTACGATCTCCATTGCTAATATTACAGTGGAGGTTCGACATGGAAAAGGGAAAACGGGGATACCGTTATGACGAGGCGTTCAAACAAGAAGCAATCGCCCTGGTCATCGAGAAACACATCCCGCTATCGAATGCAGCCAAGCAACTAGGAGTTGCCGAAGAGACGCTGCGACAATGGATTGCCAAGTCAGGTGTGAAGCAGCACGCTGACGAGCAGAAGTCGGATGCGCAGCGCATTCGCGAGCTGGAGCGTGATCTCAAGCAGGCCAGGATGGAGCGCGACATCCTAAAGGAGGCAGTCGGTATCTTCATTCCACGCCCGAAATGAGATACCGCTTCATGGACACCCATCGGGCGCAATGGCCACTGGCCGCAATGGCACGCGCACTGGAAGTCAGTCGCCAGGGATATCACGCCTGGAAACGACGTGAACCTTCGCGCAGAACAATGCGTCATGCAACGGTACGCCTGCGACTCAAGCGGATCTTCGAGCAGACAAACGGCTCGTACGGCAGCCCGCGCATGACACGTGTGCTGCGTAAGGAAGGCGAGATCATTACGCACAAGACCGTCGAGCGTCTGATGCGCGCGGAGGGCTTGCATGCAAGCCGCAAGCGGCGATACCGTCCGACGACCGATTCAACGCGTACACTCGGTCCGGCGCCGAATCTGCTGCAACGAGCATTCAACGTTCCAGCGATTGATCGAGTATGGGTCAGTGACTTCACCGAGCTGCCGTGTCGTAACGGTAAAGCGTATGCAGTGGCGATCATGGACTTGTGCTCACGACGTATTCTCGGCATCACAGTTTCGCACAACATGCAAACGAGAACGCTCATTCATACGCTGAATCAAGCGTGTCATGTTCGGCGTTCACGGCCAACAGAACCGATCGTGTTTCATTCAGACCAAGGGAGTCAGTACAACGCAGATACGTTCAGAACAGAACTGGCAAAGCGGAACTTTCAGCAGAGCATGAGTGGCAGAGGAAACTGCTACGACAACGCGCCAATGGAATCCTTCTGGGCGCGTATGAAGACCGAACTGAAGCATGAAATGCTGTTTGATGACTTGCGTCACGCGCGTGGATGCGTCTATCGATGGACGCATCTCTTCTACAATCGCCAGCGGCTACATTCCGGCATCAATCATTTGACGCCAGTACAATTCGAAGAAGAGCTAATTTCACAACAACGAGATCAACCTACCTGTCTATGAAAGCGGGGGAAGATCGACCCCTACAACTGAGGGGGCGTGCCTCACCATGCAAACATCTTAGTTCCCAATTGAAAAATCAATGGACTCATTTGTACTTGGGGCCCGCAACTTAAACGCGGGTCCTGGTGCGAGGGTATATCGGTAGATTCGAAATTCTCAATATCGGTGATCTTCCACCTACTTGTTTGACTGTATATATACTACGATCGCGTGTTCTTGCCGTAGTTCGAATTCATAGTCTTGATGTAGTCGGTTTCCCGTTCGATGATTTGCTATGTAAGGTGCTTGAGAATTTACGGTAATCCATGTTGCTCATATAGCAAGGCCACCAAAGCAATGAATAGCGCTCTGCGCAGAAATCGCTTCCAACCCTAATGATTACCCACGAGCTGTTGCCGCTGGAGTAAGCCCCGCTTTAGGTGAATACCATATCAAGATGATTCTTGCCAAACAGACCGGTACCGTTGTACAGGTTGTCGCAGTAATAGGCGCGGTTTGGAATGGCGATCTATTTGCGAAGGTTCGCCATCTAACGATGAATTGAGTTCCTTGTTCCCCTACCTAACTGCATCCGCAGTGCTCAACAAATATGATTGGAATTTCTAGCGTTTGCCGACCCATTGGTTGTGGCAAGAATGAATAACGATACTTCTGAGACTTAGCCCGTCGAGTTTCG
>CALMZQ010000116.1 GCA_937870915.1 uncultured Ignavibacteria bacterium
ATCATAGGGCCAATACCATTGTACCACCCACCCGTACTGCCAACAACGGATCCGGAGCCGAGCGGACCTATCGATCCATCTTCACGTGGTTCAATCTTCCGTATATCATCATACCGAACGTCAAGTCTAAGTCCAGCGCTGAGTCCATTCTGTACACGCACACCACCTATCGCATGCAACGCTCGAACCTGCACGCGAAAGCCATTCGGTGTATAGAGTTCGGCATTTGAAGCGGGGTTCTCATTCCCAATCCCGAAGAATTTGTACGGATAGAGATACCACTCAGCAAGACCCTCTATGCGCATTCGATTACTGTCGAGATAGATCTCCGGATACACCCCTGCAGAGAACTGCGCATTCTGCGTTGCCTGCAGCGCCACGGCCATCGACGAAGCTCTGTACGTAGCATTCGATTCCGTTCTGTACTTCAGAAATGCCGTTAGCACTCCCATGAACCGGGTTTCCGGGAAATACGCCACGATGGGAATGATCTCCCAGTCGAATCCGGTTTTTAAGGTGTCAGGGGGCTTCTCTTGCGCTCGCAGTAAGGCAGGACGTAGACAAACCACCAATACCAGGAGAGTGAAGACTATTCGCAGCCGCATTCGTGACCCTTTGCCTTGGCAAAACACTCTCGGCCTTCGGTGATACTGAACCAAATCAATGCGAGGGCTCCGATAGCATCGGCATACGGAAAGCCCCATAGTTCATAGATAGCTGACGAAAGCAGAACGGCTAGACTCATGTAAATACAGACCATTGTACAATTTGCATCGGCAAGGATGGCAGAACTCTGCAGGGCTACTCCTACTCGGCGTTTGGCCAGAACAAGGGCAGTCATGGTGACAATGGAGACGCCGGCTACTACTATGCCCCAAAACGTTGATTCCGGTTGAGCACCGGTGAGGATATTTATCACAATGGTTATGGCGAGTGTTGCAGCTAGTCCGTAGAAGGACCAGCCTGTTATCAAGAGTGCAGAACGTTCAAAAGAAGATCGGTCGCTACTGGAGCATGTAGAGCCCGCCCGCTCTAGTCGGCGGACCATAACAAGTACCCCTAGGCCAGAGATCGTCTCAATAAAGCTGTCCACTCCAAAACCAAATAGAGCCAACGTCTCGTCCTGATATCCAAGGCCCGTAGAAACAATACCCTCTACAAGGTTGTAGAACACAGTTCCCAAGGCCAGAAACCGTGCAATTCGCTAGAGTGAAGGTGTATCTAGAAGCATTCTAGGCGTCAATCTAACGACACGGGCCCCGTCGAAGATTTATTTTCGGTGGGGCTTGCGTGGAATTATCCACACGCTTAAGTTTGCGATAAGAGACTCACGTATCACCAATCGGATCAACGCCCATTATGCTTTCAAAGTCCTCTACATACGCTATCCAGGCACTTGCCTATCTGGCTTCTAAGGGGACTGGAACAGAGTACACACCAATCTCTGAGATCGCCGAGGCTATGTCCATCCCATACCACTTCCTCAAGAAGATCATGGCAGAACTCGCTCAAAAGGGACTTCTCAACTCACAGAGAAGTGCTAAGGGTGGTGTGGGGCTGAGCAGAGAATCTAAGTCTATCGCCCTGGTCGACATTATCGAGGCACTGGATGGGCCGGCGCTTTTCAATGAATGTCTCTTGGGACTCCCAGGCTGCGGTGAAAAGACCCCATGTGCGATGCACAATGCCTGGGCAACCGAACGAACACGTTTACGACTCATGTTTTCATCCACCACACTAGCCGATATCGCTATACGCGTCCAATCCAAGGGATTCAGGATTTCCTGAAACTCTAGGGAGCATTAGTGATATGCGACTCCTTTATCTCTATGGTCACCATCCAATCACCCATTTCTGAGATCCTACGGGATTCTCCTCAGTCCGTTGGGGTTTTCCACCGGCTGGGAATTGACTACTGCTGTGGAGGTAAAACTCCATTGAACGAGGCATGTCAGGACAGAGGCATAGATGCCTCAGAGGTCCTACGCGAAGTACTAAGTGTAACTGACGGAGAGGCCTTCGGGAATCTTCATGCTGATCTCTGGTCCACGGACTTTCTCATTTCATTCATCGTAGCAAATCACCACAGCTACCTCCGTACGGTACTCCCACTGGCGATAGGTCAGATGACAAAGGTGGTTTCAAAACACGGTGAACGTTTTCTCGACGCACCGGCTATCCTTGAGCTGCTTGTTGAGTTACAAACCACTCTGCTAGCACATCTGGATGATGAAGAAAAAGTGCTGTTCTCCCCGGCTATCTCCGCTCTCTCTGCTGAGCAAATTCAGTCGATCGTGTCCACTCACGAATCGGAACATGAGGAGGTTGGGCGCAAGCTTCAGCGTCTACGTGCCATCACTTCAGACTTCACAGCACCTGAGGGTGCTTGCACAACACATCGTTCTGCATACAGCAGCATGAAATCCTTCTACGAAGACACCATGCAGCATGTATTCCTCGAAAACGCTGTTCTCTTTCCGCAATTAGTTGCGAAGGTGTTGAACACTTCAACAACCCATCACTAAGTAGATCATTCTTTAATGGAGACGAACATGAAAACAACCATCTATAGCAGACTACTTGGACTCGCGATGCTGCTGGTTACGACAGTAGGATTTGTTGCCTGTACACAAGACGGCGGAGACAAGAAGGAAGAAGCCCCCTCCTTTATGGAGACGCAACAAGAGAAGAAGACCTACGGAAAGATCCAGAATGTAGAGGTAGGATCAACAATCGATGCCACCATGGCAAAGTCCGGCAAAGAGGTCTTCGAGATGAAATGTACAGCGTGCCACAAGTATGATGAGCGCTACGTAGGCCCAGCTCTTGGCAAGGTTACTGAACGCCGTACGCCCGAATACATCATGAACATGATCCTAGACACCGAAACTATGATCGAGAATGATGATACGGTGAAGTGTCTACTCCAAGAGTTCATGATGAAGATGCCAAATCAAAGCGTTGATGAGAAGGATGCGCGCGGTGTGTTAGAACACCTCCGCGAACATGCCGCAACAGGTAAATGACAACAACATGCCCACTCACTTTCTCAGGAATACTCGTATGATCACGTCGAGATCCTTCTTACGCGGCTGCCTTACACTGATAGCCGCACTCTCACTTGTCTCGTGCAATAAGGACGATGGCTCATCCGGCGGAGCATTTTCCGGAGATGCAGCATCACGCGTCTATGTTGCTCCTGGACAAAAGGACGAGTTCTATAGCTTTGTCTCAGGGGGCTTTAGCGGACAACTTGCTGTGTATGGTATCCCGAGCGGCAGACTCTTCCGTGTTATTCCTGTCTTCTCCGTAGATCCGGAAAAGGGATGGGGCTTTACTGAAGAGACAAAGCCTATGCTCAATACGTCCCACGGCTTTGTTCCATGGGATGACTCTCACCACCCGGATATGTCACAAACAGGCGGTGTAGCCGATGGCAAGTGGGTCTTTATCAACGGCAACAACACGCCCCGTATCGCCCGTATAGATCTAACAGACTTCCGCACAAAGGAGATCTTGGAGATCCCTAATAGCGCTGGCAATCACTCATCACCATTCTCTACTGAGAACTCCGAGTATGTTGTCTCGGGTACACGCTTCTCGGTGCCGATCCCACAAGAAGACATCTCTATCACACAATATTCAGAGAAGTTTCGCGGTGCTCTCACGTTTGTGAAGGTAGACAAGACGTCTGGTCAGATGGATATCGACTTCCAGCTACTCGTTCCTGGATTTGATTACGACCTCGCACGTGCTGGCAAAGGTCCTTCACACGATTGGATGTTTATGTCGTGCTACAACACGGAACAAGCCAACACGATGAAGGAGATCAACGCCTCACAGAACGACAAAGACTTCATCATTGCGATCAACTGGAAGAAGTGCGCCGAGCTTGCTGCCCAAGGCAAGGGTACGATCATGAATGTAGACTACGCCCACAATGTCTACAACGATGCCACACACTCAGCAACGTCTACGATTAAGAAGCAGATCCGCATTCTTACAACTGCCGACATCAAGGGTGCACTCTATTACATGCCAACTCCTAAGTCGCCACACGGCTGCGATGTTGATCCTTCCGGTGAACTCATTGTTGGTGGTGGCAAACTTGCAACTGTAATCCCTGTTATGTCTTTCAGCAAGATGCTAAAGGCAATCGAAAGCGGTAAGTTCGACAAAGAGATTGATGGCATTCCTGTATTGAACTACAAGGACTGTCTTGCAGGTGAAGTTGTACGTCCAGGACTTGGACCTCTGCATACAGAGTTCGACGGAAAAGGCTATGCTTACACGTCGATGTTCGTTTCGTCAGAGATCGTCAAGTGGTCACTCAAGGACTTCAAGGTTGTAGATCGCGTTCCAACGTACTACTCCATTGGTCACCTCAATATCCCCGGAGGCAACTCTACAAAGCCTTGGGGCAAATACGTGATCGCCTATAACAAGATCACTAAGGACAGATATCTGCCTACTGGTCCGGAGCTAACGCAGTCTGCACAGCTCTATGATATCTCCGGTGAGAAAATGAAGCTTCTTCTCGACTTCCCAACGATCGGTGAACCTCACTACGCTGTAGCGTGTCCGGCCGATCTGATCATGAAGAACTCGCGCAAGATGTATCAGCTCAAGGAAAACAAACACCCACATGCAACACTGAAAGAAGCAGACACCAAGGTAGTCCGTAGTGGTAACGACGTTCACGTTTACATGACGTCCATTCGTTCACACTTTTCACCTGACAACATCGAGGGTGTAAGGGTCGGAGACAAGGTGTATTGGCACGTAACCAATCTTGAACAAGACTGGGACGTTCCACACGGTTTTGCTGTGATCGGTGCCAACAACTCCGAACTCCTCATCATGCCCGGCGAAACATGCACGCTGCTCTGGGAACCAAAACGTGCCGGCGTCTTCCCGTTCTATTGCACAGACTTTTGCTCTGCTCTCCACCAGGAAATGCAAGGGTACGTTCGCGTCTCCAATGGCGGTAGTGGCCAGGTGACGTGGAATAAGAAATAACGGAGTATCACCATGAAACCCCTTCATCGGATCCTGATGGCACTGGGAGCAGTAGCCCTTCTCGGACTCTTCTTCTTCCCAATGTGGTCGATCACACTTGAGGCACCTCAGTATCCGAAAGGCAGCGAACTAGGAATTGACATCCACATCAACAACGTGGAGGGTTCTCGGCCGAATGATCTCGACAACATCAACAACCTCAATCACTACATCGGCATGAAGCGCATTGAGCCCGACTCGATCCCAGAGCTAAAGTACATGCCGGTGATCGTTTTGGTCCTCGTTGGCCTTGGACTCCTTGTGGCTGCCTTTGGCAAACGCTGGATGATCCTCGTGTGGTTGGGCTTGTTGACTGGTGCCGGAGCTCTTGGGATGTACGATTTCTGGCTGTGGGAGTACGACTATGGACACAACCTAGATCCTCATGCTATCATTAAGATTGAGGGAATGTCCTATCAGCCACCACTCCTCGGCACGGAACAACTCCTGAACTTCACGGCCAGTTCCTATCCTGCTGTTGGATTTGCCTTCATTGCTCTCGGTGGACTTCTCGCTGTGATAGCATGGTGGCTCAGCCGAGATCGCACAACCACTCACTAGTATTCCATCGTAGCCCCTTATGAAAACACTCATCATCTCCTCTGTCCTTGCATGTGTACTTCTCGTTACATCGTGCTCCGATCCTGAACCCCGCAACATTGCCTATGGAAGCGACCAATGTGCTTCATGCCGAATGGGAGTTACGGATCAGAAGTTCGGTGCAGAGATCGTATCCACCACCGGGAAGATCTACACCTTCGACTCACCGGAATGTATGATCGAGTGGGCTGAAGGGGGCTCCATACCGAAGACTGATATCCACTCGTATTGGGTAACGGACTTCCTCCAACCCGGAAGCCTGATCGAAGCTCGCACGGCATGTTATCTCGAAAGTGAAATGATCCATTCCCCTATGGGATTGAACGTTGCTGCCTTCCGCGATCAACATGCCTGCGAGCGCGCTCGGGTGAATTTTGTTGGCACTGTACGCACGTTCGATGACGTTTCTCATCTCGTCAACGATTGATCAGTCAGTATCTCCTCTTACATCATTGAGTTTATGAATCATGAACATCCTTCGATGGCTCCTCGTTGTACTTGTGCTCCTGTCCGTTGTCAGGTGTACGTCACCCACGGACCCAACACCGCCCCCTACCATCGATAAATTGCTCATCGGCAGTGCAACGGATGTCGGATACACGGCCGAGGTCTACGCTAATGTGGCCATTGCCGAGGGATACAACCCACTCTTCGTGCGTGTACTCCACAATGGCGTTGCACTTTCAGATGCACACGTTACCGTAATTCCTGATATGGACATGGGGACCATGCATCACTCTTGTCCGGTTGTACAGCCCAAGGACAGTATTCCGGACAGCACAGGCCTCTACAACTGCGCAGTGTTCTTTACCATGCCTAGCGCAACAGATTGGAAGGTGGGCGTAGCGATCCACGACCATAGAACTGACACTACCGTTACTGTTCATGTCCCTGTATCGGTATCTGCGAATGGCAACGTGCGGATCGTTCAGGGTACAGCAAGCACGAAGTTCATATTCACGTTACTCAGCGATAGCTGGAAAGTTGGAATGAATGACGTGAAGTTCAACGTCTACCTCACAACGGATGGTTTTGACCATACGCCCGTTGATGATGCTTCACTAAAGATGGTCCCCACGATGCCATCAATGGGTCACGGCTCGATGGGCAATGTACACCCCACTTCCACCGGAGGTGGTTGGTATACCGGACGCGCAAACTTCACGATGACCGGTGATTGGCAACTTGATCTCACCGCTAGCACAATTGATGCACCTACCCTCAACGCAAAGTACCAGATCGTTGTTCACTGACCATGATCGTCGTTGCTACCATAGCTTCCATTATCCTCTTCACTGCAACGGCGGCACGTTCTCAAGACACAGTACGAACTATTGTGGTGCGCGAGGTGGTAGTTGAAGCTGATCCACTATTGAAGTCGTGGCGATTGAATCGCCCCTTATCATCATCCGGTTCCGTAGATGATCTGATGCGTTTGGGCGGTCTTACACTCATTCAACGCGCGAATGGTTTTGCTGGTGAGGCCTCCATGCTTGGATTGCGAGGTGGACAGATGAACACTTCTATCGATGGAATGAAAATCCATGCTGCATGCGTTGACAAAATGGATCCGTCAACAGCATATGTTGAGATCGACAACCTTTCAACACTAGATGTCTCGTCGGACGCAACGGATCTGAGGTACGGTCAAAACCTTGGTGGCTCGGTGAACTTCACACTGAAGCAGCCTGCTCTGAACACGCCAGTTCGTTCGGTGATTGACGTCTCGGGTGAGTCTAATGCCTCTATGCGCAGGTTGCGCGCAGATGTGTCCGGAGGAACTCCAGACATAGCACTCCGAGCCGGGTACACGCTTCGGTCAGCCGATGACATGCGATCAGGCGATGGTTCGACAATCGCATTGTCAGGATTCACCAAACACAATCTTCAGGTAGGGAGCTTGTGGAAGGTTGGAGATCATGATAATGTTTCGGCAGTGCTGATCGCAGATCTAGCAACGGACGTGGGATATCCGGCATTGATCATGGACACGCGAAAGGCACAGGCACTTATTGGTGCTGTTACATGGCGGTCTGTGTGGTCATCATTCGTTACCACCTCTACAAAGGTGTATGCGAATTCCGTTGACCACAGCATGGACGATTATGATCGCCCCCTATCAGAGATTCAGAACCGGGCCTTCATGCCGAATATGTACATGCCGATGGTGGGTACTACCGCCGTCTACGGATTGATCGTGGAGAGCGCCTACGCCGCATCAGAAGACATACTTAAGGTTGTTATCGATGGCACCTACCTCGCAGCAACGGCTACAATGAACATGATGCCTCTCGATACCACAGTCTCTTCCATGCAATTGACCAACATTGGTGATGCCCGCGTTGGCACGCTTGGCACGAGTGTTTCGTGGGAGAGATTGTTAACTGAAGACCTCACTATACGATTTGGGACTCGTGTTGATGTTTCCTCGCGCACTATTAAGGACGAGCAATTCCGCAGTGTTCTTGGTGGATATTTCCCGGATGCGGATCTCGACCGATTGACTGGCGCGCTTTCCGCAAATGTCTCGGCGTATTACACGATAGCCGAAGGACTAAATGTATGGTCGGTCCTCGCTCGTAGTGAACGTATGCCCACGCACTTGGAGCTTTACGGATTCTGGCTTTACGATCCTCAGGCTAACATCGTTACCATCGGACGTCCGGATCTGTCCAACGAGCAAGCATGGTCACTGGATATTGGTACCTCCTACCGTGATGAAGATCTTTCGTTTTCCATCTCCGGATGGATCCGCACGATCAACAACTACATCGCCGCAGTGCCTACTACAGACACGTCTACAACCGGTGAGCCCCCTACCCGCACCATGGGCAGTATCGGTACAGCAGATCTTGCGGGTTTTGATGCACGTGCAACAGTCCGAGTACTACCGTGGTGGAGTATGCAGGCATCGGTACGGGGTATCTGGGGTGTTGGAGTTACGATCGACGATCCGCTTCCTCTTATCGCACCTGTTCAGGCATCGATACGGGCAGTTGTTGGTGAACGTGTACTGCAAGGTGAATTGGCAGTCTTTGCGTCCGCTGCACAAAACCGCATATCCCGCTCGATACTGCCGGAGGATGCTACTGCTTCTTGGGCACGAGCAGATGTCTTGATCGCATGGAGACCTATCACCGAACTACGGATCCAAGCATCGTGCACGAACGTACTCGATGCGTTTTATCACGAGCATACCAGTATCAACAACATGCCGTCACGCGGACGCTCATTCAATCTAGGCGTCCGAGCAGAACTATGAAATACTTTGCAACGATCATCATCTCTCTCCTTGCCCTCAACGTATCGGCACATACCTTCCGTGCCTATACGTCGGGTGCTACAACGTTGCGTTCCGCAATCGCCATGGCGCATGATGGAGACACGATTCTTGTGATGCCTGGCGTTCACTATGGAAGCGACTTTCAGGTTGCCACTCGTGTAACGATCATCGGTAAACATGGTGCCGTAGTAGATGCACGGTCAAAGGGTGGCTCGATCTTTATTGTAACTGCAGATGGTGTAGCCTTTCG
>CALMZQ010000117.1 GCA_937870915.1 uncultured Ignavibacteria bacterium
ACATCAGGCTACAGCCCGACGCTAGTAACCCCGTAACTCTGTAACTCTGTAACCCCGTAACTCCGTAACTCCGTAACCCCGTAACTCCGTAACCCCGTAACCCCGTAACTCCGACACTATGTCTACATACTACGACCCCAAAGACCTCGGGAAATTCGGCGAGATCGCCGAGTTCCAACCGGCACTCGCAGAAAAGTTCTTCTCATGGTATGGTGATGTCTTTGCGGAAGGGGCTTTGACCCAACGCGAGAAGTCGCTGATCGCTCTGGCCGTTGCCCATGCGGTGCAGTGCCCGTATTGTATCGACGCGTATTCTACGGACAGTTTGCAGAAGGGCGCAACGGAAGAAATGATGATGGAGGCAGTCCATGTTGCTGCAGCTATCCGTGGTGGTGCATCACTCGTCCATGGCGTGATGATGATGAACAAGGTCAAAGAAGTGACGATGTGAGCTGATGTCACAAGCAACCACAAGCCTACATCGGCGCAGCGCCGACCTAGCCAATGCCGCCTTCCAGCTCAACGTTCTACACCACGGCGATACGGTAGAACGCCTGCCATTGTTTGCGGAGAAGCTCAGGCCAAGTGGTCTGATGCCACTTCGCCCCCTATCTCCCGACATCTTACAGGTGAACGTGGGGAAGATGTGTAATCAGGCGTGCAAACACTGTCACGTAGACGCCGGACCCGACAGAACGGAGATCATGACACGCGAGACCATGCAGCAATGTTTGGACGTACTTGCGCGCACGAACATCGGCACGGTGGATCTCACTGGTGGGGCTCCGGAAATGAATCCGGACTTCCGGTGGTTCGTGGACGAGATCCATGCACTCGGTCGCAAGGTGATGGTGCGTTGCAACCTCACCATCATCGTTTCGAATCCAAAGTACCGAGACCTCCCGAAGTTCTATGCTGAGCGTGGTGTTCACGTAGTATCATCTCTTCCGTTCTACGACGCAAAACATACAGACCGACAACGCGGTGGTGGTGTGTTTGATGACTCCATGGAAGCCATGCGTTTATTGAACGCGGAAGGATATGGCGTTCCTGCTGGTGAGCTGATCTTGGATCTTGTGTACAATCCACTTGGAGCGCTGCTCCCCGGACCACAGGTATCACTCGAGAAAGAATTCAAGAGAGTTCTCTCCGACAAGCATGGTGTAGTGTTCAACTCGCTCATCTGCATCACGAACATGCCGATCTCTCGTTTCCTGGAATACCTCATTGACAGCGGAAACTATGGTCGATACATGGAGACCTTGGTGAATGCCTTCAACCCGGCAGCCGCGCAGAATGTGATGTGCAGGAACACGATCTCTGTGGGATGGGACGGACAGCTCTATGATTGTGATTTCAATCAGATGTTAGAGCTTCCTGTAGCATCATCATCCAAGCATATCTCTACGTTCGATACAGAGAAGCTCAATGCACGAGCTATTGTTATCGATCAGCATTGTTATGGATGTACGGCCGGCGCCGGGTCCAGCTGCGGCGGACAGTTGACGTAATGTCATCTCGAAACATCTGCATCATCATGTGCAAGGCCCCCGAGCTAGGGAAGGTGAAGACACGTCTTGCAGCAACCGTCGGAGATGATTCGGCATTAGAGATCTACACAGCGATGTTCCGGCACATTCTTGGAAACATCAGCGAAGCCCCATGCGAGATCCTTCTTTGTGTAGAAGGTGATGAAGGGGCTCTTCCTTCAACGCACAATAAGCGGTACGCGCAACGCGGCGATGGATTGGGCGAACGAATCGTGAATGCGATCGTCGATGCAGGGTCATTTGATTCTTGCGTTGTGATCGGTACCGACGCCCCGTTCTTAGACGCACATGTGGTTGGTAACTCATTTGCGCAGTTGGAGTCCAGCGATGTTGTCATCGGTCCGTCGCTTGACGGCGGCTATTACCTCATCGGCTTCAACGAAATGAACACAACCCTCTTCGATCGCATATCATGGAGCAGCGAGCACGTGCTCCTACAGACCATCGAACGCTGCAACGAACTGGGCATCAGTCTGGCACTTCTTCCATCAATGGTAGACGTTGATACCGTTGGCGATGTGCTCTTGCTTGAAACAGAAGAGGAACGCCACACGCCGATCGTACAGAGACTGCGAACGATCGTTGCCATGTTGCTTCTTGTGGTGTGCTGCTCCGCCCCTTTACTCGCTGATGGAGGATGGATCCGAAAGCAGGGGGAGTTGTTTAGTAAGGTGTCGTTTCAGACTCTTTCAACAACAAGCGCTTACGATCTTGACGGTATAAAAACAACCACTCCAAAGTATTCACTGTGGAGCGTTGGACTCTTTGCTGAGTATGGTTTGGTGAAGGATCTCATGATCGGACTCAATGTCCCACTTTATCGTTCTTCCACCGTTGAGAATTACGGCACTGTTGGCGGCTTTGGAGACATGGGCCTTGACGTTCGGTACGGTATTGTTGGTGGAGACTGGCCTGTCAGTGTCGGAGTCGGTCTGGAGCTCCCAACCGGAGATGAAACAGGGTCGATCATTTCCGTTGGTGAACCCCACTGGAACATGGAGGACATTCATCTTCCTACTGGAGATGGAGAGCTCAACATGTGGCTCAACGCCGGCGTTAGTCATTCGTTCTGGCCTACCGAGGCCTTCGTCAGCTTCGATGCCGGATATAATGTGCGAGCCTTGTCGGTCTCTGATTACACGAAACAATTCGATAACGGTCAGTTTACAGATCAATATCGTGTGTCTATGAAATGGGGCTATAAGCCCCTTGACAAACTTTGGGTAACCTTAGCACTCTACAGATTCGCTACTGCAGGCACAGCAAAGTCCGGACGCTTCACGTTCAACGGTCTTGGAGAGGGTGTTGAATACAATGCCTGGGATGTGGGCCTAATCTATGAGTTCGGTGCAGTGAGCATCAGCGTTGACGCCTCGTCCGCTTTCACTACACCTAGAGCCATCTACGGTGGTATGAACATCTTCGGTGGCGTGATGGTGAAGCTGTGACGTGAACTCGTAGATTACGTCCATGCGCATCGTCATCATCGGCAATGGGGTAGCCGGCATCACGGCTGCACGTCACCTGAGAAAGCTCTCTGACCACGAGATCATCGTGGTGTCGGATGAAGCCCCATATCACTTCTCTCGTCCGGCAATGATGTATGTGTCCATGGGACACATGACGTTCGACAACACCAAACCCTACGAAGACTGGTTCTGGAAGAAGAATCGTATCGAAGTGGTTCACAACAAGGTGAGGTTGATTCGCAAGGACGGAGGTCTCGTCATTGACCTTGAGTCCGGCCCCTCCATCGATGCAGATGTGGTGATCCTTGCTACAGGCTCTGAGCCCGCTTGGTACGGTTGGCAAGGTGAACATCTCCCTGGAGTGCAGGGCTATGTGAATAAGCACGACCTCGATCTTTTGGAACGGAATCTTGCGGGAGCCCGAAATGCAGTGGTAGTAGGGGGCGGGCTTATTGGAATCGAAGCGGCAGAAGTGCTGCACTCGCGAGGTGTTCATGTTGCGATGCTTGTGCGAGAACCCGCGTTCTATCGAAAGGTGTTTCCCGAAGAAGAATCAACGATGGTGACGCAACACATCTCCCGACAAGGGATCGAGCTGCGGTGTTCAACTGAGCTCGAGAAGATTGTTGCCGGTGAGAATGGTGGACGTGTTGATCACGTGATTTCGTCGAGTGGTGAACACATCCAAGCAGACATAGTGATCCTTGCAACAGGCGTAAAGCCGCGCATTGATCTTGCGCGAGCCTCCGGTGTTGATGTATCTCGCGGAATTCTCGTCAACGATCGTTTTGAGACATCTATTCCAAACATCTATGCCATTGGCGACTGCGCAGAGTTTGAGACTGGCGTACAACAGCTCTGGTACACAGCACGGGCTCACGGTGAGCATGTTGCCAGAGTGATCGTTGAAGGGGCTGGCCCATACGTTCGTGGAACGTACTTCAACAGCGCAAAATTCTTTGATCTCGAGTGGCAGGTGTATGGGGTGATACCTCCTGAAAGTGATGAGAGCAACTCAGTGTATTGGAGTGATGATTCATCAACACGATCGGTGCGGATTGCACAGAGCAATGGAGTTGTATCTGGTGTGCACGGTATTGGAGTGAGACTGCGCCAAGAGACATGTGTGCATTGGATTGAGAACGGGACGATGATAGATGTTGTGCGGAAGCAGTTCCAAGAGGCTGTATTTGATCCCGAGTTCACACGAAAGGTGTCGGTATGAATTACATAGAGCTCACGGTGCCCGACTCCATGCGTAATCACGGCACAATGTGGTCGCGCTGGAAGAATCGTGGAGTACCGGCATATCTGCTTGCACTTGTACTCACCGGATTCTACGTCATGGTGTATTGGTTTCCGGAGCCCCTTGCCCCACTTGCGTCTCTCCTGGATCCACTTGCGCATCTCTTACGTGGTAGTGTGGCAGACAGATGGTTCCTGTATGGCACGATCTACACTGTTGCTGTGCTTGTGATGGGAGCGCGTATGCTCCTGCGATATCGTACACAACGATACCATGTGTATCGCACGTTGACGTTAATGACTGTGCAATTGATGATGTCGTACTTGATTCCTGCTCTGCTTGCGCGGATGGGCAGCAAGGAATTCTACTTCAGCTACTTCTGGCCGCTCAAACCTGAGTATCTCTTTCCCTCCAATATCAGTGCACTTGTGCAGAGCGACAATGGCTTGCTCATGTTTATGGGATTCTGGACGATCGCCATGACGGTTGTTGCTACTCCGGTGCTCACCTACTTCTATGGTAAACGTTGGTATTGTTCGTGGGTGTGCGGCTGTGGCGCATTAGCCGAGACAGCGGGCGACCCATTCCGTCAGAATAGCGACAAGACACTCGCAGCATGGAAGATCGAACGATGGATGGTGCATTCCGTTCTTGCTACTATCGTGGCTGTTACGGGGCTTATCTGGTGGGCCAATATTGATCCCACATCGCCTATAGCCCCTTATGCTCATGAAGCTAATAGAGTATACGGATTCCTCATTGGCTCAGTGTTTTCGGGCGTCATCGGCGTGGGCTTCTACCCACTCATGGGAGCACGCGTATGGTGTCGGTTCGGATGTCCCATGGCCGCAGTGCTCGGACTTCTTCAGAAGTACGCCTCGCGCTTCCGCATCACAACCAACGGCTCGCAATGTATCTCGTGCGGAAACTGCAGCACCTATTGCGAAATGGGTATTGACGTACGCGCATACGCCCAACGAGGAGAAGACATCAAGCGCGCTTCTTGTGTAGGTTGCGGCGTCTGCGCCACAGTCTGCCCCCGCGGCGTCCTCAAACTCGAAAACCATTAGCACATTAGCACATTAGCACACTAGCACATTCGCACATTAGCACATTCGCACACTAGCACATTCGCACACTAGCACATTAGCACACTAGCACATTAGCATCATGCGTACAAACATCTCCTCCGGAGCTCCCTGGGAATCTGCTGTTGGATACAGCCGTGCCGTGCGTGTTGGCAACATTGTAGAGGTGGCCGGTACCACCGCTGTTGACGGCTCAGACCTCGTTGGTGAGGGTAATGCCTTTGAACAAGCGCAATTCATATTTCGAAAAATAGAGGCGGCATTACATCAAGCAGGCGCTTCCATCAACGATGTGGTGCGAACGAGAATGTATGTGACAACGTCGAACGTGATCAATGACGTCCTTCGTGCTCACGGGGAAGTATTTATGGGCATTAGACCCGTGGCAACGCTTGTAGTTGTTAGTGCTCTTATCAACGACCAGCTCCTAGTAGAGATTGAGGCTACCGCGATCATCGAACAGGAAAGAGGCTGATGATGGTCGACACATTTACCCTGCCTGTTTGGTGGGACCTTACTGCAACGTTCTTGTATGCTCTGATCGGCACTCGGTATGCTATCATGCGCGGATATGACGTTGTTGGTGTGTTGATGATCTCACTCGTTGTAGGTGTTGGAGGGGGTTTGCTGCGTGATATACTGCTTCAAGACGGACCACCTGTTGCACTGCGTGACCCAATGTATGCAGCAATGACGTGGGGAGCAGCTGTTGTTGGCCTTGTGCTCTATAAGAAGATCCCGCGTCTTCAGCGAATGATAGACGTAGTTGACGCACTCTCCATTGGGCTGTATGGGGTCTTTGGAGCTCAAAAGAGTATGAGCCTCGGACTTGGACTTCTCGGCGCAATCTTCGTTGGCGTTTTGAATGCAGTAGGGGGCGGCATCCTGCGTGATGTCATCGTCCGCAATGAACCTGAAGTGTTTCGTCCGGGCACGTTCTATGCCGTAGCCGCCATTCTTGGCGTTACGTGCTTTGTAACCCTTTCCCGCATTCTCTCCATAGATGCAGACATCGCTGCCGTCATTAGCATCGGCATCACCGTTGTAATCAGAATGCTCGCCCTCCGCTTCGGCTGGAAAACCAAAACGCTCGCTTAGAGAAGGCGCTTGAACAAGGCGCTTGAACAAGGCGCTTGAACAAGGCGCTTAACAAGGAGCTTAACAAGGAGCTTGAACAAGCCTAAAGGCGTAGCATCATACCTAGCGTTATCCCAACAGATGTTGTCGGTGCAGACACCCTCATTCTTACAAGAGTACTGTATCCTGGTGCATACAATACAAAGCCGGCGATATCTGCGTCCGTAAACATTTGCTGGAGTCTGGCCTCGGCGCGTAGTTCCCAGGACGGGGAGATTGGGATGCGAACGCCGCCTGAAAATAGGACCGATGCAAACGGACCATTGAAGCTTGGTTCGTTCTCTTGATAGGAAAAAGGCGCAGAAACAGATTGTCCATTCTCGGTATACGTTTGGGTGCCTGATGCGCCAAGTGTAGTAGATGTTGCAGCAGATAGCATCAAGCCAAAGCAAAAGAACGGATGAATTGTAGATCCAGAATCCGTTGGGCTGAACATCGCCACAATGGGCAGCTCGAGGAACGTTGAATTTGTCTTCAAAACACCTGTAACACTAACAACTCCATCGCCGGAGGTGGTAGATCCGGCAAATCCAACATCGCCACCAATGGTTCGAATCTGAGGATCGGCTCGTAAACCCCACGTACGAGTGAACATTCCTTCAAACGTGAATCCGCCTACGAACCCGACCTGGCTAGAAGTTGATGTTGCGTTACCCTCGGCACCTATCCCGCTCACGGGAAGATCGACACCAATGCGGGGACCAACGTGACCAGATGCACAGCCCACAAGTAGTGCTACGCAGAGAATGCAGATCTTATTGAGCATAGAATTTCTTAGCATCTGTCTTCATTTGGATGAGTGATGGCTTCAGCAGATACATCATATGCCCGGCAGGGTAATAAGACATGCTGACATTCTTCTGCAACGAACCGGGGAGCCCCATATGACTAAACGTATATTCAGTTCCATAGAACGGTGTGGCAAGATCATAATATCCATTGAGAACCCATACTCGGAGAGATGGATTCATCTGAATGGCTTCTCGAAGGCTTGGTGCAACATTGAGATACTCGTTTTGAGCATTTGAGAAATCCCACGGCCACACACGGCCTGTGAGAACTTCATATGGAAGTGTTGTGGAAACGTTGAGTTCACGAGAGAGGTAGTCATTGATACAGGTGGAGAAGCAGCCGGCGATGGTAGGGTGGTGACTCGGATCGCGCTCCATGGAATTGCCGAGCCTATCGGAAACTGTTCCTTTATACCGACTATCGAACCTGCCAACAACGAGTGCTGAGTCGGCCAGAAGTTCTTGACAATAGCGGAAGATCACCGGACGAAGTTCTGCCTTGTCGATGTAGTCGCGTGTGAGTCCGGTGTATCGGGCGATGCGGTCGATCACAGCCGAACGCTCACTTGGACTAAGAGCGGTGCCCTTCATAAGTGCAACGGTGTAGTCGCCCATGGCAAATGATCGCGCCTGATCTACAACCTGTTCGAGCGACAAGGCCTGCATATCTGCACTGAGCTTCTTGTGATACCATGCAGTTGCAGCATACGTTGGCAGGAATGTGGCAAATGGGAGATCGTTGCCGTCTTTGAAGTCGATCGATTGGAAGTTGAGCACAGCGCTCACAAGGATCACGCCATTGAGATACATGCCATAGCGATGCTGGAGATGCTCCGAAAGTCCACTTGCACGTGTAGTCCCGTACGACTCACCGATCAGGTACTTCGGTGATGCCCAACGTTTGTTGTCGGAGATCCATCTGCGGATGAACTCGCCCACAGACTCAATGTCTTGATTGTATCCGTGAAACTGTTTGGCGTCCTTTTCCTCATTGGCGCGCGAATATCCCGTGCTTACTGGGTCGATGAAGACCAGGTCCGTCATGTCCAACCACGATTGATCGTTGTCGACGAGTTTGTAGGGAGGGGGCTGGGTGGTGCCGTCATCATTCATCGCAACTCTGCGTGGTCCAAGCACGCCAAGATGTAGCCACACGCTTGACGAGCCAGGTCCACCGTTGAACGAGATCGTCACCGGACGTGTTGAAGGATCTGACACGCCGGTCTTTGTGTAGGCAATGAAGAACACCTTTGCGCGCGGCGAGCCATCCTCCTTAAGCAGGGTGAGGTGTCCGGCCGTTGCTTCATACGATACCTGAGCCCCGTTGATCGAAACACTGTGTTTCGTGGTAACAGGTGTTTGGTACAAAGCAGCTTTAGCGGCTGCAGAGTCTGCGGCATGTGCGGTAAAACATGCAGCGAAGAGTATCGAAATCGCAACGAGGATTTTCATGGGCCATAGATGAAGTGTGAAGGACGTAAGTTACAGCGTTGCGAAATGACGTAGAAACGAAATGACGTCCATCCAATTAGCTCACCCCACTCCATCTCGCTGCGCTCGATGCCGTCGCCCCTCCCTCACGCCTTCGGCCAGAGAGGAGCTATCCGATTGTGTTAGTGCTGTACGACAAAGACGAACGTTCTGTCCTCGATGACTGCTCGGTAGGCCCCACTTGCCAATCCGTCAAGCGTCAGTACGAGGTCTTCTCCATCGTTCTTGCATGAAACGTCAATCATTGATCCTGATGACGAATAGAGAGTGACAACCGACAATTGCTCAATCGAGTTGTTCGCCACTCCACGAATTCGAGCGTACGTTGATGCCGGACATGGAAACACCTCGGGGCCTGTGCCTGTAGGTTGTTCTGTTTCTATGCTTGTGCTGAGCGGAGTGAACCAAGTCTGTAGACCTGGTTCTGGTGCATTATCTCTTGATAGGTATGATAGGCAAGGAGCGTTAACAAGGTAAGGCCGACGCCAATCATTGGCGAAAAGAGCTTGTACATCAGTTCGGTCGCTTCCGCGAATCCCGATTTCAACAAGCACGTCCTCTGCAATCATTGGTCCAAACTCAATTCCGATCTCGCCACTTTCGACGATTGTAACTCGGCCTGAGAGGTGTACTGAGCTTTCAGTAAAATCTGGCATGAAGATCGACATGTCATGCCAGGAGACGGTATAAGCCTGCTTCCCGTTTCGAAGCCACGTAGATTCTGTGATGTTCGTTGTCTGTCGCCCGTTCAAATCCCTTGAGAACACAGAGACAACAACAGGGGCGAATAAGCTTATCGATAATGGCTGTTTAATACCCCTAAAACGCTCGTCCATCCATCCAAGAACTAACCAGCCATTGGACCCTATCGTAACCTTCCTACCTGTCATAGGAGAGGAAGGGAATGTAAATGGCATCTCGCGAATCCATCCTGCATCGTCAATGGATTTTCCCGAGGCAATCGAGATTTCGTTGCCAACGCTACTACTCCAGTTTCCCTGTTCGACTGTAAGTGTATATGCCATGAATTTCGGAAGGCACCGTGGTCGGATTACAAAGGGAATAATTGGGTTTAGGTACGATGCCGCGACAATGAAGTTATTCTTTGGATCTAAGAAGGCGGTGGTGTCGAAAAGGGGCTCAATCACATACCGACCAAAAGGAATGCTGTCGAATGTGAATCTTGCTCTGCTTGGTCCATTGCGTGAAAAGCTAATGGTAGGATCGTCCGCATTAACTATCCTGTAGTCAAAGTCATTAGAACTGACGGTGGTTCCAGACGTAGTGTCGTAGAAGTACACTCCAACCGGAACAGTCGAAAACCCTTTCATTACCTTTGTAGAGATATAAACAGTGTCCCCATCTTGTTCTGGCACGAGAATCTCGAGCTCCTTTGGTGCCATCGACACTTCGTTGGTACCGATGATCACGATTGACCTGCCAGAATCAAGAACAGCTTCGCCGAACCCATCACTGAGTGTGACGGTGCTGTAGGAGTAGTTTGGAGCGAAGACCCTGACTGACATGTTCCTATGAGCTGGATTCAAATCCTTGATGAACACGCGATACGTGAGCTGAGCACTTGCAGGTAGCAGCCCAAGCACAAGCAATGCGAAAAGTGTACAGTATCTGGCTCGATATATCATGATCGTACGGTAGATCTGAAATTGTGAAGGGCGTAAGTTACTGTTCTCAGGCGTCATCGTGAACTACAGGTGCCTCCCCCTAGTGACCAAGTCAGCTCAGTGTGCATTGGTATGGTGTGAGCAACAACGATCAATTCCTCGAAGCATATCGCGCTGTGCGGCGCGAGGTGGAGCGGTTCGCGTTGTTCGTGGAGCGTGATCGCGACAATGCCGCCGATCTTCTGCACGACGCTCTTGTCTCAGCCCTGCGCGCGTGGAGTCGGATAGGGGAAGCCCCCTTGCTGAAGTCCTATCTCATTTCATCGATGTTGCGAATGCACCGTCGTGGCAAGAAACATGCAGAGCGGTTCGAGATATCAGAGATGGATAGTCTGGTTGCTCCGGATGCATTGTCGCCCGAGGTGGCAGCAGACATGCGCATTGTCCGTGATGCTATCGCCATGCTCCCTGATGCTGAGCGGATTCCATTCGTCCTGGCCGAGGTTGAAGGCTGGCCCTTGGCAGAGATCGCAAATGAGCTCAACATCGGTCTATCTGCGGTTAAGATGCGCGTCAAACGAGGGAGAGACCGGTTGCGTGTGTTGCTCGTCGACCCCCAAATCACACCCGATGAGGTTCATTATGACAGATGATCGATTCGAGCAAGCGTTGCAGGCCTTGCGCAAATCCACTGTCCGTCCAGTTCTTATCCCTGAGGATCGACTTCTTTCAGCGTCTGCGTCTTCGTGGCCCTTAGCAGCAATTGGTGGCGTCATCCTCGCGCTTGTTGTAACCACATCGATGTTGCTCTGGCACAGAGCTGATGGTCTATTGGAAGGCGCGGCATCAACAACGAGCTTCAATGAGAAGGAGCTGAAGTTGCATACGGTACCCATTGCTTCATCGGACAGGCTGCAACCCTCACCACCTGTTTCTGCATCGATAGAAATTGACGACGGGTTGCTCGTTATTGATCTCACGCCGGAGGAGCTCCGTGAATTCGGTGTAACGGTCCATGAAGAAGGTGCGCGGGTAACCATTGAGCGCGTGCTTGTTGCTGGACAGTATTACGGTGCGCTCGCGGAGGCACTTCGAGAAATCGGGATTGAGAAGGACGACTCACTGACACTCATCCGAGCGTCGGTCGACGTCACGGCCGATACAGTTTTCCGTGAACGACTTGTTGGACGTGCCGACATAAAAAACTCCGAACACCTGTCCGTTCTCGCCTGCCGTCGAAACATCGTGAGCCATGGATCCGAGTTCGATGCGTTCTTTAGCGCGATTCTTGATGACTCGCTCATGAGTACATTCGTTTACTGGTCTATGGATTCCGTAATGGATCGCATTGTGCCAACCGTAACAGATGGAGTCGTGAAGACCAGCGCAGGCATCTGGGCGGATCGCACGCGACGCCCCGTGATTTGGACACATCGGTTCCCGGGTAGCGACCGCATGCTTCTTGTCTTCTTCTTGCCGACTCATGGAGTGCGATCAACTTTGCCTGCACGATATCGAACTGACTTCGACAGATTGTACGAACGATACGTACCACGGCTTCCCGCTATGATCCGAGCACCAGACATCTGGAAACCCGAATGGCAACGTCCCAACTTGGTCCTTGCAGCCGAACAGGCAGGACTGACAGCAATTGAGCCCGCAAACTCCGAACTGTGGCGTCTAGGCATTGCCGTAGGTGCGGACTCAATCGCGATCGCGTCGGCATCGCTTGATCCACACTACCGTCGAGGAGAACTCGTGAGTATCGGGGACACCATCACGATGGTCAGCACCTCGTACCGACCGTTCGTTGTTGACTCGATCAATCCCACAGCTGCGTACACCTACCCCGATACCGTGCGATTCGTGCAATCCGGCACATCCGGTCAAACTTGGAACTTTGAAATCCCCGAGGCAAGTAGCTACCGGGTTGCGGGAGTGGACGGGCAGCTACGCCTTGGTTCCATAGGTTCTTCGGGAACTACCTTGCAGTCGCTGGATACCACTTGGAGACGTCGATATCCTTTCTTCTCTACCTTAGCCTTCCGCGTGGCCTATGAACTTAGCACCACCTTCACTAGCATCGACAGTTTGCTACGCTACGAAGTTGTTGTGGGCGGCCTTCGTATACCAGTAACCAAGATCTTAGTTCCTGTTCGCGTAGTGGGACCGTACGGGCACCGCACGAAAGGAGACACAAGTCTAGTTCGTGCCGATGTGGTGTACTGGTACACCCCGTCCGATCGATTCTTCTCGTCGCTGCCGGACGGTGTGCGTCATTTCGTAGAGGAAGAATACGCGGCTATCGCTCGAATCCTTGAAGATCATCTCTCCGCCGCCGAACTCTGCGCCCTCCTCGACAAACCCTCCGCCTTCGGACTCTGCTCAATTGGCGACACCACGCTTCGTATAGATGGCGTTGGCCCGATCCCTGCGCGTGAATCGTTCACCGTCTTCCTGCAATGTGCCCTTGCTACAACAGCCACCATCAAACTCATCAGCGATGATGGTCGTGCCATTCTTGAGCGATCGCAGATATCGTTAGTGAAGGGGGCTAACCAGATCCCCATACAACTAGCCGGACAGAACATTCCGCAAGGATCGTACACCGTTGTAGTGTCATGCGCAGAGGGCACAAGAACGTCGAGAGTGCTTGTGGCAACGCATTAGCGTCATCCCGAGCGGAGTCGAGGGAAGCCGTCCCTTCCCTTAGCTCACCCCACTCCATCTCGCTGCGCTCGATGTCGTTGCCCCTTCTATGTAAATGACCAAATGGTCCATCCGTATTTGGGGTGGACAAAGATTCAGTACAAAGCTGCTCAACC
>CALMZQ010000118.1 GCA_937870915.1 uncultured Ignavibacteria bacterium
GAATAGCGAATAGCGAATAGCGAATAGCGAATAGCGAATGGAGAACAGCGAGCAGAGAACTGAGAGGTGTTGGAAACAAAGAGGCGGGACTATTGTTGATGACAGTTGGAGGGAAACATCATGCGCTTTCAAATAGTGACACTTGTCATGTGTGTTTCGATATGCAGCACAAACGCGCAATCGATATCGCTGGATACTGCATTTAGATCGATACTACCCGATAAATGCGTGGACGTACAGCCACGCAACGTCAGCGCAATCGTACATCTTGGAGGTGGACAAACGATTGCCCTAGGAACCTTCACTGATCTAGAAGCCGACACCGTGATGCGTATCGTGCGTCTCGATGCGGCTGGCCGATTCGTCCCCTTGTACCAGCGCGATCCACGGTTCGGTAAGAATATTGAGGAAGCACTATTTCCCAGATCCAATGGTGATATCAGCATTCTCACATCACGAAATTCTACGTGGAGCAATACGATTGGGCACTTTGTGGTTGGAGCTGATGGAACACTTCGCAGCGCTACGTCGAACGACTCGATTGTTAATGGGTATATATGGGACCAAGTGATTGGCGTTGATGATGCAATCTTCCTTGGTGGACGATTCATCATGCAGGAATCGAACATGTCATACGGATGTGTGAAGATCCGTGCTGACGGAACTCTAGATCCACAGTATTCCCGACTGCGCATTAACAAGAGCGGTGCACGTGCAATTGCCGTATCGGATGATGGCAACGTCTATCTCGGAGGAAACTTCGACACAGTGGGTACCTACAAACGGATCGGCATCGTGCGATTGCTGCCCAATGGTGAAGTAGATACTTCCTTTGATGTAGGTCTCGCAGACGGACAGACCGTCATCGATGTACTCGTGCAGCCCAACAAGGGAATCATCGTGATCGGCAGAGGCCCCGGTTATGCTGATGCCAGCCCCTTCATCCGGCGCTACCACTTTGATGGAACTCCCGATGCTACATTCGTTGACTACGATACAGCCTCCTACACACCAACTGAGGTTAGGCATGATGAGTCGGGCGGACTCTTAATTATAGGTGGATATTTCAATGGAACAATCCAACGAGCAGACGCTGATGGCAGAATAGACACAAGCTTCCAACCACCGCCTACAAGCGGAATGATAACCTGTGCAGTGTCAGCTGATGATAGAATTCTTGTTGGGGGTGAATTCTACGTGGCTGGAGAACGATATCATCCGGGGCTCATAAACCTTAACGGCCATGGTGCGATCGATCATGCCTATAATCTCCCGTGCAATCCCGATCGCATTATAGCCTCAATCTTTCCTTGTTCGGACGGTACACTTGTACTTGGAAGTAGACTTGTAAGCATAGACACTACAGTGCTTGGCCCCACGGTTGCTATCGGTCACTCTGGGGTACTGCGTCCAGAGTTCCGTCAGCGGGGTCTACACCCATCAGTCTTTGGATCGGTGTATGCACGAAAGATGTTTCAAAGCCCGGACGGTACGCTCCTTGTTTTCGAGAGCGGCTATACCACGGGCTCCCTTTATCGGTTGCATAAGGACGGATCTCGGGATACCACGTATGGCCTACCAGCTGACATGAATGGATCGATCACACGCGTGGACTTTCTGCCGGATGGACGGTGCCACGTTGTTTGGACTACACGCGCGAACGGTGCACCAGCACGTTTTCATCTTGCTCGGCTCCACACGAACGGAGCTATTGATCAAACCTTTTCGACGGGCACCGGACTGGAGGGTACGGTAACAGCACAACTCGTTCAGTCAGACGGAAGAGTGCTTATTGCTGGTGCACTCGTGTCGTACAATGGTACTAACGTGCAAACGCTTATTCGGCTGCAACCAGACGGACAACTCGATGACCCATTCTCAGCAGATATCACGCTTGGGTATGTAGTGGGTACAACTGTTGCGATTGATCACCTAGCGCAAGACTCGCAAGGAGGCATTATCATAGCCGGAAGGTTCGACAATGTAAACGATCGAATCTATACCAACGTGGCGCGTCTGCGTCCAAATGGAATGTTAGATCTGACCTTTGCACCAGACATGGGACGGTTCTCGTCGATCAACGACATAGCAGTGGACGGGGAGGACGGCGTCATCATTGCAGGCTCATTCACGATGGGAGAAACCTCTGGTCTGGCGCGATGCGGCCCAGACGGAGCGCTTGATCCATCCTTCACAGTTGATCTAAACGGTAGTGTGCTCGATATCCACTTCGTGGCACCTGATACGCTCTACGCCGTGGGCTCCTTTGAAACAATCGGCGAGTTCACACAGCCGAGCATGGCAAGGTTTGTTATTGGCATACCTTCTAACGTAGGAGAGTCTGCTACTCCTAAACGAGGCGTCAGCGTTGTACCAAACCCTGCCTCTGAACATGTAAACCTACATTTCACCAACATCGAAGGATTCGTCACCGTGCACATCACTGATGTGCGTGGAGTTCGGGTACATACATTACAGAGTGACACAGCCAATGTAGTGGTAGATGTGCATAATCTGTCAGCAGGTGTCTACCATGTTTTGTGCCAATCCGCTACATCTACAGGAAGTACCACGATGATCATAACACACAAGTGAGTGCCTCGTGGAAGCTTGTTTCACCTAGAATCAATGCGTGCGTCACCAGAGGAGTATGCGTTAGCGAACAGCGTCCGTCCTCCCAAGTGTAGTCGAGTGACAAGGCGAAAAGTCGATAGGCCTATCTCACTTGCATCTGTTTCCTAATCCGGCAACTGAGCAATACAATGTCAGAGCGTTCGGTTGGGATCGATGTTGATGAATTACCGTCTGGTTTGTATCATATCGTGCTACGATCCGGTGAACGTTTTATGCATTCAACATTTATCATGTCCGAGTAATTGTTGTCGGGGCGGGAAAGGGGCGGGTCCAGCCAACCCCGATCCCGATTTACCCCAACATTATCGCTGTAAGTATCGTGCCTGGAGTGGATATTGCCGATACTGATTTACTACTGAGGATATCCTCTAGCAATGGCTGAACGTTCTGCTGTACTGACCGAAGTGATCCAACAGGCCAAAGCAAACTCCCGCCTTGATCCGATGAAGGGGCTTGCCTGTGCAAAGGAGGCCATTGAGCGGGCAGAGAGGATTGGAGACAACGAAGCCAAGATCGATGCTCTCAATGCAGCAGCATGGTGCCATGAGACACGTACGGACTACAGCTCCGCATTTGCTAGCGCAATAGAGGCACTGAACATTGCACGCGAGCTATCAGATCAGATACGATGTGGCGAATGCCTTCTGGTTCTGGGTGTGGTTCGGTCTGGCATGATGCAGTTTGCAGAAGCGCTGTCATACCTTAAGGAAGCAATTGATGTCTTCACAGATCTCAACGATGCCCCTGGTCTTGCATCCGCATACAACAACCTTGGAATGATCCACCAGCAGCTTGCAAACTATCCGTTGGCTCTTGAAGCGTATCTCGCGGCTCTTCGGATCAACGAAGCTCTTGGTGATCAACGGAATATTGGCGTTAACGTTGGTAACGTTAGTAACATCTATTACTACCTCGGCGATCTTGAACGTTCATTTGAATACGATCAACGATCGTTGGATTTAGCACGCGCAACGAACAACACCTATGGAACAGCACATGCGCTGGAGGCCATTGCTACGCACTACAAGGCGCGTGGTGAGTACAAGAGTGCATCACAATCTCTCGAACAAGCTCTAGAGATCTTCACTACACTTGGCGAAAAGCGTTATGCAGCTGCAACGCTCATCAAGCTTGGGTCGGTGCATGAACTACAGAAGCGTACAAAGGAAGCTCTCGAGCACTATAGGCAGGCCGCCGCTATGGCTGCGAGTATAAAGCGACCTGATCTTCATGCCCAGGCTCTTCTTTGTCAGGGGGCTCTGGTGGCGTCTGGGAAAGCCCCTTCATCATCCATCGAGATCTTGGAACAAGCGCTTGGGATTGCACGCGAACACGAATTGGATCAGCTGATTGCAGAGTTGCTCTCGCATCTTGCTGGTGCGTACGCGCTGGTAAAGGATCACGAGCAAGCGTATGTGCTAATGGCGGAATTGATGGAGTTGAAACAGTCGATGTACAGTCTTGACCGACAGCGTGCGGTTGCAGAAATGCAGTCACGGTTTGATGTTGAACGTGCCGAACGTGAGGGCGATGTACTGCGCATAAAAAATGCCCATCTCGAAGAACTGATGGAAGTCCGCTCACAAGAATTAGCATCAATGGCCATGCGTTTGGTGAGCAAGAATGCCTTCCTGCAACGACTGCGGAAAGAGATCTCTTCACATTCCGAACAGCACCCGGAATTGCGAGAGGCTGTAAAGGATGTGTTGCACGCGATCACGTCCGATCTACGAGATGACAATGAATGGGTTCGGTTCGAAGAAAAGTTCGAACATCTACATCAAGACTTTCTCACGAAGCTCTCACAATCCTATCCAAAGCTCACACCAACGGAGCTCAAGGTCTGTGCAATGCTAAAGATCAACCTCTCGAATAAGGAGATCGCCGGCTTGTTGTCGGTATCGCTCAGGAATGTGGAGAGTCATCGCTATTCGATACGGAAGAAACTCGGAATTGCTTCCGACGTGAATCTCACAAGCGTCCTGATCCGACACTGATTGCGAACTATTGCATTGCGGCAAGGATCGTACGCACATCTCGTGGCTCGGCCCACTTTACTAGTCGTAAAACAACATTCGCAGTAGCGCCGGGTTGTATGATGTTGTGTGCGAAAGCCGCTATTGCGGCATCACGGTCAACAGTGAGTTTTGTGTGGTCAAACGCGGGCCACGTGTGCAATCGCTTTGCAAACAACCAGGCTTCATCACGCGCGATTCGGATAGAGAACGTAGCAATTCGATCGTCAAGAGAACCTCCAAGATCATCGAGATATCGAATGGGCCACGAGATCGAACGAAGACGTGCTTTCACAACATTGAACAATGACGCTATCGTGCCATTGATACGATCAAAATCCGGTTTGAGTAGTTCAATGTCAGTTCCCGACGCAACAATCTGTGTAGCTATCCCAAGGTCGAGATTGATATGAGCATTCACTCCAAGCAACAGATGCTGGATTGAAGTTAATCCGTCTCGTTTTCCTTCTGAGAAGGCAACAGCCCACGATCGAGTAGGGGGCTTCCCTGCACGCCACGTTGCAAAGGCATCAAGATATCGTTGCGCAAACACTACGCAGAGCTGTTCCATCCGGGCATCGTTATCATAAAGCCCCTTTCCTAATGCATCTCGGACAGATCGCGTCATTCCTAGGTATAGAGAAGCGAAATACCCATACCGAGCCCCTTCCACCTGAGCATTTGATGAGATTTCTTCAAGCGCTAATATGACGTCATGTAGGGTCATGTTTCGAAGTTATGTATAATTCATATCGACGCAAACGACAAAACGTTCGCCGATTTATACGTTTTGTATATATTCGCACTCTCCTTTTCACCCTTTTTCACCACTCCCCGGAGGAACGATGAGATTCGACCTATTCACCAAGCAACTGGTGCTTGAATGCGGCAAATCAAAGAACATGCTGAGCCGAGTGCCGGCTGACAAGCTCGACTGGCGACCACACCCAAAGAGTATGGTTATGAAGTCCCTAGCAACCCACGTTGCTGACCTACCAACATGGGTAACAATGACGCTTACGTCAGATGAGCTGGACTTTGCAACCATGCCCTACGATCCACCAGTGATCAATTCGGCGGATGACCTTGTTGCATTGTTGGAGACATCTCTTCAGTCGGCCTTGGATACACTGGCCTCGGCAAAGGAAGAGTTGCTCGACGGGAACTGGACCCTTCGCACCGGAGACATGATCCACTCTGTCTCTACGAGATATGAAGTGATCCAGATGACGATCAGTCAGATCATCCACCATCGCGCACAGCTTGGAGTCTATCTCCGTTTGCTTGATATCCCAATTCCAGGTACCTACGGACCAAGTGCAGACGAGCAGAATTTCTAAGGTAGAGTTGGCAGATCATTCCCCACGTCTGCCATTCCCTTTACTACTGCGAAACGAGAGCTGATCACCACCATGCTCTCCAACGCGGAATTCTTGCTCCGCTTCCTCACGCGCGAGCTTGGGCCGTAGAACTACAGTTGTGGCCCCTACGTTGCCCAAGCTGCGCTGAAGAAGTGCATGTAAGAAATGCTCGAATACGCGCTGAGATTAACGAATCCCCTATTATTGTGTTCCAACACCATTCGTCACACCCTACTATAGGAATAGCGTATGAAGGCGACACTCGTATTGATACTTGCAGTCATGATGAGCGTTTCATTGAGCGCACAAGAGTTAAAACTGCCATCACTGAGTCCAACCAGCACGATCACACAAGAATTCTCTACATCTAAAATGGAGATCGTGTATAGCCGGCCATCCATGCGCGGTAGAACAGTGTTTGGCGACCTCGTTCCCTATGGAATTGTCTGGCGTACCGGTGCAAACGCGGCAACAAAGATCACGTTTGGTGAAGATGTTGAGATCGGTGGCACAACGGTAAAGGCTGGCACGTACTCATTCTATTCCGTTCCAGGAGCTTCGGAATGGGAGATCATCCTCAACAAGAACACAGGGAACTGGGGTGCGATGGGCTATGACACCAAGGATGACGTAGTTCGTATAAAAGTGAAACCAACAACACTTCCAACAACAGTTGAGACTTTCACGATCAACATCGGCAACATCACGTTCTCATCGTGCACAATTGACCTCGCATGGGAGCGCACACATGTGAGCGTTCCGGTCAAGGCTAACAACCAAGAGCGACTCAAGACCAATATCGAAAAGGCAATCAATGCCCCTTCGATTCCCTACCAACAAGCTGCCACGTATTACTACGAGACAAATCAGAATCTCGATCTTGCGCTCGACTATGCAACCAAGGCAGCTGAAAAGAACCCCAAGGGGTATTGGCTCTTTATGCTCAAGGCTCGCATCGCTGCGAAACTTGGAAAGAACGACGTTGCACGTGAAGCAGCCGCAAAGACCATCGATGTTGCAAAGGGTACTCCGAGCGAAGCCGAATACAACAAATACGCACAAGACCTCATCAAAACACTGAAGTAATGACCAGACAGCTTCTTGCCCTTGCTTTAGGCATTGTAACCGTTGTTACAATGCAGGCTCAAGCGGTACGACCCAAGCCGTCTACGCGCATCTATGGTGATCTGCAGCGCCTACGGTCGCTTACAAGTGTCCTCTACGTAGCCGCCCACCCGGACGACGAGAATACTCGACTCCTTTCGTGGCTTGCTACCGGACGTCACATCCGAACGGCCTACCTCTCCATCACTCGTGGTGATGGCGGACAGAACATCATTGGTAGCGAGCAAGGGGCTTCTCTAGGTCTCATACGTACCTACGAATTACTCGAAGCACGCAAGCTTGATGGTGCGGGCCAATATTTTGCCCGCGCCATCGACTTCGGATTCTCGAAGAATCCGGAAGAGACATTTCGACAGTGGGACTCCTTAGTACTCATTGCAGATGTTGTGCGTACCATCAGACAATTCCGTCCGGACGTGGTGATCTGCAGGTTCCCTAAGGACAGCATGGCCGGCCATGGACAGCATTCTGCATCAGCCATCATCGCTGAGCATGCATTCTCCTACTGCCATGGTACCCTACAAGTGTCAACGGATGATCAGTCCAGACTAGATGAACTGCTACAAGGCACTACGCCATGGAAGCCAACACGACTTCTCTTTAATGCCTTCCGCTTTGGCAATCGGAGTACGGTTAGAGATGGAATGTTCAAACTCGAAGTGGGTCAATACGATCCCCTTATTGGGATGGGCTATGGTGAGCTCGCCGGTATCAGTCGGAGCATTCACCGAAGTCAAGGCGCTGGAACCCCTAGCACACCAGGCGTGCAACCCGAGTTTTTTGCAACGATAGCCGGTTCGGAACCAAAGGTGAGTCTCTTCGACGGGATTGACACAACATGGTCGCGTGTAGGCCGCACCGACATTGGCAAGGCCATCGACAATGTGATTGCATCGTTTGACATGCTTCATCCGGAACGATCCGTTGATGCACTCCTACGTATACGAGCAATGATCCGCGCAGTGAATGATACAGAGTGGCGTGCGCTCAAAACACGTGAAGTGGAGTCAATCATTCTCTCATGTATGGGGCTTTCCGCAGAAGTCACAACAGGTACAGCCATCGCCAGTGCGGGAGACTCACTTCGATCTACGTTGCGCATCACAACGAGGGCCGGAAGAACATTGCAACTCATATCCGCACGTTGGCCGGACGGCGTGCAGCGCGGTAGCATCGCCCTTCCAAATGATTCACTTGTGTCCATTGATGTACCAACGCGAATTCCGGAGAACGTGCCCGTTACACAGCCTTATTGGTTAGCCTCAGAGTCCAGCAGGAACCTGTTCACCTACACGATTGCATCGCCCCCAGACAAACGCATCTTACCAACTCTCGATCCAACGTATGGTGTTGACATTCTCATAGGAGTAGGTACCGATACGATTGCTGTTCGACTGCCCGTAAGTTATAAGAAGCTCGATCCCCTGCGGGGTGATGTGATTGAGGCATTGCGCATTGTGCCTCCGGTGAGTATTGAACCCACGCAGATGGTGGAGACGTCATCAAGCGCACGAGTACGAATTCGGGCCTATAAACCGGTAGCCAATGCAAAACTGTTTATCAGTGGTCACAAAGGCCATCAGCCAACAGAAATCCAAGGTATTGCGATCAGGGCCAACACGGATACGTTAATTAGCATTCCACTCCCGACCAATGCGGGAACAAAGCTACGTGTTGCATTGGACGTGAACGGAACAGTGTATGATCGATGGGTGAATGCTATCACATATGACCATTTGCCAACGGTCCAATACACAACCCCAGCTCGAATCTCCATTCCGGATGAGCGTGGTGTAGAGATCGATGCAAAGCGCATCGCTTATATCGCGGGTGCCGGAGAATACGCTCCCGATTTCCTGCGTGGGCTTGGTGTAGTAGTAGACGAGATTGATGATGCGACCATTCTGCGCACAGAAGATCTCTTGAAGTATGATGCAGTTCTTGTAGGCATCCGTGCCATCAATGTTCGTAAGAGTATGCAATACCTAATGCCTGCCTTGCTTTCCTATGTAGAGCAAGGTGGTACACTCGTAATGCAGTACAATACCACTCAGGATATGTCAACCAAGCAGCTTGGACCATATCCTTTGCCCCTTGCCAACAAACGAGTTACAGAAGAAGACGCAGAAGTAACCATCCTCAAGCCCGATCATCCACTGTTAAATGTGCCGAACAAGATCACAGCCGAGGATTTTCACGGATGGGTACAAGAGCGTGGGTTGTATTTCCCGTATGAATACGACCAGCGATATGAGGCCCTTCTCTCCATGCATGACGAGAATGAACAGCCCCTTACCGGATCACTGCTCTATGCAAGAGTTGGAAAGGGGCACTACATATCGTGTTCGTTGTCATTGTTCCGTGAGCTCCCTGCAGGCGTATCCGGTGCGATGCGACTCTTTGCCAATCTGGTATCGATGAAGTGACCGAGCAGAACGATCATGCGCTATGGCGGCGATGGTACGTGGGAGTACTACTCTTTCTCATTGTACAGATCCTTGCCTATGCCTGGTTCACTGAGGTCTGGCGATGAGCATCATAGACTGGGTTGTTTTTGGATTGACGCTTGCCGGCATTCTCGGGTATGGGATGTGGCGTGGCAGGGGGCAGCACAACGCAGATGCTTATCTCCGTGCCGATCAATCGTTGCCATGGTATGTAGTGTTGTTGGGAGTGATGGCCACACAGGCTAGCGCCATCACCTTTCTCAGTGCGCCGGGTCAGGCCTTTACAGACGGAATGCGCTTTGTGCAGTATTACTTTGGACTGCCCATAGCCATGGTGGTGATCTGTGTGACCTTCATCCCCATCTTCCGGAAGCAGAACGTTTTTACGGCGTACGAATTCCTTGAGAAGCGATTCGATAGGAAGACGCGAGTAGTAACAAGTATACTCTTTCTCCTTTCGCGCGGACTTAGTACGGGGATTAGCATCTATGCACCCAGCATCATTGTTGCGAGCATCATGGGGTGGAACATCTACCTTACGAATATGCTGGTTGGTGGATTGCTCCTCTTGTATACAGTGCGGGGTGGTGCAAGGGCCGTGGCACATACGCAGACCCTGATGTTTGGGATCATTCTTGCATCGATGGTCGTTGCCGCTGTAGTGTTGGTTGGATCCATGCCTTACGGAATAGGTCTTTCCGACGCAATGACCTTAGCCGGTGCCAGCGGGTCGTTAAATGTGATCACCTTCTCAAGTGATCCTCACGACAAGTACAATCTCGTTAGCGGATTGGTAGGGGGGTTCTTCCTAGCCCTTTCATACTTTGGAACAGATCAGAGTCAGGTTGGACGATTCATAACCGGCAAGAACACCGACGAGAGTCGACGCGGACTCCTCCTCAACGGCATCGTCAAGATCCCCATGCAATTCGGCATCCTCTTCATCGGTGCCCTCCTTGTAGCGCTCTACTCCGTTTTGCCAAGCCCCATATTCTTTAACGATGCCGTGGCTGAGCGTGTGCGGTTGGCGCACCCTCAGCAGTATGAAGAACTCCAGGGCCAATGGAGTGCAGCAAATATTGAACTAGCACGAGCATCGAACGAGCTCTTGAAGGAACGTCGGAACACTGAGAACAACGCAGTACCATCAGTATCACACACTACAGAGTCTTTTGCTTCGGCGCAGAATGAATTGCGATCATTGCGTGCAGAATTCAAGGGCATTGTGATGCAGCAGGGGATAGCCGAGAGCAGTGACACGAACTACATCTTCCTGCACTTTGTGCGGACGATGCTACCCGTGGGACTCATTGGGCTCATCTTTGCCGTAGTGATCTTGGCTTCGTGGGGGAGCATCAGTGCCGCATTTCATTCATTGGCAACGGCCAGCCTTGTAGACCTGCATTTGGTGTTTGGCAAACGAGAGATCGGAGATGACGGAACCGTCCACAAGGCTAGGATCCACACCTTCGTATGGGGTCTCTTCTGTATTGCTGTAAGTATGTTAGCAACCAGGATGGGGTCGCTCATTGAAGCCGTGAACATCCTTGGAAGCCTCTTCTACGGTCCCATACTCGGTATCTTCCTTGTTGCCTTTTACATCAAGCGTGCCCAAGGTACCGTGGTCTTCATTGCAGCGATCCTAGCCGAAGGTGTTGTGATCACCTGTTATGCAATCGACATTGTGAGCTTCTTGTGGTTGAATGTGATCGGCGCAGGGGTGGTGGTGATGGTCTGCCTGGCGGCGCCATCGGCGGCATCGCTCCGGGAGAGTAAGGCGTCGGGAG
>CALMZQ010000119.1 GCA_937870915.1 uncultured Ignavibacteria bacterium
CGAACAGCGTATCCGCCGTTTGTGCCTGTTCCGAAGTTGTGGAAGATGTTGTTGAGAAGGTCAACCTGACCACTCGAGAATCCACTACCGTTGCCTCCACCAAAACCAACAAAGACATCAAGTGCCGTGCTGTTTGCACCGGAAGTACCGGTAACGTTCACAGTGTTGTTGATAAGGCGATTCACTTCAGCTTCTGGGCTTACGATGATACCGTAGGCAGCGGTTGTGCCACCAACAGATACCATGTTGTTTGCTACGAGTGCACCCCATGAACCGTCGAGGTTCAGACCGGTTGCAGAGCCCGTTGTTTGAACAACATTCAGACGATTGCCACGGATGATACCATACGGTACATCAATGCTGAATCCAATGCCTGTTGCTTGGCCTTCGTTTGTTGTGATCGTGTTGTTCTCAAAGAGACCTGCATATGCACCTTGGAAGTAACCACCGTTGGCTACGTTCTCAAAGGTGTTGCCAACGATCGAAACATTGCTACCGCCGGTTGATACGCGAAGTGCGCTCATGTGACGGCGGAATGTGGAGCTACGTACAACGATGTCACTGCCGCCCGACGATTGAAGCCAAACAGCTTCTTGTGGTGCGTTAGCGGCGATAGCGGACCAGTTTGCCTGACCTTCGAATGTGCAACCATTCAGCTGAATGTTATTGCCAAGCGAACGGCTGCACACTGTGCTGCGGCCTGTAGACATATCGGAAAGGCGAACCGTGAGGTTGCGCAGCCATACATTGGAAGCACCATCAGCAAAGCCGATAAGTGTGCTCACATCTGCAGTACCGAAGTTTTCTACCGTTGGGTAAACCGTTGATGTCAATAGAACGTCATCGCCCGAGCGACGCGAAATTTGAACACGACCTGTGCTAGCGTCGATCGCAGGAACCCAAAGCTTTTCATTATATGTACCTGCGAAGACCGTTACATCTACGTTGCCGGAAATGCCGGAAACTGCGAGGTGGCGGAACATCGAACGGAAGTCATTGAAGACACCAGGATTACCGTTCTGAGCAATTGCAAGTGCACCCGAGACGCGCGGAGCAACCCAAGATGTTAGCTTGTCATTACCAGCATTAACATCGGCTACACCATTCGGTGTAAGCGTGCCGATTTCGATCGTATTGAACGAGTTGGCAGCAAATGCGCGTGTACCAAGAGTGATCGTTGCTTCTCCACCCGGCACAAGTGCTGGCTGCGGATAATAACGGATGGCTGTTTGCGTAAGTCCGTTGATCTTCCAATTGATCACCATGGAATCGAGGTTGTTCGTACCCCAGTTGCGTACGCGGATTTGAATCGTTTGATTCGTGTTTGCCGCGAACTTCGACGAAGGTGAGACAAGCTCAACTACACCGGCATCGTTGTTCAGTGCCGGAGCCTGACGAAGCCAGTATGCATACGTTGTTCCCGAAGCAGGAACAAAGTTCTCTGCCATGAGCGACATCTGTGCTGAGGAGTGCCATGTTGGTGTGTTCCATGTGTTAGCATAGAAGTTCACACGTGGTGACCATACTGTGTTGTTAGCACCGATACCGGCCTGAACAAGCACAGGGCTGTTCACAACGATCGGACCGTAAACAACATCCATACGGCTGCCATTGGCACCAGTATTTGATTCCCAAACGCGGATTTGGAAGTTGTAAACGTCGCGTCCAACATTGTCCATATAACGACGCGTTGCATTGCGCCATTGGAAGGTTGCAATGCGGTTTGGAGCTGTTCCGCTCACCGACCATGTTACATCACCACCAGCAATACCCGAAAGCTGATTTCCAAATGCGGAAACCACACCCGTTGCTGTGTTGGACGATGTAAGTGGGTTGCCCCAACTAGCAGGAAGACCTGCACCGAATGTGATCCAACCATTGCCACCTACATAGACGTTCGATTGAAGAACGCCGCCGTAGCTGAATTGGAACGGCAATGTGACCATTTGATCTGCCGTTGAGTACCAGTCTGGACTCGCCGACGAGAAAATGACACTACCGCCCGCGATCTCTGTATACGTTCCTGCGACTACACCAACCGAACGGTTAGCTGAATTCGCCTGTACCGAGGTAACCCCGATCAGTACGATTGCCGCAAGCAACGCAACAAACGATGTAACGTTGCGAAGCATAGCTCCTCCACTTGTGATATGAGAATGTCGATTTATTTCTGTCATGTTTTTGCTTTCGGGCACACTTCGCCCGTGATGTTGTGACCTGTTAAAATAGCCAACCCTGACCTACGAAACAACCTTACGACCGTTTACGGGGGCAGAGAGGCACTACGACCTACCGCTATGTGAAGGACTCTTCACACAACCGATGGTAGACTTAGGCCCAAAGGGTAACAGCAACTTCCGCACCAACTTTTTACCGGGAGTACGGAATCAGCATATCTCGTTGCCATTGCTCAACTTGCATGCTTTGCGCCACCCGTCGAACTACTTCCCGTAACCGTGGCTGTTCAAGCAAAGCAGCGAGGGTTGCCTGGGCTGCACTACTCAAACGTGTATTGGTACTAATCAATCCGTTAAGAATGTTCCGCGCACCATCCTCAGTTACTGTTGCTAACCGTCTCATTGCCCCCATCGCATTCTGGCGCGTAATAAACTCCCAACCTGGTCCGCAGAGATCACTCAGTTCTGAAAGAGCCGAACTGCTGCCTTCGGCGGCCTCTGCCTCAAGTCGTACGATACGCACGCGCTCGTGAGGTCCACGAATCGCTTTGACCTTATGTAGGTAGGACTTTGCGTCCGAAGGAAAGGACTGAACGAGCTTTGTTAGCGCAGTCTGGATAATGGCATACGATGAATCCTCCAAAAGGCGTTCACAAGCCCCTTTCAATGATAATGGAATCGTAGAAAGTGCGTTGATGGAGGCAGATCGAACTTCAACTGCAGGATCCTTGAGTCCCCGTTCAATGGTCTTCCAGGCATGAGTGTGTCCGATCTGAGCTAGCTCCAAGGCCTGACCGACTGCTTCGCTTCTCATGGCATGGAACTTTTCGCGATCCATTACATCTTCGATCATATCCAAACGATCTTGAATTCGAGACGTGTCTCCTCGGAAGCTCTCAAGGGCGTCAAAACGGTCAATCATATGCTGAGCGTACTTCAACTGTGCCGCCCTTGCGTCCCAGGGCTTATCAAACGTCACCTTTTTGAGGATATAGGAGCCCGGGTCGAAGAGGATAAATGCGGGTGTTTTCCTATCTGGATTAGGTACTTCAACGATTGTCCGTTGTGAGGTAATGTCCACACGAATGGAATCCTTGGTCCGATCCGTGTAGTACACCTCTACTACAACCGGCATACGAAACACCCCGGTTAGGCCGTCCATTGGATGGACCTGTTCAATATCCACCATGGTTGTTGTGGATACACCCCGCTCCGTTGACGCAGCTCCGCTCCGTGTTGAAACCTTGAAATGGGGCTCTCCACCCTTGTACAACCACTGATCGAAGAACCAATCCGGCGATAGCCCCAAGGTATCTTGGAAGGCCACGTAGAGATCATTTGTCTCCACATTTTCATAGGCGTGTTTGCGAAGGTAGTGCTGGATAACTCGCCGAACGGAAGAGTCGCCAAAGGTATATCGCATCATATCGATGACACTAGCCCCCTTCGGATAAACACGTGCAGACCCACTGGAGGGGTGCACAATAGGCAACCTGTCCTTTTCGCCGGCTGCGAGAGCTGCACGATGCATTCCTCGCCTGCTCCATTCGTAGGCATCTTCCCCTTGCGTACGACGAGTAAAGAGGTGGGGGTAGAAGGTGGCAAAGCTCTCTTGGAGCCAGATCGACTTGCCACTTCGACCCGTGATCATGTCTCCGAACCACTGGTGGGTAAGCTCGTGAACATTAACCCCTACGTAGGATCTGTCCAGCCAGCCGCGAGAGTCGGTCTGGAAGAAGTCGCCAAACACCGTGGCAGTAGTATTCTCCATGGCACCAAAGATGTAGTCGGCAACAGGCACCTGACTATACGATTCCCATGGATATGGGATCCCAGTCTCGCTCTCAAGAAAGTCCATGGCTTCCACGCTCATGCGATACGTTGGCTCAGTGCGCTCCGGCAGGTCGGCATAGGTATAGAGATAGAGCGGTACACCACTGGCGGCCCTACGAGTGGTGATGGTGTATTCACCGATCGCCAACATCAAGAGATACGACGCGTGCGGTTTGGTCATGCTGTAGTGCCAGGTCTTCGTACCATCGCCATTGACTACAACTTCACCCCGAGTACCATTGGAAAGAACGGCATAGGTTGAGTCAAACGTTGTGATCGTCTCTGTGATCATCTTGTCATTCATCTCGTCATACATCGGTATCCAATGCCTATTGTCGATTCCCTGCCCTTGCGTCCAAATCTGGCGTCGCATACGTTTGGACGGGTCGTTCCACCCAATGAAGTAGATACCCTTTCGCGGATTTGCTTCATAGATGAAGGCTACTGAATCTCGGGTATCCCAACGCAGAGCAGGCTCGCAATAGACGATCACTGATGTATCGGTAGACCGAGTACGAACCGGCCTGCCCCCTAATGTTGCCTGGAGTATTCGGATCTTGATCGCATCGAACTCGATCGAATCGGTTCGCTCGCGCAGAGATCGGAAAACGTGGGTCACTCTCCCCTTTACAAGACCCTTTTCTGGCTCGAACCGCACATCAAGGGTCATCCGCAGAATGTCAACCGGGTGTTCCCGTGGCTCACTTCCCGGTGCATCCACATAGGTAGTAGTGTGAACAAAGGGGGCTTGTGCGAGCGCGTAGATCGGCATCGCAAGCATCACAAGAAGAAGGAAACGTTGCATAGGGGGCAAAGATAGTGTGGCACTTTGCTATGTTCGATTGATGAAGGACGTCTTTCTTGTAATGGTTGGCGGTGCTGTAGGGAGCGGACTCCGATATTGGGTCGGATCGTTTATCCCTGTGGCCGCTGGTGCGTTCCCTGTACCAACATTCATTGTGAACATCGTTGGCTCATTCATTCTTGGGTGTATAGCCGGTGCTACGATGTTGCCACATCCACTCTCGCGGTCAGTAGCGTTGCTCGTTGGAACAGGACTCTGTGGCGGGTTCACAACCTATTCTGCCTTTGCCCTGGAGAATGTTTCGTTGATCCATGGTGGCAGTATCATCATCGCCATCAGCTATATCGCAGCGTCGCTCCTCGGTGGTATGTTGGCAGCCGCTGCCGGTGTTGCTATTGTTCGCGCCACAGCTTCGTAGGGTGTTAAACCACAACTTTTCAGATCAATGAGGGGGCTTTATGGACTTCGCAGCATTGTGGACGAAATACGAATCATCGATCATCAACTACCTCATCATGGTTGTTGGCGCCGTCCTGATGTGGATGGTGGGCCGTTGGCTGATTGGTTTTGTGATCAACATGATCCGGCGCGCACTCACTGCCCGCCATGTTGATGCTACACTGCAGAACTACTTGGCCTCGATCATTGCTGTGGGCTTGAACATCATTCTTGTGATCGCCATTCTAGCACGATTCGGCGTCGAAACAACGTCGTTCGCAGCGCTCATCGCAGCCGCAGGGCTTGCCATTGGGATGGCATGGGGCGGACTCCTCGCAAACTTCGCAGCGGGTGCATTTCTCCTTGTCCTTCGACCATTCAAAGTCGGAGATCTCATTAAGGCAGGGGGCGTCCTAGGTACCGTTGAAGAGATTGGTCTCTTTTCCACAACGATGATGACGCCTGACGGGATACGTACAATGGTGAGTAATGGGAAGATCTT
>CALMZQ010000120.1 GCA_937870915.1 uncultured Ignavibacteria bacterium
CTCTACACACTTCCCATTCAGCTGGCTCCACTAGGGAACAACTACACGTTCGTTGTGGTCGGGCGCAAGGATGGTGGGTACGAAGTGATCGTTTCTCAAGAGTTCTAGCCCCGCGGGCTGTGGTATATTTGACGTTCCATGCAGATTCCAATGATCCCCACCATACTCGTTCGCACCATCGTTACCCTAGGGATTTTCGTAGGGGTAGTTGCGTCGTTGATGGCTGAAAATGAGATAAATGTTCCCCAGAACATCACTCTTTCCGTAGGTGAACGCGCCCGAGTTGCCGTGGTTGGCACACTCGATGTAGGGGGTTCACTTGAGGTCACCTTCCGTTACGACCCTGCAGTGATGCGCATATTGGGTGCCAATGGAGGAGAGGGATATGGACTGCGGTGCAATCCACTTGAGGTGGTTGAGAACCGTGTTGAGTCTGCCAGCTCTGCAGTTTTTACCGTGCGCTGTCCATTCAGTGTAACCATCGGTAACGATACCCTCGTAACGTTAGACATCGAAGGAATAGGTGGAGCAGATACTGTTGGGTTCCTTCGTACTGACAAGGTGATCGCCAATGGATTGGAACTCAATAACGTTGTGTACAATACGGGAACTGTTGTAAGAACCGGCGGGGTAACTGCGCGCCAAGTGGTGAAAGAAGGCATCACGGGCAACTATCCAAATCCGTTCGTATCACGTACACGCATCGTCTACGTTATAGACGCTGCCGGTCCAGTGAAGTTCTATGTAAGCAATGCACAAGGGCGATTGATGCAAGAGCTTGCGTCGATTGAGGCCCATGCCGGCGAAAACTATCTTGATTATGAACAGGTGGCCTGGCAAGTGGCAGGCGGAGTATACATCCTACAAATGACCACTGAGGCAGGAACATACTATCATACGATGACGGTGATGAAATGAGAGCCGTCATTCTTGTGGTGATGCTTGTGTTGGGTAGCGGAGCGATTCTAGCACGCGATCCCGACTTTATCACGAAAAATTCTGAAGGGCGTGAGTTCTGGCTCTGTTTCATGAAGAACTTTCGTGAGTCCGGTCAGCGCGACCCACAAAATCGTCAAGAAGCATTGCGATTGCAGCTGTTCCTCACGAGTAGTTACGATGCCACCGTCCGTATTGAGATTGAAGAGATCCAATACGACAACACAATAACGATCAAGGCCAATACCGTTGTGAATGTGCAGATCCCTGCACGTGCGCAAGTCCGGGCGGTTGAGACTGGTGAAAGACTCGCAGTTCACGTCACGGCTGATACATCGATAAGTGTGTACGGCCTCAATAGTCGGTTCCAAACAACCGACACCTTTCTTGGCCTACCGGTTAGTGTGCTTGGCACAGAGTATCGTGCAGTGGGCTACACAAAGCTTGCCTCCGATCTTTTGTCGGCAGTATCCATTGTTGCAACTGAAGATGAAACCGAAGTTACGATCGTTCCAACAGTTGCAACCTCAACCGGACGACCGGCCGGACGCCCCTTTGTGGCCAGACTTCGCAAGGGCGATGTATATACGATCAATGCTCGGTGGGAATCCATCGGCTCGTGCGACCTAACGGGCACATCCATTACGTCTAACAAGAAGGTAGCTGTTTTCAGCGGTCACAATTGCGCCTACGTTCCACCAAAGATCGAAGCGTGTAACCACCTTGTTGAACAACTTCCACCGGTGTCGGCCTGGGGAAAGCACTATTATCTCGGCATGCTGAAGGAACGGTCGAAATACACCTACCGCGTTATTGCATCACAAGATCAGACCAAGGTCTTTGAAGATTCAAAACTTGTTGCCGTTATGAAGGCCGGAGAGTTCTATGAGAACCTCAACCTTATGCGGCACGTGCAGGTAACAGCAGACAAGCCTGTTCTTGTGGCGCAGTTCGCTCAAGGATT
>CALMZQ010000121.1 GCA_937870915.1 uncultured Ignavibacteria bacterium
ACTTGCGTGTGATGTATGGAGACTTCGTGGCCTTCCTCTACGGTTGGGCGTTGTTTGTTGTGATCCAATCCGGTTCCATCGCATCCATCACCTTTGTTTTTGCCGAATACTTCAATACGGTAGTTCCGTTATGGGAACTCGATGAATCAACGGCAACGGCATGGGCTATCTCACTCCCATTTGCTACGATCTATCCACTGAAACAGATCGGCATCAAACTCCTCACCTTTAGTGCCGTTGCGGGTCTCACGCTCATCAATGCATTTGGCGTAAAGGAGGGCGGACGTGTTCAAGGTCTCTTCACCGTAGCCAAGGTAGCCGCCATCCTCTTTCTTGTGGTAATGGCATTCACCAGCACCAGCGGCAATGTTGGCAACATCGTTGCTACCTCCACCTCTACCGTCCCTGTAGGCACGGCACTCATGTTTGCTCTTGCAATGGCCATGAACAAGGCATTGTGGTCGTACGATGGATGGAACAACCTTACCTACGTAAGTGGAGAAGTGAAGAACCCACAGGTTACTGTTCCTCGTGCACTAATGCTCGGCACGGCCATCTGCATTAGCGTCTACGTCTTGATCAATCTTGCCTATCTGACCATTCTGCCAATTGATGTCCTGAGCGCATCTTCTGCTGTTGCTCGCGATGCAGCCTTTATCATGATGGGCACCTTTGGTGCCGTATTCGTCAGTGTTGCCGTGATGGTCTCCACCGTTGGCACGTCCAACGGAACCATCCTTGCCAGTTCACGCGTCTATTACTCCATGGCCAATGAAGGTATGTTCTTCAAAGGGGCTGGTGTGGTTCATGATCGGTTCCGCACACCCGTTCGGTCACTCACCTTGCAGTTGGGCTGGACCACGGTGTTGATCTTCTCCGGAACATTCGACATGCTCACAGACATGTTGATCTTTGTGAGCTGGGGCTTCTACGCCCTTGGCGCATATGGCGTGTTTGTGCTCAGACGAAAGATGCCGGATGCGCATCGGCCGTACAAGACATGGGGCTATCCGGTTGTTCCCATCGTCTTCATACTTTTTGCAGTTGCGTTCTTAGGCTTTACAAT
>CALMZQ010000122.1 GCA_937870915.1 uncultured Ignavibacteria bacterium
GTCACTGGCGAGCATCCACGGCGTGATTGCTGCTCATGGTGAAATGCATCCAGATAGCCGCTCATTAGAAGGCCTATGTAAAATCTCACTTCCGAGTGCCCTAACGAATGGGGTTTTCATAGTGACTTTGATTGATTTCCAGAATGTCCCACTTTGTTCACATATGGTTTCAATAGTGAAATGACTATACATCAAATAAAGCGATCCTGCAGGACGCGGATAGATATCAAGCCTTTCAGTAAATCAATGATCGTGTTCCTTTTGATAGTGACACAGAACATTCTGTCTGGTCAATCACTACCCGAAGTAGGAAACACGATGTGGGAGATTGCGTATGAGGGAACGCGCGATTCACCAGCTATTGCTTACGCCCCAGATCAGGACCTGATTTTTGCAGGAACTTACCCTGCAACTGGAGAAGTCGGCGGTGAGATATATGTCGTGAGGGGATCAACAGGGACGGTCATTGATACCATACTAATTGGCTTGTGGAGTATTAATGGCAAGCCGTTAACCAATATTGAGAGTATTTCATGTTCATCTGACGGGAGCCTACTTTGCATTTGTGCTGGAAACGGCAATAGCGAATCGGGAAGGAGCGTTGGTGGTAAGGTCTTTGTTTTGGAATATCCATCGCGTCGTATAGTAATAGATAGTATCATCTATAATGATGAAGGTAGTTGGAAAGGAGTACGAGGTTTCATTTCTCCAACAGGTCGATATGTAGTTGTACCGTTCTGGAGTGTCACAAGCGTTTCCATGCTCCGTGTCATAGATCGTCAGAGCGACACGTCGTTCTATCTGGCCAACTCGCGGTATGGTGACTTCGATGATAATGAGAGATACCTCGCATTCTCAACTATTGGTGAGGTGAACAAGTATCCAGTGTCAAACCAGGTCGCAATTGTTGATTTGTCAAATTTATCGAAACCACCGAAGCGTTATAACGAGTACGGAACACCAAGTCTCTCGTCAAATGGACGATTCCTAATGATAGGCGGTTTTGGTGCCTATCCTGCTGAATATTCCAGATATCACTATCATGCCAGCCGCGCAACTGTTACAGATTTAGAAACCGACTCCATCATTTGGGCGCTAGGTGAGAAGAAGTACCTGGGGGTTGACCCATTTCCTAAGCTTGACTTTATGGGCTGTACTTGGTCTGAAGATGCTAGCAAAGTGTTCCTATATGGGATTGATCTAGAAGATGTTAGTGATTGGAGTACGAGATCATTCTACAGGGTCGGAGACACAGTCTCGAACTCGAGAATGTGCGACTCTTGTCACTATTGCGGAACCGTATCGGGTGGTCGCGGTCAAGATGGCCTGATTGGTTCTGTAGCAAATCCTCAGCTTACGATCGGATATACGAACGGTGGAATCATACGTCCAATTGGTGCTGGATTAACTGCTGAGGCACTGTCACATACAACGTCTACAACTGTATCGAATCTATTGGAATCACATGATCTCACCTTCCCGAATCCAGTGAAAGGTGATTTGCACATTCGCTGTATTCATGTCTCAACAGCAACGCACTGGATACTCACAAGTATCAATGGAGAGAGAATTGCTGAGGGTCTAGTGGTCAACAATCCGACTCAATACGACAATGAGATCGCCATAACGTTGCCGCCAAACCTCGCAATCGGTGTCTACAATGTCAGACTCATCGATTCAAGATTGACTTCGCAATGCTCTTATGTAGTGATGAAGCAATGACTACCAACGCAAACATCGTTGTCTCAGTCTTTCTTATACACGCAATTGGATCTCGCAATGATTAAGGCCCGGTCAATTTGTTTTATGTTTGCACTTCTTCTACATACGTGCTTTGATCAAGCAATAGCCCAAACACTGCCTAAGGTAGGCGGCAGGTTGTGGACATTGCCTCTCAATCATAACCCATCTGGAGCATTGGCGTACGCGCCATTGTCTGATCTTGTGTTCGTGGGTTTTCAGACTGGAGGAGAGATATTGGTTGTAAAGGGTGCCTCCGGTCAATTGCTAGATATCATTCGCAACGAGACCTGGTATGACCCCCAAACTGGTAGCCCACTGGCTTATGTTCGAGATCTATCTTGTTCATTGGATGGAACCCGTTTGCTGATTGGGTATAGATCTGTCTCGCAACGTGGCCGAGTTGTACTTATCGACTACCCGTCGAAGCAAGTATTATCCGACAGTGTTTTTGTTGGATTGTATCAATGGGAACATATGCATATCAAGCTCTCGCCATCGGGTAGATATTCAGTTACACCGGCAGATACAGGATTTGTTCAAAAGAGAATCAAATTGCATGACCATCAACGAGGCAATTCATTGATTCTTGAGAGCAATCCGTTACTGCCACAGGGAGACTTTGATAGTCATGAACGATACTTCACTTATCCCGTCAAAGGCAATGTAATGGGCACGCAGGTTACCAATCAGGTCGCTCTACTTCAGCTCGATTCTCTTGACAAGTCACCTAAGATATACAATGAATGCGGCACCTCAACTTTGTCAGAAGACGGGCGCTTGTTGATGATTGCTGGTCATGCATTCAACGAGGCAACGAAACCGATACAGGTACCACGGTTTGCTACGGTGATCGACATAGCCACCGATTCAATAGTGTGGCAACTGAAGTCAGGACCAGTTGTAGATGATGTCGAGCTAGCTCACTTCGCCTGGTCCAGTGACGCATCCAGATTGTTTCTATGGAGGAGTTCGTATAAGATTACAACAGAATGGTTCGCTAGGATATTCTACAACTTTGGCGATTCACTGCCAAATGCCATGATGTGTGATACATGTGCCTTCGACGGAAGTATCTACCACACCATCACTCCTAATACGATGGTCACCTCCTCTGTTGCGAATTCCGATCTAACTATAGGATTTAGTGTCGGAAACTGGTTTTATGGACTGGTGGCAGAGAATTTGAGCCCTACAACATCAGTTATGACGGAGCAAGACCAGCGTATAATGGAATCAACCTATCCCAATCCTACATCGGGTAACGTCTATCTACAATGTCGCCATTTCAACGAAGTACGCAATTGGGCTGCATTCTCAATTCTTGGTGACAGAGTTGCACAAGGATCGCTTCCTATTGCTAGTTCTGAGTCTTTCAACGAAAGAATGATTACTCTTCCAGCCCATCTTCTTTCAGGTATGTATGTAGTAGTCCTAACTAATGTCGGGGATTCGCCACTTTGCACACACGTCGTTGTGAAGTATTGAGCACTGAATTGCATAAACGTCAGCTGCCATTGGACTCCCTCGTCGCTCCGCTCCTCGGAATGACGCTACCTCAATCCTATTCCCAATGTTAGAAACGCGAGCACCAGCAATGATGGTGCTCGCGTTTCTTTATACACAAACCAGCGGGGCCAGCGTCATCCCGAGGAGCGGAGCGGCACAGCATGCCGTGCTCGAAGCGACGAGGGACCTCGTTAAGAAATGACGTAATGACTGAATGACGCAATGACAGTTATGACGTTATGACGATCATGACGTACGCCTTCCAAACCTCTGCCACGAACCGGCACCCCTTCTCAGAATGAGAAGGGGAAGGGGGATGAGCCGAGAAGCGTGCGAGAGGGGGCAGGGGGTGAGCTCTTGACTGACGTCGGGCTTTAGCCCGACGTTGTGAAGTCCCTCGATCCTCCCTTCGGCAGGACATGCTCCGCTCGGTGTGACATTCTCTCTTCGCTATTCTCTCTTCGCTATTCTCTCTTCGCTATCCAGTTAAGGTTCTGTCAAGGTTCTTCCGAGCTCCCCCTGTACCTAGATTGCCCTCTACACATTCAGAGATGGGCAATGAAACTTGCAGTGATGATCGCATTGGGCCTTTTGGTTCTGCTTGCGCAGCCATTAGAGGCCCAGTCCCAAGAGATGCTTCCGCGTCTTGGTGTGCGCAAATGGACGATTACTGCGCCTGACATGTGGAACACTGGAAGTGTTGCTTATGCGCGCAATGCGGATCTCTTCTTTGTTGGGACAAGCTATGGCTATGTCCTTGTGGTTGACACAAAGCAGGGCCGGATCACCGACACCATTAATCTGCGAGACTACCCCGTGGTGTGGGATAAGATCAAAGGACTAACTCAGCAGCGAGTAATCAACATTGGGACTACCTATGACGGGAGTCTCGTAGCCTTTGGCATCGATAACATCGTCAATGTAGGCACGGTCATGATAGGATACCCATCGAAACGCCTGTTAGATTCGGCTGAAAGGGGCCTCGGTTTCTACACCAAGACCTCCCCTCAAGGTTTGGTTCTCTCTCCCAGAGGCCGATTCCTTTCGCTGGACCGCGGCGTCGTCATAGACCGCCAAACGGGAAAAACGTGGAAGACGATCCAACGAGCTCAGGGTGGCTTTCTGAGCTTTGATTGGATATTCCGCATAAACTGAGCAGTGTTTTCCGCGTGTAATTGAACACCTGATTCCGTTGCAAAATGAACACCACA
>CALMZQ010000123.1 GCA_937870915.1 uncultured Ignavibacteria bacterium
AGGTTTAGCCCCATTCGCGCCAGAGACAGCCGCAGTGCAAGCTGGCCGTTTAATGCTTGACGAGTTAGAACGACATTTCCTCTCAAGGCAGAGTTTTGCCTTCGAGACCACACTCTCTGGCCGCGCGTATCTGCACCACATTGCACGATGGAAGGCAGCCGGGTATCGTGTTGAGTTGATCTTCTTACGATTGCAGAGCGCAAACGAAGCAGTGGCCCGAGTAGCGCAACGAGTCATTCAAGGTGGGCATGATATACCTGAAGATGTGATTCGACGTCGATTCGAAGCTGGGTTAGAAAACTTCACACTACACTACGCGCCTTCAGTAGATGTTTGGGCGCTATACGACAACTCGGGCGAAACACCACAACTGTTGGACTGGAGTGAAACATGAAGAAGCCACAAGGAATTGAATCCGCAATAAATAGCGATCTACGTGGGTCTTGGCTGGCCTTGCAACGTGCGGCAACGCGAGCACGGCGGATTGCCATGCAGACAGGAACAGCTCTCGTGGTGGTGCGTAATGGGGTGTTAGAGCATTTGTATCCAATGCCCGAGACAGCTACAAGTCGCGTTCAGGAATCCGGTACGGAGTACAAGGAATCGTCGTGAATACATTTGCACCGAAGGTTTATCAGCAGCAGGTTCTTGAAAGTGTTGAGGCCTATTTCAAGGCCTGCCACGAATTCTCATCACCCTCGATTGCGTTTACTGTCGCTACTGAGCGCCTGTGGGGACGTGGCAACCCTTACAATCCATTGTCTGGCTTCCCGCAAGATATGCCGTACTTCTGCTTGCGTGTCCCAACAGGTGGCGGCAAAACGTGGCTCGCATCGAAGAGTATACAGCTCATTAACACACACCTGCTTCGCTCTGACAACAGCGTGATCTTGTGGCTGGTGCCAAGCAAACCCATTCGCGAACAAACCATCAAGGCACTGCGAGATCTAAGCCACCCCTACCACGCTGCTTTACGGGAAGCTGGACCTGTAACGGTGCTTGACCTCGAAGAAGCTAAGAGCGTTACACGTTCAACATTGGATACGTCTACCACAATCATCGTTGCCACACGGCAAGCATTTCAAGTAGAAGACGAAGAATGTCGTAAGGTGTACCAGTCGAGTGGAGCATTGATGCACCATTTCGACAACATTTCGCCAATCCAGCGAGGCGAACTGTTAACTGAAGACGTGGGTGCAGAACTCACCATACCGTATTCGCTGGTGAATGTTCTGCGCATGCGCCGCCCCTTCGTTGTGGTGGACGAGGCCCACAATAGCCGCACCGGACTCTCCTTCGAAATGCTTGCCCGGTTCAGACCAAGTGGCGTGATGGAGCTCACCGCAACACCCGACTTGGTGCACACGCCCAGCAATGTATTGCACAGCGTGTCTGCAGCCGAGTTGAAGGCAGAAGAAATGATCAAACTGCCGGTGATGTTAGAAACTGAACCTAATTGGCAGCAGTGTCTAGCCTACGCTATTGGACGCCGCGACGCCCTTCACCAACTGGCTGAGGCAGAACACCGAGCAGGCAGTCCATACCTCCGTCCGCTCGTCTTGATTCAGTCAGAGCCGCGCCGTTCAGATGTAGAAACGCTTGACTATGAGCGAGTGCGAGAAGAGCTGATCTCCAATCATCGAATCCCGGCAAACGAGATCGTAGTTGCTACCGGCGAAGAGAAGGGTCTTGAGCAGATTGACACCCAATACAAGTTTGGCATTTCAGATCCTCATTGTCCGGTGAAGTACGTCATCACTCAGAGAGCATTGGCCGAGGGTTGGGACTGTCCCTTTGCCTATATCCTTGTTAGTATGGCTTCGCTGTCATCGGCAACGGCAGTGGAGCAGTTGCTTGGACGCGTATTGCGTCAGCCCGGGGCTAGTCACCGGCAAGCAGCTGCGTTAAACCAATCTTATGCCTTTGTTGTGTCGCGAAACTTTGCCGAAACGGCAGGTGCACTACGTGATCGTCTGGTAGCAGGGGCGGGGTTCGAACGGCGAGATGTGGCGGCCTTTGTGATTGCTGCGAATCCGGAGCAATCACGACTTGATCTCGATGGTAACTCTGGTAGCTTTTCGTATAAACCAGTAACTGTAACGTTGACAGAAAAGCCCGATCTGAAGCACATTCCGAAGCAGATCCGTGATAAGATTGGTTGGGATGGTAAGCTAAACACATTGACGATTAAGAGCCCACTAACTAGTGATGAAGGAGAGGTGCTTAAAACATCTGTGAAGTCAGAAACTCTGGCTACCGAGATTGTTGATGCTGCCAAAGAGAGCCGATCAACGGCGCTGGAGATTTTCGAATCTCCCGCAATGCTCGGCGAACGTTTCCGCGTTCCGAGGTTAGCATTGAGAGTGCAAGGAAGGCTGTCTCTGTTTGATGACCCGGAGATTCTTGAGTTTCCGTGGGATCTATCTGCCTATGATGCGATGCCAACTGCCGATGAACTTTCGACGTTGGGCGTTGCAATGAACGTATCAGAAGTTGGTGCGATCGACGTTGGCTACGATGGACATATGAAAGTCGACTTCCTTTCCGATGTTCAACGTGACCTAGGTCTTGTGTATCAGCCCGAGAATTGGGACGTGGTTCGCTTGGCCACGTGGCTGTGTCGCAATATTCCCGAACCGACAATGACGCATGTTCATAAACAGGCGTTTGTGGCCAAGTGGTTGAATGAGCTGTTGTCCAGTCCCGGCTTCACAATGGCAAGAGCCAATTTGCAGAAGTTCTTAATTCGTGACCTCTTGGAAACTCGATTTCGTGAACTTCGCAAACAGGCTATCAAGAAGGGATTGCAAGAGGTACTCTTTGGAGACGACGTAGTTGAGCGGGTGGTGGTCACTGACACGTATGCATTTGAATTTCCTGCCCACACATACGCGCCCAGTCGCGACTACGATAACCGCTTCGGGCATTTCAATTTTCGCAAGCACTTCTATAGTCGCATTGGAGATTTCGACAGCAAGGAAGAATTCGATTGCGCATGTTGGCTCGATATGCAGGCACAAAAGGGACGCATCAAGTTTTGGGTGCGAAACCTTGTGCGGCGTGAAGGCAGTTCGTTTTTCCTGCAAAAAGCAGACGGTCGATTCTATCCGGACTTCCTATGCCAACTACCAGGTACAGATAGCGAGCAGGGTCCCGTTCTTGTGGTTGAGTATAAGGGCGGCGACCGTTGGAATGCAGCTGATGATGACCGCTTGATTGGTAGACTCTGGGCAA
>CALMZQ010000124.1 GCA_937870915.1 uncultured Ignavibacteria bacterium
CCCTATCTCGTGCACACCAAGCGCGATCATGCCACCAGTACAAATCATCGAGACCACGGCGGCTTCCGCAGAACGTCGAATAAGAAGATGTCGGGGCGTTCCTCGCCACTGAACGATCAACGCCAAAGCATTTACGATCAACACTGCCGGTACCAAAACAAGGTGGACCTTGTTATAGAAATCTGTGGCAACTGCAACCTTTGGCTGACCGATAACCTCCATGATAACTGGCCATGAAGTGCCCACTGTTACGAAGATGGCGCTGGCCATGATCAAAGCAGAGCCGATCGACAACATGAATTCACGTGTTGTAGGAGCAAACTCCTCGCGGTTCACATTCATATCCTTGCGTCTGGCAAGGACCATTCCCACACCGATTGATGTGAAGGTCAGCATGAAGAGCAAGAGGATCCAAAAGGCAAACTTGCCCGGGTCAACAAAGGAGTGCACAGACGTATCACCCAACACACCGCTGCGCGTGAGGAATGTTGAATACAATACCATCACAAATGTTGCAACGGCCAGGATCATATTGGTCTTCACGAGACCGTGCGTGCGCTTTTGCACAAGCATTGCATGAACCAGTGCAACAGTAACAAGCCATGGAATGAGTGATGAGTTCTCTACAGGGTCCCAACCCCAAAAGCCACCCCATCCAAGAGTTTCATACGCCCAGAATCCTCCCAACATAATTCCAAAGCCTAGGACTGCCGTACCAAACAACGTCCACGGTAGAGCAATCGATATCCATTTGTGATAGTCCTTGCGAACAAGTCCAGCCATTGCAAAGGCAAAACTCACACTCATTGCAGCGAAGCCCGTGAACAGGATCGGCGGATGAATAGTGATCCAAGCGTTATGGAGGAGAGGGTTAAGCCCCCTACCATTGAGTGGCACATCAGCCATCGTAATACCGTCTGCTGCAAACGTTTCGTAATAGAAAGCGAACGGATTCTTGACCACCAACAGCAACGTTAAAAACGTAAGGATGAGACCGTAGAACATCATCACAGGTTCTTCATACTTGTGACGTCGGGCATACGGTGTAAGGAACACACCGATCAGGGCCACCAACATCGTCCAGAGCAAGAAACTTCCCTCCTGGCCGGAATAGAAACAGGCAACGAGCAGGTGAAGGGGCAGATCCTTCGACGAATAGTTCCAGACGTAGTGATATTCAAATCGATGCTGGATGATGTTCACGACTAACATCGATGAACTTGCAACGAGGCCAAGAGCAAGGATCGTGAATACAACACGAGCTACGCGTGCATAGATGGAACCCTCGGGCTTGCGAATCGCTAGACCATAGAGTACGGTTGACGTTACGGCCATTCCAAAGAGCGCGTGGATGAGGATCTGACCGATCATTTGGCGTATACCTGTGTTGCGTGGAAATAAGCGTCACCGCCGCCATGCACGTGTCCAACGAAACGCACCACCTGTCCGGCAAGGAACGGACCTTCGGGTTGTGCTCCCGTGAATTGGGTACGGAACTCCGCTCCCGTTGCATCCTTGCAGATGATCGAGGAAGGGGCTCCTGTAGCATCAACGATCGTTGACACGATGATCACCTTTGGGGCTTGATCACTTTCTGATGTGGTCTCCGTGTGCTGTGCACCTTCAAAGGAAACTTCTTTCAGATCGCCGTATGACGAGGCTATCCATACAGCGAGAGGAATGCCTACAAGGGCCGATATGATGATCAGTTTTTTGAGCATGGTTAGGTTGCAGGCATTGCTTCTGCTGGCTGGCCTTCGTACTTCGAGGGGCACTTAGTTAACACTGCCGAAGCCTTGAAGACACCATTCTCTACTCGCCCCTTTGCAACAACACTGATTGCGATCTCAAAATTGTTCGGTTTGGCACCGATCAATTCTACAGGAATGATCTTTCCTTGATCGTCCTTCATCGTGAATCGGAAGGTATTGGAGGGGGCGTCGTAGCTCGACCCTTTCTCCTTTACCCATGTTCCTACAATCTGGACAGTTTTGCCGAGTTGTTCTGCGCGCGTAACGTTGGTGTATTCTACGGAACTACTATCGAGCGCCATATACCCAATGACGGCAAGTGCCACAATGGCTACACCGGCGATCACATATTTCGTCGGGAATCTACGTGGTGATGTTGTCATAGCATCCTCAACGCTCAATGCGTTGCTCTAGTTCACGCAGACGTGCATCCACACGCTGCAAATACACTGCGATACCGGCCCAAAGGATGAGAGCCGTTGCCAACACCACATAGGTGGCGTTTTGCGTCATAAAATCGATCATGATTTCTCCGGAAGTGCATTCACACTACGCTGGACCCGTGCCAACCGTACACGCAGGTTCATGAGCCAGAAGTAGATGAGAGTGAATGAGAACAGCGAAAGTCCAAAGAGGAGTTGTTTTGTTGGGTTGATCGCATCGGATCGTGGACTCAGCAACGGACCTACATTCGAATCATCAGAGCTGCCCGGGTGAAGTCCAGGCAGGAGTCGAGGCAAAATGAAGATGAGGAACGGTACCGTCACAAACGCAACGATCGAATATGCTGCACTCAATCGAGCTCTGCGATCCGGATCGTCGATGGAGTTGCGAAGCAGGAAATACGCTGCGTATACCAGGAGCAGAACAAAGATCGACGTTTCGCGAGGATCCCAGTTCCAAAACGATCCCCAATTGAATTTTGCCCAAACAGCGCCCGTAACAGTAGCCAGGATTGCATAGAGTGTTCCAACACTTGCTGCAGCCATCGACATATCATCGTGTTGAAGATCTCTTGTACGCAAGAACCTGACCGCAAAGATCATGGCAATGAGATAGGCGATTACGGCTACCCACGACATAGGTACGTGGAAGAAAATAATCCGAGCCCGCTCTTCAAGTCCCATGATATACGGTAACGTGATAAGTGGGTCTACTGCCACTACGGCATCGGCCTGGAAGACAAGATCAGACTCGGCCCGACGAACATGAACAATCACAGCTGTTTCGTCACCGGCATCGCGCAGTTCCTGGGCAACCGGTGCAAAGGCCCGGAGCATCACCCGTACGTTTGAAGCGCGAGCATCGGTTGCCGGGATAAGTACTGTGCCGTGTTCATCGGCCACAGCTTTCGAAGGTTGTGTACGTATGTATACCGGAACGGATTTTGTGCTATCGGCACGACCTTGGATCACAGCGTCAGTCATGCTCCCCCCTATCGGAGGCAACAAGCCGAGAATGGTTGTGGCTGCAACAACGGAGATGGCGAGGATCCGCCACCATAGTGGTTTGGGTCTCCCGAATGGTCCGGGAAAGAGACCCAGGAACACACCAAGGAGTGTTCCGCCGAGCATGAGGGCAAACTTCATAGGAAGCGAAGTTACGAATTACCCTGCAAGCCTTTTTGTAAGAACGAGGGTATTGCGGGGTTGCCCCTGTGTAGCAGGTTTATATACTACGTCATCCATCACCCTTCGCATGAGGGATATCCCCAAGCCCCCTACTCGTCTCTCTCGGAAATAGTCGTCCATGTTTGGGTGTTCGATGGTCCCGGGGTCAAAGGGGCGGGCCGTATCGCTGATCTCAATACGAACATCTCGATCGTCAATCGCAACGAGGATCTCAATGGACTGAGACGCATCATGAGCAAAGGCATGGGCGATAAGATTTGCGCAGGCTTCGTCCACGGCTAGGACTATCCCGTTTTCCTCAAACTCTGTGAATCCGCAACCTTCGATCTGCGAGGAGATGAACTCTCTGATCGTGCGAAGACTGTCCGTTGATGCAGAAATCGTGATGTATTCGGTATGGTTGCTAAAGGCGATCATCAAGGGGCTGGGTAAGCGTTTACGGCGTCTTCCACGCTCGTATGGATGTTAAAGAGAACAGGGAACCCTAAGAGGTCAAAAACAGTGAATACCTTTGGCTTCATGGCAGCCATTTTTATGTCACCATTTTCTCGTTTCACGGCCTC
>CALMZQ010000125.1 GCA_937870915.1 uncultured Ignavibacteria bacterium
AAGATGATGTTTGCCATTAGCCGTGCATGGTAGGTTTGTTGGCAAGCCCCTTAACAATTTCGGCTTCGATCTGACCGAATTCCAACAGACGTTGTTTTACCTCTTCGTGAGGGTAATACTCACGGGCAATGTCGGTATAAAGTCTGTAATGTCCGGCTTCGCTTTCAAACAACGACCTATACAGTGCCCGCATTTCTTCTGTTGGAGCATGTTTGGCCAGCAGAGAAAAACGTTCGCATGAACGGGCTTCAATAAAAGCGCCTATCATGAGGAAGTCGAGTAGCCTCTTTGGCTCGGTCCCATGAAGATGCTCGTGCAGTGCCTTTGCATAGTCACTGCCGGCATCTCGGCCAAGCGTGAGATTACGTTTCTCGAGTTCATTCATCACCGTGGTGAAGTGTTCGAGTTCTTCAGCGGCAAGATCTATCATCTCCCGAACAAGTCTCGTTCTATTGGGATACCGATTGATCATTGTGAGTGCAAAGAATGCAGCCTTCTTTTCACAGTGGGCATGATCCAGAAGGATCAGATCCGGATTGGCAACAGCAACTGGGATCCATTCAGGATTTGTGGGGCAGGCGAGACATAACATCCCGCAAAGTTACGGGGCGATGAGCTGAATGGCACGTTCTACAATTCCACTGAATGAGAGCAGGTCAACGGCGGCATCGGTGCGTAGCCACGAAACCGAAAGCCCGTACCAGTCTCCGGACGAGTGCTGGAGGAGGTAGGTCATATTTAGGACGCCTGTTTCGCTCCCACCCTTATACCCAACAAACTTCCACGTTGTGGTGTTTACGTCTACGCCCGGATTGATGCTCAGGATACCACGTACCGGAGCTGCTTTTGGGTTTTCAGATGTTTTTCGGAGCCAGTCCATCGTCCGGACCAGATCGGGTGTACGTGCAAACCATTCGAGCTTGTCTGGCAGAACCGTTGTATCGATGTAGTGCACATCGCTCAACGGTACGGTTGTCATGATGTTTTCCAACATCGTTCTGCGTTGTGGTACATCCAAGGAGAGGTACGTCTGGGCCCTCCGAGCACTGTCACTGAATTTGAGCACAAAGAGTTGTCGGGTTGACAAAAACGGAACATTCATCTCCGGCTTCGTGTGGCCCATAACAGCAACCATCCGTTCCACATTCTGTTGTCCAAGGTAGTAGAGCAACAGATCTGTGGCAGTGTTGTCGCTGATAGAGATCATCTCTGAGGCTAATGTGTGAAGTGTAACAGGAGCCCCATGAGGCCATGATTGCATCACACCCGATGGCAGGGAGTATCGGTTGGAGTCGAGCAACACTACCTCATCCCAGCGATGTTCTCCAGCCACTACGGACCTAGCCAACTCGCCCAAGATCCAGAGTTTGAAGGACGATCCGGTAGGGAGGTAGAGTGATGTATCTGACTCTGCGATAATCTTTCCCGTTGTAAGATTCTTTGCAAAGAAAGAGGTTGAGCCGGGGAGCTTCTTCAAATCTCCAAGGATGGTGGTGAGATCCGCAGACGATTTCACCGGGGGCTTGAGAAACAACCCATCAATGCGATGAGGGGGCTTCTCGGTGATCGAGATCGATACGGGAATGGTGTATCCGTTTGTTGTTAGTGCTTCCGCTTTAGCTTTGAAAGCACCTGAGCTCTCCACGACGCGCATGGAGACACAGGCACCGGACTCTTTTGTGAGTTGTTGAACCACCATCGTGAGTTGCATCGGTGGAACCTTCTGCAAGAACTCGGCCGTGAAGACTGTGTCGAACTGTAGACTCTTCCCACTGATCATCGCGCAGACATCATTGAGTCTGCGCTGCATTGGTTCTTGAGCTGAAACGCATGTGATGGAGAAGAATATTGTGAGTGTTGAGAGGAGGACGCGCATTGAAATTCTCGGTGGGTGAACACTTCAAAATTGCATAAAATGT
>CALMZQ010000126.1 GCA_937870915.1 uncultured Ignavibacteria bacterium
CATCCTGGTGAATCTCGCCCCGGCCGACATCCGTAAGGAAGGCCCTTCCTTCGACCTCCCGATCGCCATGGGGATCCTGGCCGGGAGCGGCCAGATTGAGGCGGCCCCGCTCAAGGAGTTCCTGGTCACCGGTGAGCTCTCGCTGGAGGGGACGGTCCGGCCGGTCTCCGGCATCCTCCCCATGGCGCTCGCCGCGCGCGACGCCGGCAAGCGCGGCATCATCCTAAGATTGCCGGAAGATCGGATAGGCGACATCTAGTCGAACAGGGTACGAATCTGCTGACTCTGGCCGTACATATTGCTTGAGGAGTTCGGTTGAGGCAACAGCATTTGACGTCCACTGGTCAGCATAGTTCTCCATATTGTAGCACATCAGAACGCCTTGATGTACAGGAGGTATACCGGCGAGGTTGGGATTGCGGTATTGCCACAGACGGATTGTAGACTCTATCGATGTTGATGGAAGTTGCTCCTGGATAAAGCGGATTAGCTGAAAGAACGTTAGGCGAGTGTTAGGCGTCCAGTCATAGTCGAGCAAAAGTCGCGGAAACGTCGTCCGCAGCGGACGTTCTGCAGCTGACTGTAACACGGTATCGATCTCGAGCATGTATCGAACGAGCTTGCGTGCGAGGGAGCGTAGTTGACCGCTATCAGAAGCATTACGTAGGGTTTCCGGAACGATGAAGACAGTTGGGACAATGGAAAGCCCCTTTATCATCAATTGATCACCTGGCTGGATCGGCTCCTGAGGTTGTGCACTTCCAACGGAGTATCCTTTCACATCCAGATATCGTACATAGAGCGTGGTAACGCCAAGGTCATCAAGAATGGCTCGTTCACTGCTGTCAACGGAAAGGACGGTGCGCCAGTAGAACATCGACCGCGTGTGTTCGCTCTCATTCGGGCGGACGCAGGAGAGTGAGGCGCAGGTGACGATGCAGAGGAGGAGGATGGTGATCATTCGCATTGTGGAAACTACGAAGGCTCCCGACGTGACGTCGGGAGAGTAAGGCTCCCGACGTCATAATATTCCGTACGTTGGCCGATATCCCCAACCCATCGTTATGGAGGTACCAACGATGTCACGTAATATTCCAATACTGATCGCCACGCTATTGCTGATATCCTCGTCGGCACACGCGCAATACACGGTAACGTCACTGGCAGATCTACCGGATTCTGACCTCACAGATGAGCTCTACTCACCGGCCACTCTCCGGTCGGCTATCGAGAACATCAATAAAAGGGGCGTGGCAGCAACCATCCTCATCGCCCCTACACTCGAGTATAAGACTATCACGTTGGCTAGCACTCTCCCGGCTGCCACCCCGAAGATCACGTTCGATGGAAAGGGGATCCACCTAGATGGGGCGAACAACTCTGCGATCACATCTGGACTCTTCGTTCGCGGTAATGGATCGTCGGTTCGCAACATCATGATCGAGAATATCAATGGGTCGGGACTCGTCTGGCAAGCCAGCGATGGCGTCATCGAGATGATGATCGTACGGAACTGCAACGGTCCGGGCATGAACTTCAACGGCGCAAAGAACAACGTCATTGGCGGCGCACTCCTCGGCTACTTTAGTAACTATATCTATGGATGTAGCGGCACGGGTGGCAATGGATTGTCGTTCATCGTCGGCAGCTCGGATAACGAGATTCAATTCACGGCCATCGGTGTCAATGAGCAATATCGTAAGGCACCGAATTCGCGACATGGCATCTTTTCAGAAGATGAACGACTTCACATCCATCATAATCTCATTAGCGGAAACGAATACGGCGGGATCACGATCGATGGACGCGGTAAGGCGATGTTCACGAGCATTCATGATAATCGGATCGGTACCGACGATCAAGTCACAGATACGATCCCAAATCTTCAACACGGAATCAGCATCTCCCGCTCATCGAACGACACGATCCGCAACAACATCGTCAGCGGTAATCAAGGAAACGGGATCTACGTAGCCGATGCCACCTCACGTCAGATCACCATCATCAACAACATCGTTGGCGTGAACCGCAAGACCACAAAGCCCCTTCCTAATCAAAACGGGATTCGTCTGAATGGGGCTGACCATGTTGTCACAGGGAATGTTGTGAGCGGGAATACGTTCTCCGGGATCTCTACATCGGCAAATACTACAGTGCTCGAAGGCAATATCATCGGATTGGATTCAACAATGAGAATTCCGATGGGGAATGGGAGTCACGGTATCCATTGCACCTTCCTCTCTGATGCTGTGATCGGACCAGCGAACGGTAACGGGGCATGGAACGTGATCGGCTCCAACGGCGGTAGCGGAATCGTCCTTGGTTCTGCCGGAATGAACAATGTTCGTATCACGCACAATCTCATTGGGTCGACGTATGAAATGGACTCCGCTCGAGCCAATGGCAAGAACGGAATTCATATCCTCTATGATGCTCGGAACATCGACATTGAGGATAACTACCTTCCATCGAATTGGGGTGACGCTATTCGTATCGAGAGAAACGTTGTGATCTTCCTCGACCCCAATCGTGCGCCTATCTATCAACGACCGAGCAATATCCGCGTTACGGCAAACCTGATCGGCTATGCTACGAATGCCGATTCCGTGCTGTTCCATGGAGAGAATGGTGTTTCCATCCTCAACGCCGACAGTATCTTCATCGAACGGAATATCATAACCGGATGTACCTTCAACGGTGTGCAGATCGCCAACGACAGCACGCGATTTGTTGTTGTCCGCAACAATCAGATCGGTGCACTGGAAGACGATCCAATCGCATGGAGTAACGGCAGAAGCGGCGTCTATGTTGACGGAGCTCAAGAGGTCAGCATCGGTGATGAGATCGATGGATCGAAGGGAAACAACATCGAGCGCAACGGTTGGTTCGGCGTCCAAGCCGCCTACGGCGCTCAGAACGTGAAGATCCTCGGCAACAAGATCTGTGACAACGGCTATGGAGGGATCGCACTCGACACATTTGCGACCTACTATACCGATCACGCCTATGATGAATATGATGCAGACAGCGGATCGAACATGCTGCAGAACACACCATGGGTGTGGATCGGAGCAAAGAAGGATGGAAAGCTTCGTGTAGCCGGATTCCTTGATGGAGCAGCGAATACGGCGTATCGGATAGACGTTGCGTTGGATGAAGTGATCCCCGACTCTATCTGGTATACCATCACGGGGTGCGACTACATAGACTGGTTCTCCGTCCGCACCGACTCGTCGGGATTTGCCGTCTTCGACACCACGCTGGACGTTGCCGATATCGATGCACGTCTCGCCAAACACCCCATTGTAACAACAACCGCCACGGGCATTCACGGCACGTCACAATTCTCCATAAAGCCCCTTGCCCCTCCTGATGAACTTGCGATTGACATTGCCATAACCATAGACACGGCACGCACAAAGGTCTACAACGATGGCAGAGCGGAACTCACCGCCATCATTACGAACAAAGGGTTTGACCGAGCAACACTTGTAACCGTGCACGACTCGATCGGAGTGTGGTTCAGCGCCGACTCGATGGGAATATCCAAGGGCGTTGTTGATGTATTCGATACTGTTGTGGTGGCAACCATTCCAACCATCGACCCCGGCGAACAGATCGTCTTGCGTGTTGTAGGCAGATCCCTCCTCACGGGCACGCACGTCCGTCACGTCCGCGCATGGCCATCACAGCGAGACCTTGTGGTGTCCAACAACCGCGACTCTATCGTTCTCGACGTAGAGGTTGTGAACAGCGTAGATGATAAAGGGGCTAATCAGTCAACCATTAGCTACATCAGCGACGGATCCGTGCGAATCCAAGGATTCCCAACGGGTTCCTATACCATCCAGTATGCTGACCTGGGTGGAAGATCCTTTGGCAGCGCAACGCGGATTGATGTAGCCGGTGATGAGCCGATCATCGTTGTTCCTCCACGAGGAGCTCGTTTCCTCCTTCTCGACCACGACGGACGCCGGGTCGGCCAATGGGTCGTATGGTGACCATTGCCTCCATGGCTCCGGGAGAGTAAGACTCCCGACGTGGCTCCGGGAGAGTAAGGCTCCCGACGTCACTCCGGGAGTGACAGACGTGATCAGTGATGCTGCTTCGAGGTGATCGCGTGTGCGAGGTAGGCCATCGGGAAATACGCTACGATCAGATCGAGTGCCATAAACCACGTGGGTGTGGATGGGATCTGCATGACCATCATCACACCGCCGATGAAGAACGTGGCTGCCACGATCAGCGCGGGGAGTCGAGATTGTGTTCCCGACCACTTTGCCGCAACAAACGCCCCCAAGAGCGTTCCGAGTGCATGTGCGAGGAACGGAACAAAGAAGTGAGCAATGGTGAACTGCTGCATCGCCCCCTCGATCCCTTCCGGCGTATTCTGGTCGAAACCTGCCGGAAACGGAATGACCATCATCCCGACCTTCAGCGTGGCCATGTTGGCCATTGCTCCAACGATGATGCCCAGGAGAGTAAGAAGGATTTGTCGAAGAAGAGGTGGCATAGCGGGTACTCCGGATGTTCCCCGATTTTACGGAAGAACCACTTACGAGATATCTCCGGGAGAGTAAGGCTCCCGACGTGACTCCGGGAGAGTAAGGCTCCCGACGCCACTCCGGGAGAGTATAAACGTATATTTCGAAATGCACAACGGTTCAACTAGCAAACACAATCGGACATTCCGCGAAATGGCAACATGATTGAGAGGGGGCTCTATGTATTTGACGATTCTCGTATTTCTCTGTGTGAGCACAGCTGCGCTCGCACAAAAGAATGCCATTGGTAAGCCGGCACCCGAGTACTCATCGCTTGAATGGGTGCGACCCAACGGGGTGTCTGCGCAAGAGTTTGACAACTCTGTTGTCATCCTTGAATTCTGGGCTACCTGGTGCGTCCCCTGCATTAAGCACATGCCTGCGCTCGTGGAGATGGAGAAGAGATACAAAGATCAAGGTGTCAAGATCATTGCAGTGAGTTGGGATACTCGTCCATTGCAGATTGACTCCTTTGTGAAAACGCATGTGGTACCGAAGTATGTCTGCATCGACAGAGGAAATGCGCTGTTCCTGAAAAAATACAATGAGCGAGGTATCCCGTATGCAATAATGTTCGGTCGCGACGGACGTGCAGTGTGGGAGGGAACGGCAGACTCACTCACACCTTATGTTGTGGACACATACCTCAAAACAGGCGCAGTCCCAACAGATCCAAGCGAAGAAGTATTGACGTCGTTTTCGCTAACAGTTCGCAGAGCCCTCGCATCTGATAAGAACGGTGTTGGCAATGACTATCCAATAATGAGCTACTTAGAGATCAATTCTCAGCCACCGATAGGATTGATCACCAATATGGCTGAGTTTCTCGGATTGAGACATACTAAGAGGGAACTGCAGGGAGAACCACCAGGTGGCTTTTACAATCTGCGAATGAAGATCGACCCTTCGCTTCGAAGCCCTGCGATGAGAGATCGATGTCTTGCTCAGCTTGACGACATCCTAGGAACGCGCACAACCATTGAATATCGTAAAAGGACGGTGTATTCCGTTGCATCTGATCACGATACTCAAACTGCCATCACAGGCGTACCTTCGAAGCACTTCAATTCACATCCGTCAGTTCGGTTGTACTCGGCTCTTGGCCAGATTCAACAGAAGTTTGGGATTGAGATGATAGTTGATGATGTGGATTTCGGGCAGAGCATGATTGAACTCACCTCGACCTTTTCTTCGCTTGAGGAAGCCATTGAGATCCTCAAAGAGTTGGGCATCTCAGTGACGAAAGAAGAGCGCGATCTTCCAACACTGGTTATTGCCAATGCGAGCGGGCGATAGAAGGGGCAGCGAGTACCTGATAGAGGTTCCGCATTGCATTGTTTAGACCTCGGAGTGCAATACAGGTGGTTGTTCTTTTGATGGTATGAATAGTCACATATTGTGGAATACTCGGAATAAAAGAGTTGATGTCAATCACCCCATCAGTCTTGCGGCGCGTGTCTATTGCTGTTGTATGCGTTTGCGCACTTGCTCTTCTAGTTGTGTATGCGATTACTGACTACTACGCAAATGAAGTCTCCAATTCGCTCGATCGAGATGAGTACGAAAAGGTGTTATTGAACCAGACTCGTCAAACGAGCCATCTAATGAGCATATCGACACATCTCCAAAGAAGAATCAACTGCCGGGAATCATTCAATGACTAGTCTTGTGGCATTGAGAACAATGCCGTTGCTAAGCATTCTTCTTTTCCTTTCAGCTTCTTGCACGGACAAGAACGCTGGAGAAGGGCCAGATGGTGTCAGAAGTGGAGCCGATTCCGTTTCGGTTCGTTGGGAGATATTTACATCATCGCGAAGAATCGACAGTAAGATGCTCGTGCAAAAGTCGGCTTCAGATGATCCCATACATTTGCGAATGCGAAGTTCATCCGGTAGAGAGGCTCTTATGAGAACATTGTCGCTTTTTGCGGTGGAAATGTTAAATGGCAGAGACCCTGAAGTGCGAGTTAGTGATTCGACCCAGGAGTTTGATGTAATTGTTCATCGGGATACCATTCGAAGGCGGAGCATGGAAATGGTAGTCATCACGCTAGAAAACATTGGCCGGTACGACTATCGTAATTTCGCCACAATAACGGTTGAAAGGCACCGATGGCTCGCCTACATTTATGTCCCGGTCTTCGGAGATGCCATCATGGTCGAGTATGCATCAGCAAAAAATGGTGAGTGGCTCGCTACGCCATGCTATACCGACTCGATGCAGGTCGAGTATGTACGTACTGTTGCCCAGAAAGTGCTGAATCGTCATAAGCGAGGAAAGTTAGTGCTAGAATAGAAAGTCGTCCGACCGAGCCGCCAATTCGGCATCAGTGATATTCATGAGATGGTGATATGGCAGATGAACAGTTCTGGAGATCCAACGGAAAAGGGGCATGCCAGTGCGAGATGAAACTATTTTGAACCAAGAAGTCACAAGTGCGAAGCCTCGGGTAGGCCGTCTGCTCATGATAACAGCATGTGTGGCTTGTGTTAATCTCATTCTGACGGCAACCATCTTTGATGATCCAATCGTCTTGCCCCTTATTTCTTGTGTTCTCGTGGCGTCGATAGTGACATTGCGGTTATGGAGCCGCAAGATTTATGCAGACATTGCATTTGCAATCTACTTAACAGCCTGTGCGCTTTGCTACCTTCCAGTCTATCCTGGAAGAATAGGCATTACAATCATGATGATCGGTGACTTCACACTCTCACTTGACCCTATCATAGGAGTGTTGTTGAGCCTTGTACTAAGAGACATCTATCGCAGTCTTGATGATACTAAATCGGTGGTGTAGGTTCAGTCGGAAGTGGAAGTTGCGGGCCACTTGTCCTTCCATTTCAGGGCACTAGTAACCATTTGATAGCGGGATGCGTTTCTCGATGACCTGGGCGATTGCCACGCGTATGAACGCCTCGTCATATCAGTATCTCCGATTTCCCATTTCATGTCAAACCCCACAGAAATGTTAGCAATGGGACCGTTCAACTTGTCAGCTAACAGGGGGGTGGGGATCAGTTGAAGCATTGGTGTTCCATGGTCATGACTTTGCCTCGTGTCTCTATGTGTCTCAGATCGGTATTGCACAAAGGGTAAGAGACATCTTCTTACGTAATGGATTCTATGAGCTCCGATAGAACGCGCCAAACGCTGTTCCCGTAGCATGATACATATGAATCATTTACGACCACATTCCACACGTGACAGACCGCGATGGTGAGCCCCTTGTTAGATTGTTGCCGAGTTAACGTTGAGGAGTGAGAGTTGGTAGGCAATGCATTAGCGATCTGGACAATCGATGAGGGCAGCATCACTTTGTATTCGTTGGTAAGAACATGACTTGTAAAGGCGGAATCATCCGAATCCTTTGGTCGTTAGTTCGTTCTTCATTGATAGTGGCAGCTATTGCGCTTTTGGTATCATGGCCACTTGATGTCTATGATGT
>CALMZQ010000127.1 GCA_937870915.1 uncultured Ignavibacteria bacterium
CCATCGGCAGAGATACCAATGGAGGCATTGAATCTAGTTTGACCAACATTATAAACCTTAATCGCGCGGACTATAGAGTCTGGATTAATGAGCGCGATGATCTGTAGTTGGGCTGTATCTCGATTGCTAAGGCTTCCTAATGATGAAAAAGTAGATACCCATAATTCCGCGGTATCAAAACTTATTGGTAGAAAACTGCTCGTTGTCACTTCGATGGGGCTGCTTGAATTCGTCAGATTATGTAAGAAAACGCCAGAGATGTTTGTTGACGGGCACGCTAGAAATGTACCTTTCGGTGAAACCGTAATCGGGTAATTCCCCCACTCAATCTGCTTGAAAGCGGGCTGTGAATCACCGATGACATGTTCGCGTATGAGATCAAGGCCAGGGTAACGAAACACTACACAGTCTGCAGTATCCTCGTCATTGTTATTCCATGCTACAGCCACCACTCCACCACTTCGGGAGCAAGAAATCTCCTGGATTACTACATCGTCACGCCCGAATACTCTGACGAGATCAATTGTGTCAGTGCGAGCTCCTTTTGATAGATCATAAACCAGTATATACCGCATTGTGTGCGGAATGAACAGAAGGTTGGCATCCTCAGCATAGTCGAAGATGAAACTATCTGGCGTCAACCACGCCAAAGAATCACCCCACAGCCGTCCCCGTTGCAACGTCATCGGCTGTGCCGTAACCTCACAGGTGATTAGAAGGACAAGGGCGATGAGGGTTTTCATACAGTGACATTCGTAATCGAAGTACGCATCATCTGCGAAGGTAGACGAGAGGGTAGGATGTTACAATGGCTGCATCGTTTGCTTCATGATGAACTTGCCCACGGGCCGACGTCAATCAAGAACTCACCCCCCAGCCCCCTCCCTCACGCTTCGCTAGGGAGGGGGTGCCGGTGCGTGGGATTGGTTGAAGTCATACCGTCATACCGTCATTTTGTCATTACGTCATTGAGAACGAAGCGAGTGAAGTCATCGCTTCACCACAAACCCTGCCGTTCTTACCTCATTCATGGTACGGATCTGAACGAGATAGGATCCTGTAGCAAGCCCGGAGACATTAATCTGCATCGAACCACTATCGCGGATGGGTAGTTGCATCATTGCACTGCCTGTGGCATTCAGAACGAGTAGCGTTGCATCAGGTGGTAGTGTGGAGGGTAGGTCCACGGTAAGTGAGGATGTTGCGGGATTTGGATACACGTTGAGTTTCGTCAAAGAAACCTTTTCATCTACTTTCACAGGTGATGGATTCGGGAGAACGACCACACCCCGTTCTGTTGCCAGATAAACGTGTTCTTTCTTGTCAGCGACAAGGTCATAAACGTAGTCGAGGCCGAAGTAAGAATTCCCACATGCTATCCGATAATCAAGAGACCCGATCGCTTCAAGGTTGCGCATTGCCCTGATTGTTCGATCAAAACGTGGTTCACTGACGCTGCAATAACTGTAGTACAGATGTTTGACACTTGAATGAGCTTTGCATGGCGGGAGTTCATGAACTGTCCATCCTTCTTGGTGATTCAGCCAGCGGTCGAACTGTGGTTTCAATTTTCTCTGCTTAGTGAGCCATTCCCTATACCGTGCGTCGGAGGTGTCACTACCGTAGCCGAGAGTGGCTAGGTCATTGTGAAAGGAGATCTCGTTTGACTTCATATCGACTTCGTAGTGAGCGCCGGTTGTGGTGATGGCAAATCGTTCGTCATCAAGGAACGTAACTCGGGCTACTTCCGACGGTAGTGTCATTCGAAGGCGCAGCGTTTTCATCGTTACGTCGATATCGATTAGCCTCGTACATGCAGCAACCCGAACATATTTCCCCACGAGCGTAACATCTGAAATGCAACTATTGTCTTTTGGATCGTGAAGGGGGCAGAGGTGAAGTGTTGTCCATTCCACTCCATCAAACACCGAAACATCACCCTTCTCATTGAACATCCATAGTGCATCGTTTTGATCCACCATCATTCGCACAATACGCCCCTCCACCAGCGGAGTTGTGGCAGACGTCCACTCAATGATCTTAGGATAGAGTTCAGGAGCGAACTCCTGGACTTCTTCACCCTCCTCAGACTTCTCAGGGAGCCACTCCCTCGAAGCCGTACCAAGTAGTGTGTCATAGATCACAACGGAACCGGCTGATTGCAAGAAGAACTTACCTTGTGCAAACACTGCGTTTCGACCGATCGACTCTATCGGTACCAAGGTCTGAGCAGAAACGATCGTTCCCACAAGGAACACGAGTAGAAGATGAATGGGGCGCATGGTAACCTCCCTACGAGCGATGAAGAATGGTGTCTTCGATGGCCATCTGTAAGGAGGACACAGGGCTTGGAGGAGTGGTTACATTGATCAATAATGACTGATGACTAATGACCAATGACTAATGACTAATGACTGATGACGAAACGGCACACCCTCTCTAGCGAAGCGTGAGAGAGGGGGCAGGGGGGTGAGTTCTTGGAGCCCCTCGGCTCATTTCTTCATCAACACCTTCTTCGCAATCGACATCCGCACCTCCACTGCCTGTTCCATTGTCATACGTGGTGGTGGTTCGATGAGTATCACCACGTAACGGACATTTGTGGGCGACTGCAACCATCCAACGAACCATGCGTGATAGTTGGTGTCGCTTCTCGATGTGCCGGTTTTCCCACTGAACGTACCGAGGCTGTCGTTGGAGATGGGAAAGATGAGGGCGAAGTCATCATAGGTGGATTGTTTGAGAGGGAGAGTGCGGTCATGCAATCGACGTAGGAAGTTCAGTTGTTGCATGGGTGTGATAGCAGAAGCCCCTTGCAACCAAAAGTTATCGATCGATCCGTCTGTGAATGTCATGCCCGGATAGCCGAGTGTATCAAGCATCTGACGCATGCGTGTGGGTCCGATGTCTCGTGCGAGTTCTTGGTAACACGGGACACACGATGAACGAAAGGCGATGGGAAGGGGCAGATCTTGATTCCACGTGGAGTTCCACCGTGGCGTACTATCCCACAAGAAGATGTGATCCTTGTTAATCACACCAAGCTCAAGTCCAATGAGTGTGTTCGGGATCTTAAAGGTGGAAGCCGGCAGAAGCCCCGTATTGAGATACGATGTATCGCCAACATTAAGAGTGTTTGTTGCTGAATCGAAAACGATCACCGTTCCCTTGATCGAGAGTGAATCAAGGAGCTGGTGGTAATCCGCTCGCAGTTGTAGTTTTGGTCCGTTGTGAACAATATCGGTCTTGCTGCAACCGAGAAGAAGTATTAAGAAACCAACGACCATGATCGAACGCATACGAACCATCTGCACATCTCTTGAAGGTGTAACGGAAAAACTCTCCCACGGCGAACCTACGTTTTTCGTGAAGAAACGTGTGATTGTGATGTTTGCCAACAATCACCACAATGATGGTCGAGTGGCGATCTGGATACCTGCACCAACGGGTGTACAAGAAGCCCTCATCGAGCACGATGCCGAAACGTTCTTTCGTCCACCCTACGTTGGTGTAAAGGGATGGGTAGGGATCGTCCTTGATCGTATGGATGATGACGCACTTACAGAACACATTCGCAGTGCTTACAACCTTATCGTAAACCCGTAAATGAGTACGTATGATGTTCGAAGAAATCTTCCAAAAGAACAGTCAATGGGTGGCCGAGAAACTCTCGGTTGACGAGAACTACTTTGCCAATCTCGCTGCCGGACAACATCCGGAATATCTCTACATCGGTTGTAGCGATAGTCGTGTAACAGCAGAAGATCTCATGGGGCTCCAACCGGGCGAGGTGTTCATCCATCGCAACGTTGCGAACCTTGTGATCACCACCGATAACAATCTCAACGCCGTTGTGCAGTATGCCGTTGAGCGTTTAAAAGTCAAACACATCATCATCTGTGGTCACTATGAGTGTGGCGGTGTTGCTGCGGCAATGAATCCATCAGATATGGGTCAGCTCAATAGTTGGCTCCAAGCACTTCGCGATGTCTACCGACTTCATCGTAAGGAACTTGATGCCATCACCGATGAAAAGAAGCGCGTAGACCGACTCGTAGAACTCAACGTCCGCGAACAGTGCATCAACGTCATCAAGATCGACCACGTTCAACGTAGTTGGTATGCCACCGGCTTTCCCACCATCCACGGCTGGGTCTTTGATGTTCGTACGGGGCGCCTTATCGACCTAGATCTCGATATGTACTCCATCTTCGGCGAAGTCCGCAGTATTTACGACGTAGTCCGCGGCGATCGGGAATGACCCGTAACCCCCGTAACGTCGGGCTTTAGCCCGACGCCCGTAACCCCTAAACGTCGGGCTAAAGCCCGACGCCAGTAACTACGTAACTTCCCCCGTCGATCATTGTTGGAGATACGTATGCCGCGCCGATCGCCCTTAGTCCTCGTACTTATGCTTTTGATTCCGATCAGTAGCATTGCTCAGACGCACCTTTCCTCTATCGGCGGTATAAGCACGCTGCCCCTTCACCGCAGTTGGTCACCACGGAACGGCAGCACTATCGCGTATCAGGCAGGTTCTGCCTCATTCACCATCATTGAAGCCAAGACCGGACGTGTGGTGAGATTGGATCAGGGTTTGAAATATACTTCGAGTTTGGAGTTCGGGTCGATCTACACATTGCCGAGTTCAACAGCCGATACCACATACCTGATTCGCCAGTCTTTAGTAGGCACAAGAACAGCCCAACTCATTGCAATTGAAACATCGACGGGACGAGATCTCTTTTCGGTCGGTCCGTTTTCTCTCTATAGCGGTTCGCTTGTAGTAGACATACGATTCGATCTGCAAAAACAAGTGTTGTCACTCTTGATGTGTCGGATTCCAAACCTTGGGTCACCAAATCGTATGACAGGATATTATAACATTGATCTTCGTGACAAGACGATACACGAAACACAATTGGATAGTATGCAGTGGCTCAGCGTTTCGCGGTATCAAAATGTAGTTCCAAGTATCCTAGATCCTAAAGCATCAAATTCTCCGCTCCCAAATGACGTAGTTGTGTTATGCAGAATGGGCCAGCTGGCCGTCCTGTCGAGCAATGCAGGGGAATGGAAGACAGCTTTGTATGATACTACCTCAAGATCAATCATCTTCTCTTCAAAGCTAAACTATCTCGCGGCTGACCAGGATCAATTCGTTCTCATTCGACCGAATTCCATGTCAAAGCAACTCGGTAAGAAGTATGGTCTTATCGAGATCTATCGATGGAATTATCCGACTACCATCAATCGGGCGATTCAACATGCAATTGACGATCTGATCGCAAAGGAACAGTCCTACAGTTCAGAATATACCATCACTGCTGGAAGGTATGTTATGCGCGTAGCTAGTAAGTACGGTCCGCCGAGATCAAAAGCATTCGACCTTGTATCTGGTAGGCAATCGTCGATTGAAACAGAACAAGGAGACCATGTATCGTTGAATGGAATAGTAATAAAGTTTCCAAGCTATCAAACAGAACCTGTGATCAGACGCTACTCGTTTGATGGAAAGTTGTTTGACAGCACCCGGGTATCACTAGGATATCCATCCACACTCGCGGTTAAGGGTTCTACAGGGTCATTGTACATACGGAGTGTGTTGACTTCAGATTATGGAAAGATGGAAAGCTATCTAGTGTATGATGCGCGCATAACTAATAACAAGTATGAGCCAAGTGCATCAGAAGGACAAGCCTACCCTAGAACGAAATGGGGTGTTAGGAATATGGCCTACTCCTCTGCGCCGGACTCAGTTTATCTCGTTTCCTATAGTAATCCGAGCTTCCTTGTAGAACGACCAGATGCTTTTATGATGGTTCAGAAGTGTGTTGCTACGCTCAATGGCCCATCGCGAGTGCTCTACAGAGATGGTTTCAACCACTTTGAATACGCGCGATGGGAGTGGCGAAATTTTGCCTTCGACCCTTTTCATGAACGAGTGATCGAGATCTACAACTCGGGACTAGCATTCAAAGATCCTGATACCACAACAACCCATGTGGTGGGTATTCCTCGATCGTTCTTGAATGGTGCATCGATCGCTGACAGCGGTCGATTCCTTTGTTCGGATTCTGCGGTGATTCGCTTACATGATCGACGCATCGTTCAAGGTGAAGGTTGGGCAATTTATCCGCTAAATGTTTATTCAAAATGGGCTATAGTCAGAAAAGGGGCTGTCTACGGTCTCGCAGATATCAGTTTGGATCGTGTTCTTCCAATTGACACAATTACGCTAGCTGGAGGTGCTTGGAGTTCACCGTACATAGTGAATAGTGTGACCTATATGGTAGACACTTCATCTACGGTGTATGAGTTTGATACTCTTGGAACGATCCGCGTTACGTCAAGACTCGAGGACGATACACTACGGACAGGAATACGATATCACGGCTTCTCTCAGAACAAACTATTTGCAAAAGCAACAGACACAGAGATCATAACGTGGGATCTTCGGACCGGGAGAAAGGTTCAACGGATGACCTACCCTGTAAGAGGCAGCATGAGTGTATATATCTCGCCGGCAGATGGGAGGATAATGTTCACGGCGGAATCGGGATCGATTTTCTGGGGTCAGGCACCAGTTGTGACATCTGTTCACGAAGTACAAAAGACTCCAATTGATCTGCGATCACAATCCACGAATATGCGGATGATCTCGCGTGAGGTTTTGCTCACGGAACTGAACCTAGATGCAGATGTAACTCTGTTCGATCTTCAGGGTAGACAACTCACATCGATCCAAAACCTCGCAACACCAGCTACGATTGTGGTTCGAAAAGGGGATTCATATACGCTCACCCTTCTGATCGACCCGTAATTAGTAACTAGTATCTAGTAACTAGTAACTAGTAACTAGTATCTAGTAACTATCAATCAACGCGTCCAGCTGTTCCTTCGTCGCGTTCTCATGGAACGTTTCGTTGATCGCGATCATCGGTGCGCCGCCGCAGGCGCCCATACATTCTACTTCTTCGAGGGAGAACTTTCCGTCCGGAGTGGCTTGGTTGTGGCCAATACCCAGACGTTGTTTGGCGTGGGCGTAGAGTGCTTCGCCCCCTCTCAACATGCAGCTGACGTTGGTGCAGACCTGTACGTGGTGCTTGCCCATCGGCTTCTTGAAGTACATGGTGTAGAACGAGGCAACACCAAGCACGTGGGCGTAGGGGAGATCCATGACACGAGCTACTTCTTGCATCACATCTTCTGAGAGCCAGCCCCACTTCTTTTGGGCCATCCACATCACGGGCATAATGGCGGCCTTAGGATCAGGGTACTTGGCCTTGAGGGCGGTGATGCTCTGGAGTTCGTCGGATGTAAAAGTTGTGCTCATGGGAATGTCTCTGTTCGCAATGGGACGGTGCCGTAGGCCGAAAATACGGATTATCGCAGACGCTTTACAAAGAGCTTTGAGCCTACCCAGATCCGTAGGGCCGTTACGATCTTGTGGATGGCGCTCACACGGATGCGCTTTGTAAAGACCCGATAGTCGCTGAGTTCGATCTTTTCGAGGAGTCGGTAGTAGATGGCGTCCATGATCTCTGCGGCTACCATGGTCATCCTCTCGTCCGGACGGAGCAATGCCCGCGCCTCGTGGTAGAAATCCCGCGCCCTCTGCGCCTGAAACTGCATAAGGTCCACAAACCGCTCATCATAGATCTCTGCCTTAAGATCTTCCTCGGTGTATTTGAACCGCTGTAGATCTTCCTTGGGGATGTAGATGTAGCCGCGGTCTTTGTCCTGCTTCACATCGCGCAGGATGTTGGTGAGCTGGAGAGCATAGCCAAGATTGATGGCGTATTGCCTGGTTTCTTCGTGACGGTACCCAAAGATCTCAATGCTGATCAAGCCAACCACGGACGCAACACTATAGCAGTATTCCTTGAGCTCGGCAAACGTCTCATACCTGCGCTGCGTAAGATCGCGCTCGCACCCATCTATGATCGTAAGGAGATACTGTTTCGGGATCCCAAACCGACGTACCACGATCCCCAATGCATCAATCGGTGATGGCCTCAAATCTTGAGAGGGGGCATACATCGCTTCGATCTCCGTGCGCCACCATTGGAGTCGCTGACGCTTTTTGAGGATCACCTCCGGATCCATCGACGGATCCTCATCCACGATATCGTCTATCCTCCGCGCAAACGCATACACCGTACGTATAGCATTCCGCTCCTCCTTGGGCAAGAACCCAAAGGAATAGTGGAACGACGTGCTCCCCTGCGTGGAAAGCACCAAGCCGTCCTCAGCGTCGGTATAGAGGTGGGTGGACACGATGGGGAAGTTACGGAGTTACGGGGTTACGGCGTAGGGGCGAGGCCCCGCCTCGCCCGATGTTCGGAGATGCGCCCGATGTTCTCGCCCGATGTTCGGAGATGCGCCCGATGGCCTCGCCCGATGTTTGGAGATGCGCCCGATGGCCTCGCCCGATGTTCGGAGATGCGCCCGATGGCCTCGCCCGATGTTCAGAGATGCGCGCGATGCCAAAAATTGCCCCACGAGGCGCAAGCGCCATGAGTGAGCGTGGTTGACAACAGAGCCCCTTAAATCTGTGTAGACGTCTTGCAGAATGTTCGTAATCTGAAGGGCATACAGATCGTTTTGCTGCATCTAAGGGCTAGATTTCTGGTGACTAATTCAATGAGTTGTCTGTGTATTCGCCAACAACTCGAAACGAAAGAATATTGAGTCAGTCTGATGATTGGAGATTTAGACATGAAAAATGACTTTGTAGATCAGTGCCCTTGGGATACCCCATACTTTATTGAGAGTAGGAATCTCATTCAGCTACTTGAAACGGCTGCCATTCTTGGCTTTAAAGAAGCTACTGTAAACGTAAATGAAAAGTGGGGTGACCATTATCGTGAACTCTACGAATATGAAACAGATTTTGATCTCACTGAACCCTCCGTTGCTGTGTCTGATGCATTGCGATTTTCCAAGGGAGTACCCAATGACCGTTTCCTCTCGGTGGATGTTGACGAACCGACTTTCGTCGACAGCATAGAGTTGCCATTTAGCATCGAATTGCAAGCCCTTAATGCCCTAAACCACGACCCCCGAATAGCTCATAGGCCGACGACGAGATTCTGGAAACTCCATGAAAGTATAGAGCCGTTTCGGTTGCCAATTACTTTTGGTCTATGGTTGCCCGCAACGACAGCACATGAATACGCTGACGATGTACTCCGTTCCGGAGGCCGTATCTTTGCGATGGATCAGGCCATCCCAACATATCCGCGGTTGATTCGCATTATGGAGAAGGGGCAAAAGTCTCCAAACCCAAGAATTCAAAGCTACTCATATGATGAAGTGCATCGATTCATAGATCAAGCTCATTCTTGGAACTGTATTCGACTTTCGAACACATTAATGAATGAGACATGGGCCGTTAGTGATGCGTTCCCTGACTGTAGTAGAACATGACAATGTGTCCGTTCTCTTGACTTGAGATTCGTTCTGCTCCTCCCCCGGTTTCATAGACAGGTATGTAGATCTCGATGTCGTGTGACGTGGTCCCTCGACTCCGCTCGGGAGTGCAAGCGATGTTACACGGGGGTACACGAAAAGCTGCAAAGGTGTGGTAAATCATTGCATTGTAGGGATATAGGATTGATTCTGATCTTGCCTGTGTAACTCGGTATATCTCCGTGTTACACTAAAAGAGACAGTAAGAGCGTCAGTAAGAGAAAGCCCTCTACTGTCTCCCTATCCGGCTTAGCCGCACATCTATGCGCATTACGTTCTACCTCGACAAGCCCAAGCGGCCTACGTCCTCACTGCTTATGAACGTCGCCTTTGCCGGACGCCGCATTCGCGTAGCCACGGGGGTAGTTCTTGAACCTGAGCACTGGAATCACGACCGGCAAACGGTCCGCCCTTCTGACCCGGGCCGTAATGCTCATCAGAAGAGGCTTGAAGCCATCACCACGTTTGTCCAGAAGTCGTACAACGAGGTTACACCCTCAGGAGATGTTTCCGTTCTCTCTGACGAGGTGATCGGAGCGTTTGAAGAAAAGATCCGCGCCTTCCTCACTCCGCAAAGCCCGGGCAGGCGAACTGACATGAGCGCTCTTTCCTTCGATGAAGCGTTTGGTGAGTTCATCGATACATACACGGTGCGCACGCCTCAGGGCATGATCACGAGTAAGCGCCCCGGACGAACAATGCTTAGTCTCTACAGTCTTGTGCGCAAGGACCTGAGAGAGTGGCCCGGTCGTCAGGCCCTTGAGTTAACATTCGAAATGATCGATGATGAGTTCTACCAGAGTTTCTACGCTTGGCTCTCTAAGGATCGTGGGCTCATAGACTCGACAATATCTAACCATATCAAGACGATCAAGGTCTTTATGAAATGGTCCCGGCAGAAGGGCCTACACAATACCTCGGCTTGGGAGCACTTTTGGTACGACGGGAGAACGGGAGAGACAATAGCTCTGACGCGCGATGAGCTGCTGCGTATTAGAGATCTCGACCTATCGGATAATCCCAAGCTCATGAATGCCCGAGACCTCTTTCTATTGCAGACCTATACAGGCATGAGGTACGGAGACCTTTGCAAGCTCAGCGCCAAACACTTTGATGACGTGGCAGGAGTGATTCGTTATACGAGCGGCAAGACCAATACGAAATGTGTTGCTCCGTTGACGAAGCCCCTGAAAGCTCTTCTTGAGCGTATGCCGGATCGTGAGTTCACGTGTCCGTTCAATGTGGAGATGAACATCTATCTAAAGAAGATCGGACAGCTTGCCCAGCTTGACCAGAAAGAGGTTGTGTCTTACTACCAAGCAGGCGAACGGCATGAAGAGACATTCGAGCGGTGGCAACTTTTGACAACACACGTTGCGCGCAGGACCTTTGTTAGCCTGTCGATACGCTTTGGAGCTTCTGA
>CALMZQ010000128.1 GCA_937870915.1 uncultured Ignavibacteria bacterium
CGTTTGCCCGAGCAGGGGGCAGTACTACTCCGCTTCCCATGAATAATGCGGGTGCGATAGCACGAACCCTAACGCGCCTGCAGCATCTTCCTCAACTTCTTCACCGCCTCCGGATACACCGGCCAACAGGTCCGGACAAGGCTAAGGGTGTGGAGCGTGGCCTCTTCGTCGGCCGTCTTCAGAAGGGGGAAGGTGTAGCTCGTTTGTTGGGCATGCAGGTCGGCGATTACCAGGCCTACGTGGGGGAGGGTGCGCATGGCATTGGCAAGGGCAACATTGATCACAGACTCGTCGCGTTTGGTGATGAGTCGGTACAACAACACCAACCACGGAAGTGATGGCAGCAGATCTTCGTCATAAGTGTGGAGCGTGTTGATGATCTCTTCGGCACGTTCAAGGTGCTGACGTTGTCCGCGACGCAACAGCAACGTCAACAGTTCTTCGCCATTCGTTACCAATAGATGCTCGTCGTCTCCAACCAGCTGTTCAAAACACTCGATCGCTTCGGCAAACCGACTCTCATGCATCAAGGCATGGGCACGAGCTTCAAGAAGTTCTATGTACTGCACTGAATCTTGATCTGCGGAGGTATAGTTGGCGATTGCAAGCCCCTTATCAGCATAGTGTAGTGATTCGGAGGCAGTCTCGGCAATACGTGCAAGGCCCACCCATGGCCAGAGAGATGTGGGATAGATGGAGACAAGCGCAAGCAGCTGTGATTGTGCGTGTTCCGTGCCGGAGTGTAGGATATCTTCAACTGCGTCTTCTGCCCGTTCGTCATCCGTAAGATCTTCGTCGGGGATCACGGGGACCGGCTTGTCTATGAACTGCTTGATGAAGTCGCCAATTTCCTCCTTGGATGTGAGGTTTTGTCGCGAAATCAACCGTTTCAAATCTCTTGCCGGACTAGATCTGAAAGAGGGGGTAGGGGGCTGGAAGAATCGGTCAAACAAATCCTTGAGCACCGGTTCAACGTCCTGATAGAGATCAATGGAGAATAGCTGATCATCTGTGAGTGGGGCTGCTGTGATCGTTGCGATCATGGAGTCCAGACCTTCGGCATCCGGACCATCGAAGATGAACGTGCGGACCGCATCGGCAAGCACGAGATTCCACGGTAGCTCAGGATCGTCGGCATAGACCTTTGCGAAGATCGACCGCATCTCGGTATAGAAACTCCCGCCTTCGTCGTCTTCATTTGTGATATCGCAAACGGCGGCGGAGCGAAAGGCCGCCATCACCAAGTAGTCGCGACTGTGTGGAACGAGATCGATCTTTTCAAGAATGATCGGTATGACTAATTCACTCAGGTCAAGCCACAGTAAGAACTGAAACAGCACATCAGAACCGACGCAACAGATCTTTACTCGTGTTTCAGTGTCGAGCGGTACATCGCGTTCTTGCTTGAGCAATACACCCGACAATTCATGCAACGCAAGGGCTGAGCGAAGCGATGCCTCATCGGTGGCACCAGCTTCTGCGATGGATTGTAGGACAAAAGCGTTGGTTGGGTATCGCGTCAGCAGTTCTTCTGAATCCGTTAGATACGTGGCAACGAGTGTTGACTCAACAATATCCCAGCATAACTCTTCCAGCTCCTCATCACGATACAGGAAGTTGTCGACACTGATCGCATCCGTCTCAACACCATTCTCTCGCAACACGTCGAGGTAGAACGGCATGCCAACGGTAATGCGATCAACAGGAGTGGTAAGAAGTGAGCGGAAGGTCATGGTTGAATGGGAGATTGGGAGAATGCTCAATCTGCATGCTGGCATCGAACTGCAGCTAAGCATTAACATAGGGGGTGGACATCCCGTGCGGGAGCAGATCATGACCTTCAAAGATGCTCACAATAGCCAGAAAAGTGCAATTAATGGCTAACGCAGACATCGCAAGAGGATAGGCAATAACATGAAATGTAATGGGTTATAAAGTATTTCATGATATTTGTATGTGGAAATATCTTCAACATATAGAACTCGCATTGAAATCCTCCGAGAGTTCGGTGAAGAGCCGACGAGTGCCAAGGGGAGGTGGAGGATTTCTGACCTCAGGTCCCGCGGAATTGTCACACCAATATCTCGAACCTGGTGTAGGATCGCACAAGAGCGCCGATTTGTGATCGAGCAAGGTGACCGAGAAAAGGAGCTTTTACGAATCGCACGGAAGATTGCAGATAACGTTTGTGTGTGGTCAATTCGTGAACTCAATCCGCTGGTCATTCACCAGCGTATGCGACGTCTCATTTTCGTAGAGGTTGAGAAGGGGGCGATGAACCGCGTCTTTGAAGAATTCCTTGACCAGCGTTTCCGCAATGTCTACTTGGAGACAGATACAAAATGGGTGATGTCACATATAGGTGGATCTGATTACGATGTCTTTGTTCGACAGCTCGTTACACGCGCCCCACTCGAGGATGTGAAGAAGGGTATACCGTCCCTCGAAAAAATCATTGTGGATCTCTTCGAGGATGGCTTTGTATACGGTTTGAGCCGAACGCCGGATCTCGCACAGCTTGTCCGAAACGCATTCACTACCTATTCGATCGACATTCGCACGTTACGGACGTATGCACGCAGGCGAGGCAACTATAATCACTTGTCACAATTCATTGAGTGGTTGGCAGTAGTCCCGCCAGAGGTTCTTCATGATCCATAGTGAAAAGCTGACATCCATTGCTACACTTACAACAGGCGCTCCTTTGTCGAAGAAACTCGATACGATAGAACAATTCATGTAGCTCCTCCGACTCTCCCAGACGAATATCAAGGAATCAAGCGACTCCCGAAGACTGAGCGAGCAGAAGCCGCCTACTACGTCCATGAGATTCTTGAGAATACTAATCTGAGATTGAAGCGCCTTAAGCGCGACATTTTACCGCGCAACGACCTTCATGTTCGTGATCAGTACGCACCGTTCACACCGTCACACCGTGCTCGTTGACATCAGTAAAAGTAGTTCGTAAAAACAGCAGTTCTGCAGGGAAGCACCATGTGCTTCATCAACATCCGCAAGGTGTACGCCGGTGCCTACGTAGTGCGCATTAGCACGAGAACAATTCGCTCTCAGCGTCAGTTATCGTTTGTGGTCAGCGTTTTCAAGAGGTTGTGAGCGGACAAGTTTTGTATGTTAATTGTTCAGTGAAAGGGGTTAGGCATGTACAGATCAATTCTTGCGCTTTGTTGCTGCCTTGTGCTCGCAGCGCCACAAAGTATTGCGCAACAGCCAGAGTGGCTT
>CALMZQ010000129.1 GCA_937870915.1 uncultured Ignavibacteria bacterium
GTGACGTCGGGAGCCTTACTCTCCCGGAGTGACGTCGGGAGCCTTACTCTCCCGGAGTGACGTCGGGAGCCTTACTCTCCCGGAGTGACGTCGGGAGCCTTACTCTCCCGGAGTGACGTCGGGAGCCTTACTCTCCCGGAGTGGCGTCGGGAGCCTTACTCTCCCGGAGTGACTCCCGACGTAAATTATGGGTGTATATGATGTCGGGTAAGAATGTACTATCTACGGTCAAGCGTATGAAACACTTCGTCGTTATTGCGATCTCACTCGTTGGAGCATACCTACAGGGAATGGCACAAGCGCCGGTCTTTGATCTGGAGTGGACCACGCTTGGCAGGGTAGAAATGCTTCAAACAAACTATGGGATGTGTGGCTTTGAGCCCACCGAGGGTAGCCCAGGATTGTTCTACCCTCGAACGAGTGGCTGGCAGTACTTATTCGCGAGCGGACTATGGCTGGGTGGTTATGTACGCGGCTATGACGATTTACGGGCAAGAGTGATCCCCACCTATGTACTGACGACGGGGCTTGGTTCGGCGGTCCCTGGTGAGCTGCGGAATGGACGACTGGTCCGACCAGATCTCGCTGACCAGTATCAGATTCATCGACGTATTGAAAACGGTGTTGAGGTGCTCTCGAGCAGGTATCATCTTGGTGATACAACACGCTATCAAACAACTACACAAGGTTTCATTCGAGGACTTTCCGATCTGGATGTGCGTGAGTGGACCTATACATTTGATGACGAGAACATGACCGACGTTGTCGTTCGTAGGCATGAGTTCATCAACACTGGGGTGGATACGATCTTCGGCTTCATTCCTTCGTGGGTTCTCGATCCAGACGTGGGTGATCGGATCAATCCTCAACAGGCCAGTTTACGTGATCGACATCGAGTAATCTTGCTCGATCAACAGACGGTCTTCTACACGGCATTCGATAATGACGAGTCACGCACCGGTGAATTCGGATTTGTGGTATTGGAATCGCCCCCTGACTCCTACACCCAAACCGTTGATGACAAGCTTTTCGATGATGATCCACAAGAGCATTTCTCGCGATACGAGAAGATGTCGAACGGAAAGTATCTCAGTGACCTTGGCCCGACGGACATCTCAGCCATCTATTCGATGAGTGCAGAGGGGGCTTTTGAGCCCGGTGATACACTTCGCTACACCAGTGCATTTGTTATGATGTCGGCAACTGACCGGCAACAACGCATGGCTAATGGTGGACTAAATTCCATCCGTGACTTCTATGCCGATGCTGCCACGCGCATTCGTTCGTGGATGGTGGATCTTCCATCATCCATAGGTGAGGTACAACCATCGCGGGATGAGATCATCATCACACCACATCCCGTTGCTGATCAATGGACGATACAAGCCACACCAGGCAGCTCGTGGGAAATCAGCATCTATAACATCAACGGCATGCTCATTCATCGCACCGCGTCGATGAATGACGGCATGGCTGTTGGTCCGGCCCTACCCACCGGTATCTATCACGTGGTGCTTCGTTGTGGAGAGAAGGTACTCTCAACAACGATCACGAGCGTGCGTTGATCCCGGAGTGACGTCGGGAGCCTTACTCTCCCGGAGTGACGTCGGGAGTCTAGAGGTAAACCCGCATGGCTATGGACAATTCAAGCGCGTTCACGCGCATGGCATACGTAGAGCTTATGTCCGTAAGTCCAAGTCGATAACGTAGGGTGCTGAGGAACTCCACGTCTTCCAGCGCCAGCAAATACTCTACCCCGGCAAAGGCTGTTGCCGTCACAGATGCAACACCCTCTATCTCACTATCGGGCTTTACCGAGGTTCGACCGTCGCTTGAGATTTCACATTCCGGACAGAATGACGGGTCGAATGAAGCGTTCAACGGGTACACCAAATGTGCCGATTCGGTCATCGTTGAAGTGAGGATCAGACCGAAGGAGCCCCCTATCGACACAGAGAACGGAGTGTTGCCGATTCTGATGATCAGGGAAGGGGCTAGGTCGAGCACAGAATAGCTTACACTGCCACTCTGGTCAATGGTGGAGTAAACGGTATCTCCGCTTTCGTCAAGCGATGGAAGGAGAACATTGGTCTTTGATAGATCTACTCGGGAGGTAGAATATGTCAGACGCAGGTCCAACGAGCGAGACCACGACGGATCGGTACTCAACGGCAATCCAACATCAACACCGATCAACCACCCCAGAGCCGACTGGTTTTCGTAAACGGCGCCAGTGCCATGGTTGGTGTCGGCAGAGATCTTCGTAGAGCTACTAAATGTGTTGCTCGTTGCACCAGCAACAAGTCCGATGCTCATTCTTGATGTGCCTTTTGCAGGCTCCGGCACGTTGGACTGCGCGCTTGCCACGAGAGAGAACACAGTGCACAATACACAACATACGATCAGTGGAATCATCCTATCCTCATTTGATGAATTCAGCAATATGTCACGAAATGTGCAGCAATCGCGCCGCACACCAACCGTTCCCACGGTCTGTTGTTGGGTAAAGGGGCTGACCTATAGAAAAACGCGCATTGCAATCGCGAGCTCAAATGCGTTCACCCGCAAACCATACGTTGTGCTAACGTCTGTAAGTCCGTAACGATAGCGCAACGAACTCACTACCTCTGCAACTTCATTGACTAGCCTGTATTCTAGGCCTGCATATGCAGTGGCGGTCCACTTGACAATTCCATCTATTGCGCCCCTTGACAATACCAGAGATCGGCCCTCATCGTAGTACTCACACTCCGGGCAAAATGTTGGATCAAACACTGCGTTCGGAGGTTCAATCATATGGAGCGTTCGTAGGAGTTCTGACTCCATGATGTACCCAATTGATGCCCCAAGTGAAACGGATAACGGGGTTTTGCCAATGCCCAACAAGATTGCGGGTGCGACTTCAACAGTAGAGAAGCTTACCGAACCCCGCCATTCGCTAAATGAATAAACAACCTCCCCATTTTCATCCAGATACGGCAGGCGATCACCTTCCCTGTACAGTGCCGCTAGAGATTGTACATACTGGGTACGCACGTCTAGCGACCACGGCCACGTCTCGCTGCTCGATAGGGGAATGCCCAAATCAATCCCAAGAACACGACCTTCATCTGACTGCATCTCATAGTCCGGACAATTACAATCTCCCGGCTCAACAGTGATTGGCGTGGAACTTTGAAACGTGTTGAATGTAGCTCCTCCTACAAACCCGACACTTACTCTTGCGGCCGCGACTGAAGTATCATGAACAACGCCATAGGCAAGGTTGGTTGCTGCAATGAGTGTAGCAAGAAGCAAGAGCGCAAAACATCTGGTCATCTAAAGGACCCAACGTCGGAGTGTTGATTGAGACGGTACGTTATACAAGTCACAAATAAAGTATGTGCTCCGGAATCAGAACCGGATGAAGACAAAGGTATGCAGAAGCCCCTTTGAGCCAGAGCGTTGTATGTTCGCTGACAAGTTGTGTATGTTAATTGTTCAGTGAAAGGGGTTAGGCATGAACAGATCAATTCTTGCGCTTTGTTGCTGCCTTGTGCTCGCAGCGCCACAAAGTATTGCGCAACAGCCAGAGTGGCTTTTTCAGATACCAAAGTACGGCCGTCTGAAAGGGGGCACTGGGTACATGAATGTTGATCGTACACGATCGACAGTCCTCTTCGACGGTGGTGCTTACGATACGTATGCTACGTCGGATGGTGGCCAAACATGGCGGACGATCTTCGACATAAAGATGTTCTTCATCGATGTAGCAACAGAGTGGACCATTGACTGGTCAGGCAAGTGGTATTTCGTTGGCAACGTATACATGAAGTTTCCCATTAATCTGGTGTCGGAAGATGGCGGTAACACAATTCGGTACCTCGTCAAGGACACAAGTGATGTTGGTTTCAACGGTCGCTATGAACTTCGAGCAAAGTACATCCAACCTAGCACCGTCATCTTTGATATCATGAATAATAGCCACCCATTTGATGGCGCAAACATTTCCTGCGACGCTGGTGATACATGGAAGAACGTGAGGTGGCCATCGATTGTCTATAACTCGATGATGCTTGCGCCTACGCGTCCGGGATACTTCGGCATGGTGGACAGTGAGGGGATGACCATCGAAGTTGATGCTTGTACTGGGGAACAAACATCGACGCGGATCGACAGTAAATCTCAATGGGTGCAACTGCGGAACGGTACAGTGATTCAGATCGGCAATCGCGGTGGTGTATCGATCGGACCTCGCAGCACGCTTGCTTTTCGTACCGATACAGCATACAATGCGCCAGGTGATACGGTCTCTCGCAAGATCGTCTGTCAATACGTTGGTCTTATCAACGACTCACTCGCGCTTGTTGTTGGTCGATACGGTGAAGTATGGACAGTGGGACATGATGCTGTACTTACGGCGCATTACCTGCCGAAACGCTACACAGCGTATCAGCAGGTTACGGCTGTTGGTTCGTTCGGTGATCGACTACTCGTGAAGACCTATATCCCCGAGGGTAATGCTGCTGCGGGCACTGTCTATACAATGATCAACACTGCAACCGGAGAGACCACCATCCATGAGCGTCCCGCCAGTGTGGAATATTTCTCGTTTATCGCTTCTCTTGATCGATACCAGATTGTACCTGTGAGTGATAGCGTGTGGTACGGTGGATTCCAATCTGGCGAGCTGCTCATGACCACCAATGCTGGCAGCACATGGAAGCTCGTGTCGAATATTAATCCCGATCCGCAATGGGGTGAGCGCTATATAGGTGTATCGCGCCTCTATCCGCGAGGCGATGGATCAATGGCATTATTGAGTGAACACGGACGTGTGATGCTGAATGAGCCCGGCATGAACTCGTGGGACATTGTTGTGTCGGGTCCGTTCCTGCACAAAATCAAGCTTTCACAGAATACCACGCAACAGATCACAAGAGGGTCACTCTTGTTCGGACCAGACGCCTATCGTCAGTACCGACATCGCTACGGTCCATCACAACTCTACTTTGCCCATCCGGATACAATGTGGGTCACCGGTGACGTGGTGACACGATACGCGTCGAATGGCTCATTTATCGATACGGTGCTCCCTCGCAAGTCGCGCTTCATCAAGCAGCTGTCGCCCAGGATCATTGTATCAGCCATGGATTCTGTGTACTTCTCGTTCAATCAGGGCAAGGAGTGGGTTTACGTAAGCAACACGATGCCGGTGCTCGTACGGGGGAACGATACTTCACGCGCAGCAATTGGTGACATGATTGTAGCTAACGACGGGGCCATCATCGCCGGGTTGCGTGGAATGCGCATCTATGATCTCGACAGTGGTAACCAACACGCTCCCCGAGATACCACACCGGGTGGACTCGTCATCAGTACGAACGATGGCAATACGTGGGAGCGCATTCCAAGCACCATCGACACATCGCTGTACATCTCGTCACTGTACAAGACTCCTACGGGCACATTACTCTGTCTTGCTGCCGAAGTCAACATCGATCCGTGGTACATCGATGAATTCAGTGGTGAGTACCGCCGTCATACAAGCCTTTCTCTCAACTGGAATAACCGAGATTATCAACTCGACCAATCATACATCTACCGATCGACCGATAATGGTCGCTCGTGGACTCGAGTCTTCATCTTTCCCGACCGTCAGGCCTTGGGTGACACAGAGATCCGCTTTATCGAAATGCCCGACGGACGTGTGATGGCACTCCATCCAGACTTCGGTGTTGCGATCAGCGCAGATGACGGGAAGCGATGGGCAGTGGGCGATCCACTCAACATTGGCAATCCCGAGATCAACGACATCGTGTTCACTCCCGACGGCTATGCGCACCTTGCGACGTCCGAAGGCTACGCCCGCATGCGCACCGACGACATCGTCAGCGTTCGCGACGGTCACGGCCGTCCGACGGATTCCGATCTTACCGTGTCGCTCTCGCGTGATGGTCGGTTGAACGTCTCATCGACGCGCGACATTTCGGCGCTGAACGTGTACGGGATCGATGGCTGCTTGATCACACAAACGCGGGGTGTTGCGCCGCAACTCACTGCTGATCTCTCCTCGGCACCAACCGGAGCCTACGCCATTGAAGCACTGATCAATGGAGTGCCCGTACGCCGTATGGTGGCGTGGGTGAGGTGATGAACCCGGCGCGCTCCCGGCACCCTTGGTGCCGGGAGCCAATGAAGTGTATCTATTCCGCTTCCCATGAATAATGCCGATATCCACGCTCCTCGAAAGGTGCAATGCCAAAGTGTCCACGGCGTTCAGTGGCACCGTAGATCGGCGCACGCAGGTGTAACGTATCGATGATGGCACCGGGCGTTAGAAGTGCTGCCGATACATCGGGAAAGCAGTATTCGATGCCGGTTGTGGGATCGTAGACACGGTAGGAGATGGGTTCGGCCTGACCTATGGCATAGGCGAGCTGCACCTGGATGCTCTGCGCTGACGGCTGTTGCGACAACGCTCGCAACGCTAACCACATAGCCATGTATGCTGCGCTGCGATCTACCTTGCTTGGGTCCTTGCCGGATAGATGGCACGGGGCATGCGCGTTGGTGTGTCGCGCGTATGCAGAAAGATTCATACGAGACCTCATCGTTTGCGGCAGTGCCACCGGATCGAACCGGTTGGTGGTCTTCGTAGGGCCGCATCCCTCAGACCGTCGTGATGAGAATGATTGAGTGCCAGTAAATGAGAAAGAAGAGACTACATTGTAATGCTCGTGCTTGGTGCCAGGCACCTAGGGTGTCGGGTGCGACAGGGTAACATTCGCGACACAATACGTCGCTTGGACCTTGATGTTTGTGATTCACACTCACATTCATGTAAAGGGGCAGACGTATGACATCAATTCCAAACTGGGCCGTAGACCATGTGCAGCGTGTGCTGCGTGTTGGCGAAGTAACGCGATTTATAGGATCCGGGAGGCTTGATGCAGTGCCCCCTAGCGGCATCTTGGCCATGATCTATTGGGTCACGTACATCATTACAAACTACGTTGCCATCTTCGTCACCGCCTTCTTCCGCAACCGTGCCGTAATCGTCATCACCGATCAGCGCGTGATCATCGTAAGCGAGCGGTCGTGGAAATTCCCATTCTGGGTGATCCCGTATTCCCAACGTCTCATCACCGAAACAATCGCCGTGGCCGACATCACAAGCCTGAGCACCGTCAGCGCAAAGTTCCTCTGGATCCTCAGCGCCAACGGCATCCAGCTCGAATGCGAATCCGGAACCTCACGCATCATCAACGGCCTCAAAGCCGCAACGTTGGATGAGGCAAAAGCATATGTAAGGGGCTAGAGATGTCGGCCGATAACCAACAAACCCTGGTCTCGCCCCCTCACACAACAACATCAGTCAGATCCTCTGATACACAGAGGGGGTGGAGATCGAGGTAGGGGGCGTGGGCTGGCCTATCTACCTGATTGACTGTTTGTGCCCAATGTCATCCATCACTTGCTGCAGGTGTGAGAGGTCCTCGATGATGTAGTGTTGTTTGCCCTCGTCCTTCTATCTTACACGCACTATGCAAACCGTTGTCCGTACGCCCCAGTCTGTCTTCATGATGCCCCAACGCATGTTGGTGCCGTTGTTTCAACGTCCGTATGTGTGGAACGAAGAGCTCCAGTGGGAGCCCCTGTGGAGAGATCTGGAGAGGGTAACGCAGCGTACGTTGGACGATATGCATACGCCACCAGAGCCCCACTTCTTGGGAGCGGTGGTAGTGCAAGCCATGGCCGTGCAAGTGGGGGATCTGGCAGAGAACATAATCATTGACGGACAACAGCGCCTTACCACCCTTCAGCTCCTTCTCGATGCCCTGCATGCAGAGGCAATGTTGGTGGGTGCCGATGCGGCGGCAAAGCGATTGTTGCCGCTCATTCAAAATGATGAGGCGTTTTGCTCACATCCTGAAGATCGGTTTAAGGTGTGGCCAACGAATCGGGACCGGCCTGCCTTTAACGATGTGATGGCGGCGACACCACCCGTTGACTACGACATGCTCGATTACGCACATACGCGGCTTGTGCAAGCGCATGCCTATTTCGCTCACACAGCACGCGAGTTTATCCATCGTGCCGGAGAAGAGCAGTGCATTGCGCGAGCAACAGCACTTGAGCGTGCAGCACGAGATCAGATACAGATGGTGGTGATCCAGTTAAGTGCCGATGAGAATGCGCAAGAGATCTTCGAAACGTTGAATGCGCGAGGTGCGTTGCTCACGGCCGCTGACCTCATCAAGAACTTTGTCTTTCAGCGATTGTTGGAAACAGGCGCCGACGTGGAAGCTGCCTACAATGCGTATTGGAGGGAGTTCGAGACAACGTTTTGGGAGCAGGACGTCACGTCGGGTCGACTCACCTTCAACCGAACCTCGCTCTTCCTGAATCACTGGCTGATCGCTCGAACAGGGAGTGATGTGCTGGCACGCGAGGTCTTTGCGCGGTTCAAGCACTATGCCGACTTTGAATGCGGCATCCCTATGTTCGAGCTCTTGCAACAGCTTGCGCGAGCATCGCGAGTGTATCGCGAGATCGTTGAGGCATCGGAATCAAAGGTCGAGTCAGCAACACGTCGCGACCTCTTCGCCTACCGCATGAAGGTACTCGAGAGTGACATCACGAAGATCATTCTCCTGTGGCTCTACGATCCCGAACAGCAACGTGCGCGACCTATTAGTGACGTGGTGCTCGATCGTTGCCTCGACCTACTTGAGACGTGGCTCGTGCGGCGCACTCTCGTGCGTGCAACACCGAAGGGCTTGAACAAGGTTTTCGTGGATCTCATCGGTGTGCTCAATGCGGCCGACCGGCAGCGGGCCGACGAAGTGCTCCACCAGTTCATTTATGGTTTGAAAGGCGAGACGGTCTATATGCCGGACGATATGGAGGTCCGCACCGAACTCCATGCCACGCCCACGTACAAGCGATTTAGTCGAGGTCGGCTCCGCATGATTCTCGAGGCCATCGAAGACCACGTGCGCGGTTATCACGCTGGGACGCGACCGCGCACCGAATCGCGCGTTGCAAAGTACTCGTTGAGTATCGAGCATCTTATGCCACAGCAATGGAAGGTAGCATGGAGCGCGCCAGACGATGGAGATGAAGAGCGTCGTGCCGTGCGAATCCATCAGTTAGGCAACCTCACGCTCATCACGCAGTCGCTCAACTCTAGTGTTTCGAACGGCGCATGGTCGGGTGTAAACGGCAAGGTTCACGCCATTCAGAAGTATAGCATGATGGTGATGACGAACGATGTAGTAACGAAGCATGCAGATGCGTGGGCGGATGCAGACATTGATGGTCGCACAGAAAGAATGATCGACATCATCCTTGCAATATGGTCGGTACCAGCCGGCTATGCATCAACACGATTTGAAGCGCGCGTGGCATCGACCACGTACATAGAAGTAATGGACCTTATCAATGCCGGGCTACTACTGGCAGGACAGCGGTTGTATCCTGTTGTCAAAGCCTACCATGACGTTGAGGCCTATCTCACACACGATGGTCGCATTCAGATCGGCGATCAACTTTTCAACACTCCGTCGGGTGCGGGACAGCACCTGCGCAAACGTGCCACCAACGGTTGGGGATTCTGGGCGGTGGATGAAGACCGTCGCAAAACGCTTCGTGCGCTGCGCGAAGTGTTCCGCAAACGCATCTTGCTTGGAGATCTTGCATCACTTGAAGATGACTGACTGGATCTGATCGAAGATCGTCCCGTGGCTATTGGCAGTGTACCTGAGCTCCAACGCGAGTTCTGGAGTGGCTTCCGCACAGTGGTGGAAGACAGTGACTCGCCGTTTGTTGCAACAGCGGCATTGCCCCAGGGATGGATGAACATTGCAATTGGTCGATCCGGTATTCAACTCTTAGCATCAATGAGAACAACGGGCTGGAGCACAGAAGACGGTGGAGCTGAAATCCGAGCTGAGGTACACATCCAAGACAACTTTGCGTGGTTTGATCAACTCGCTGCACACAAGGCAGAGATCGAAGCTGCATATGGTGGAGAACTACAATGGGTCAAGGTAGAGGGGACAAAGTCCACACGAATCTTCATCAACCGCGCCATCGATGTCACAAATCGAAACACGTGGCCCGAGTGTTATGAATGGCTCGTAGAGCACATCTCGCGCCTCAAGGCTGCCGTGGGTCCGTGGGTGGGGAAGTTGGAGTAAGGGTGGGTAGGCCACTGGCACGAGCCTGACTGATTGCAAGGTTGCCTTTGTTGCGATGATCCCAAACATCATTGGTGATCATTGCAGTTACAATTCCAAGAAGAAGTACAACACCTACAAATACATATGACCCAAAGTACACTAGGCCAATCGTACCATACGATTCACTTGCCTGCTCAAGTGCTCGGAGTATGTCAGAAAACCCGTTCCCAGTATTCACGCTCATTAACGTTGAGCAAGAATCAGAGAGTGTCCCAAACGCGTCGGTTGCGACGCGGCGAAACAGAAATGTGCCGATCACAGCATAGATGTAAAAATGAACGAGAACGACAATTCCTGCATATGTCACAGATCGTATGCTATGGAACACAGTAGTAACAAAGTCGCGCAGAGGACCAATATCAAGCACTCGAACTATCATAAGCGTACGCAGAATTCGCACGAGAGAGAGCTCGTGCAGATCAAATTGGAGAGCGCCAAGTAATGTGAAAAGGAATGTCAATATGATACAAAGGTCAAGATAGTAGAGAAAGGAATGGATAAAATCCATCTCAGACACAGAATCTTCACCTATTTCGTTCTTCTTTTTGCCGCTTGTATCCCCAGACTTATAAATCGGCGCAAGTCCGCGGAGTCTTCGAAACAACAACACACCCGGCAATGTCGGCACTCCAGCTGAACGCGTCCTCCACATGAACTCGATCATCAGCAGTATTACAAGAACCCAGTCTAGAATCACAAACGCCGTTGGGTGATACGCCGCGGGATGTGCGGCTTCGAAACCAAGGTAGATGGCGGTAATGATCACGATTAGCACCGTGAACCTATCGAGATTCGATAGCGGAATGCTATCTGTGCTTTGAGTAGAAGTATCACTCATGCCAATAGCCTCACGATCTTACTTTGTTTCTACACTAACGGTTTTGGGTAGGAAGTTCTTGAGAATCTTCCGATCAGACTGCACAGTCGCAAGCTTTATCGATGTCCCTTGCTTGTTAAGTAGCGCATCGTTATGCGCCACGAAATGTCTGATAAATGCGCTCTCAATCTTTTTGAGTGACGGTTTCAACTGTTGGCCTTGTTTTGGCACAAAACGACCCACAACTAACAATCGAGTTCCGGTGCGTGAATTGCGTATTTCTTTCATCAATTTCAGATTGTTTAACTGAAGTCTGATCCTGTTTCGAAGCGTAAGTGATTGACCAACGTACAAAGCATCACACTTACTACTGTGTTGACGAAGGAAAATGTATACCCCAGGACCCTCCGGTACCTGGTTCAAATCAAGTGCGACGCCGCCATCTGCGAGCATAGAAAGCGTAATTGCGTTGCCCCATACAATGTCATAACTAGGACCCTTACTCATGTAAAATATCCTCAGCAAAAAATGAATGAACCCCATCAATTCGTATCCAACATACAAATATCAAGACATTCGAAAGAGGAATGCAAAGCTCGACACATATGAAAGACAAAGGACTTTCGCTTGCTTTTTACGCCACTGCATACCACCTTCTAGTATTCAAGCAAGCTCGCGTAATCTGAAACACCAAATGCCAATATTCGCGCAGAGGGGATGTCGAGAGTTGATCTTCGTAGATCATGTGTAGAAAATGCAACTGGTGCTAATGAGCTGAATATGCTGAGTCGTTGGGCTTCATTGACGGAACCGTTTACCTCCTTGCATAGGCTCGAAGTATTCCATACATTCCAACCAACAGAATCGGCCAAGGCTAGGTCTGGATTCTTTGGATGCATTCTCCTCAAAGCAACTGGTCGTCTTTTATACTAGATAGTGGACGTAAGCGAAGGGCGGGGCGTCTTCATTCGTATCAATGCATGATGTTGTTCGCAGCACAGCGCTCACGTGATTTATCTTATGCCAAAACCTAAAAATTCAAAAAAATCCACCTCCTCTTCCTCCACCGCTAACGTTGGCTTTGAAGCCACACTCTGGCAGGCGGCAGATAAGCTGCGCAGTAACATGGATGCGAGTGAGTACAAGCATGTGGTGCTTGGACTGATCTTCCTGAAGTATATCTCGGACTCGTTTGAGGAGCTCTTCGGACTCCTCACGCAAGGGGCAGGGGAGTATGCAGGTGCTGATCCTGAGGACCCGGATGAGTATCGCGCTAAGGGTGTGTTCTGGGTGCCTAAGGAGGCACGCTGGGGGTTCTTGCAGGGTAATGCCCGACAAGCCACGATCGGAAAGCTTGTTGATGATGCGATGGTGGCCATTGAGCGTGATAATCCTCGACTCAAAGGCGTGCTTCCAAAGGACTATGCACGTCCGGCCCTTGATAAACATCGACTTGGTGAACTGATCGACCTCGTAAGCACGATCGGTCTGGGCGATAAGGAGAACAGGTCGAAAGACGTGCTGGGTCGGGTCTACGAGTACTTCCTAACGCAATTCGCAAGCGCCGAAGGCAAGAACGGCGGACAGTTCTATACACCATCATGCATTGTGCGGTTGTTGGTAGAGATGCTCGCCCCCTACAAGGGGAGGATCTATGATCCCTGCTGCGGCTCCGGTGGGATGTTCGTGCAGAGCGAGAAGTTCGTAGAGGCACATGGCGGAAAGATCGGCGACATCGCCATCTACGGTCAAGAGAGTAATGCAACTACACGTCGACTTGCCATCATGAACCTCGCCATCCGCGGCATCGAGGCCGATATCGGTCCAGAACATGCCGACACGTTCAGAAGAGATGTGCATCCCGATCTCAAGGCCGACTTTGTGATTGCCAACCCGCCATTCAACGACAGTGATTGGTTCCGCAAGGACGATGACATCCGTTGGAAGTATGGCGTCCCGCCAAAGGGCAACGCAAACTTCGCATGGGTGCAGCACTTCATCCATCATCTGCGCGAAGGGGGCATGGCAGGCTTCGTTCTTGCTAATGGCAGCATGAGTTCCAATCAGAGCGGTGAGGGAGACATCCGCAAAGCCCTCATCGAGAACGACCTTGTTGATTGTATGGTCGCGCTCCCCGGACAGCTCTTCTACTCAACACAGATCCCCGTGTGCCTCTGGTTTATCGCAAAGAACAAGAACATCGACGACAAGCGAGGCTTCCGTGATCGTCGCAAGCATACCCTCTTCGTGGACGCACGAAAAATGGGAACGCTTGTTGACCGCGTCCACCGCGAGCTCACAGATGACGACCTCTATACAATCACCAACACCTATCATACATGGCGTAGCGAGGAACCCGTTCTTGGCAAGGTGGAGGGAGACTCAAACACCTACTCAGACATTGCGGGCTTCTGCAAATCCGCAACGACCGAAGAGATTGCATCACACGGATACGTCCTCACGCCAGGTAGGTACGTAGGCGCTGAAGCAATCGAAGACGACGGCGAACCCTTTGACGAAAAGATGAAACGTCTCGTTACCCAACTCAACGAACAGTTCGCCGAGAGCGCCAAGCTCGAACAAGCCATCAAAGCAAATTTGAAGGGGCTTGGGTATGAAGGGTGAATGGGAAACATCGAGATTGGTCGATTGTGTCACCTATCAGAAAGGATTCGCCTTCAAGTCGGCGGACTATCGACCAAGTGGACACCCAATCGTTCGCGTGTCGAACTTCACCGACCGGTCAATCGACATGGCCGATTGCAGCTGTCTGGACTACGACGCAGTGCAAGAATACAATGCCTACAAGCTCAGGCACCGTGATGCCGTAATTGCGACTGTTGGCTCTTGGCCGACAAACCCGGCGTCGGTCGTCGGAAAAACAATCTACGTCCCCGAGGAGGCGGATGCAGCTCTGCTGAACCAAAATGCGGTTCGCCTGCGCAGTAAGCCCAACCTCGACCAACGCTTCCTCTTTTACTTGCTGAAGCAGCCAGACTTTCAGAGCTACATCGTTGGGACAGCTCAGGGTAGCGCGAGTCAGGCGAGTATCACGCTCAATGATATCTTCGGGTTTGAGTTCCAACGCCCACCCCTCGCCGAGCAGAAAGCCATCGCCAAGATCCTCGGCGACCTTGATGACAAGATCGAACTCAACCGCATGATGAACACCACCCTCGAAGCCATGGCCCGCGCCCTCTTCCAAAGCTGGTTCGTGGATTACGATCCCGTGCGAGCAAAGATGGATGGTAGGGAGCCGGAGGGGATGGATAAGGAGACGGCAGCGCTGTGGCCGAGTGAGTTTGAAGAGAGCGAGTTGGGGTTGGTGCCGAAGGAGTGGGAGGTGAAGACACTTTCAAACCTCACCAGCCTTATCACAAAGGGGACCACACCAACTAAAGACGACATGTCTGGCGAACCTGACTCTAACGCACAGATCAACTACGTCCGGGTGAACTCAATTGACGAAGACGGCTCTGTTCTCGTTGACAAACTGACCACGATTCCAGAATCTGTTCACGTTGGAGTCTTGAAGCGTTCCATATTGCTGGCGAATGACGTTCTATACACGATAGCCGGAACGATTGGACGTATCGCTTTGACTGAGGAATGGCTGCTACCGGCCAACACAAACCAAGCGGTAGCTATCATCCGTCCAGAGTTGAAGATTCCTTCGGGCTTTCTAATGCTCACTATGCGACACGAAGTATTCCGGGAGGAACTCCACAACAACATCGTCCACGCCGTTCAAGCGAACCTGAGTTTGGGGATGCTATCAAAAGCGCGTGTGGTTGTTCCGTCGCAGTCAATATTGCAGCAACTCTTTAAGCCGATTGACGCGCTCCTCTCACAAATCAGCTCCAACCGAGCCCAATCCCGCACCCTCGCCAACCTTCGCGACACGTTGTTGCCGAAGTTGATGAGCGGGGAGGTGGAGGTGGGTGCTTTGGAAACATTGGGAGTGGTTTGATATGAATACCGAAAAGAGAGTCTTTGAACTTCCTAGAACATTGGAAGGGCACTTAGCAACGCTTTCAAAGATCTTCGCAAATAACGGAGAACGACAGCTGCAGGAGATACTCGTGAACGCCAAAACACGAATAGTGGAAGAGTGGAGTTACGACAACTGGAACGGCGGAATCTATGGTCACGCTCTATACTTCTCTATTCCTGAACCTCTATATCTGAATGCAGTCGGGCGCAAGTCTGAGATAGAGACACAGATCAGAAATGAACTGGATCGAATCCACAATGTTCAGAATGAGCATGTAGCTGCCGTATTCATTGAGATGGATGCCATGGGAGATCATGATTGGCGAAAAGATTCTGGCCTGCTTTTGTCTGGAAACATTATGGTGCCAACAGATGCAACGAAAAGGATTTGGGAGGATGAGGGGTTCCGTCTTTTCTTAAGTCATAAGTCGGAAGTGAAAGTCGAAACGTCTGAGTTAAAAGAACGTCTTAGACCGTTTGGCATTTCCTGCTTCGTCGCACATGAAGACATCGAGCCAACGAAGGCATGGCAAGATGAGATAGAAAATGCATTAGCCACAATGGATGGCTTCGTTGCACTCCTCACTGCAGGCTATCATCACAGTGACTGGACCGATCAGGAAGTAGGTTTTGCCGTTGCGCGGCGCGTACCAATCGTCGCTGTCCGCCTTGGCATCGACCCGTATGGATTCATTGGAAAGTACCAGGGGCTTAGAAGCGACTGGAAAACTGCATCAGAGGATGTACTTAAGATCCTCTTCAAAAATGACAGGATGTTCAGCAGCTACATCAATGCGCTTCGCAATTGCCAGAGCTATAGTCACGGAAACACACTTGCGGTAGCTTTGCCAGTTATCGAAAGATTGACCACAACCCAGGTGGACGAAATCGTAGCGGCATACAATGAAACGAGCGAACTTCGTGGAAGCTTCGGCTTCAACGGTGGGTATCCTAAGCTCTATGGCGCGGGACTGGTTCCTTGCCTCAATCGGTTAGACATGCGCCAGTATCGATATTCGAAAAGCGGATTGATTGAGCAACTAGAATGAATTCGAACGAATCCATTCTTGCAGACGCCACCCGATTGTTTAGGAGTGCTCAAAGATCGAGTCCTTTCTTGCCAAGCCATGGCTTGATTCATTTTGCGGCAAACTCCAAAATGCAACAGGAGTTTAGTGTGGCCGTATGTACTTAGACAAAGCGGGAAGTGTAGGGATTACTGCATGTTTAGAGAAAGACTGAATCGAGCAATACATGCTCTCATAGGAGTAAAGGACTTTCAAACAAGATCAAGGAGCTGGTATGAGTGCATGGCTGTATCAACTGAACCCTAAAAAATGGACGCCTGAGACATTCCGATATGAGATTTGGGAGGGGAAACAATGGGGATGGATTGTCGGCAGTAAACGTGGAGACAATGTTCCATCTGCCGGAGATACTATCTTCTTCTTCTATGCCAAAAGCGGGGGTAATGACCCTGGTATTTATGGCTGGGCTGTACTTGAACGATATGATGAAAGGAACCAGATGCTTTACTTCATACCTTGTGCACCAACGAATTGGTTGAAAATGGACCCATGGTGGGATGACAATGCAGTAGACATAGTAGATAGAGTTAGGGGCAAGATGAAGCAAGCGACCTTGTTTAAGATTGACTCAATAGATGTCAATAGGATCAGGCAGGGACTTCGGTTTCACTTTTCGAACACGTGAACATTGCGGATGTGGAACAAACCGAAGGGAGTGCCGCAGAATGACTGCTAAAGAAGGGATGAGGCAACTTACGCAAAGGTCCATTCTACGGATGAATGCATCCGAAGCGCGTGCGTTCTTGTTAAAGCCAGAGAGCTATTGTAGCCTTGAATTGCCAGGGTATTTTGATTTTGGACCGATTCTCTCCAATGTCGCCAAGGTGCTCGACAGAAAGAGTCTATCATCAATGTCGTTGAATCCGCGTGATCACGAGGGGGTGAATTATGCAGTGCTTTCCAACAAGGATGGTCGTCATGCCTGGCGACCACTCCAATTGATTCATCCGGCTCTTTATGTTTCACTCGTTCAGAAAGTCACCGAGCCTGAGCACTGGAACTTGATTCTCAATCGATTCAAAAAATTGCAGAAACCAAAGAATATTGAGTGCCTTAGTATTCCAATTGAGGCATCCCCAGAGCGCAAGGACCAGGCGGCACAGATCAGCAACTGGTGGCATGGAATCGAGCAAAGATCGATCGAGTTCTCGCTCGACTACAATTACGCGTTTCACACCGACATTACGGACTGTTACTCGGCGATCTACACCCACTCGATTGCGTGGGCTGTCCACGGCAAAGCTATAGCCAAATCTACGTCGGCCCGAAGGGACAATACCCTAATCGGAAACATCATCGACTCCCACATTCAAGACATGCGACGCGGCCAAACAAACGGTATCCCGCAGGGATCTACGCTCATGGACTTCATATCCGAACTCGTGCTCGGGTATGCTGATCTTGAATTGAGTGAACGACTCAAGGTTGAAGGAATTGATCGGTATCACATCCTACGTTATCGTGACGACTATCGAATATTCGTCCAGAGCCCGCAGATAGGAGAGGCTATCTTGAAATGCTTGACGGAAGTTCTGATCGATCTTGGTCTCAAGCTCAACGCTGCAAAAACAACGGGTGCAGAACATGTAATCACCAATGCAATCAAAAAAGATAAGCGGGCATGGATGCGTAGCAAGCAAGGTGACCATAACCTGCAAAAGCACTTGCTTGTAATTCATGCTCATGGAGTCGATTTCCCGAATGCTGGCAGCCTAACCGTTGCACTCAAGCATTTTCATGAGCGACTTCATAAGGTGCAGAATATTAGCAACCCTATCGTGTTGATCAGTATCGCGACCGACATCGCTTATCATAGCCCTAAGGTGTTTCCTTTGTGTTCAGCGATTATAAGTAAACTTCTGAGCGTTCTGGCAACCGCGGATGAACGAGAGAAAGTGATCGTGAAAATACACGAGAGACTTTCGCAGCTTTCTAATACAGGTCATATGGAAATATGGCTCCAGCGAATCAGCCATCCGTTCATCCCAAATCTCGACTATAAAGAAAGGCTGTGCTGGTTAGTGAAGGGCGAGCCCGTAGTTCTATGGAACAGCGACTGGATTACTTCTGCAAGGATCAGAACGGTAGTAAATTCATCCAAAATCATTAATAGGGTGCAGTTAGATTTAATCAACCCAATCGTTAGCCCAACAGAAATCGAACTTTTCGCATCTGAGCGATCATGACATGATTCTCAACGAATCCCACGTAGAACTCGCAACACTGGACTGGTTTAAGGAACTGGGCTATGGTGTGCTGTTTGGACCGGACATCGCGCCCGATATGCCGGGGGCTGAGCGTGGTTCGTATGAGGATGTGATCTTAGTGGAGAGATTGAATCGTGCGTTGGTACGCTGTAATCCTTCTGTCAGTGGTGATGTGCTTGATGAGGCACTGCGGAAGGTGCTGCGGGTGGATGCTGCAGGGCTTACGGAGCAGAACCGACGGTTCCATGAGATGTTGCGCGATGGAGTGACGGTGGAGAGTAGGCGCAGCGATGGGACGATCTCGGGTGAGACGGTGCGGTTGATGGATACGCAGGATCTACGCGCGAATGAGTTTGTGGCGGTGAATCAGTATACGGTTGTGGAGTCGGGAAAGAACCGCCGTCCCGATGTGGTGGTCTTTGTGAATGGTCTGCCCCTTGCCGTGCTGGAATTGAAAAACGCAACCAACGACAAAGCAACGATCTGGCGCGCGTTTGAACAACTGCAAACGTATAAGATGGAGATCCCGTCGATCATGCGCACGAATGCGCTGCTGGTGATCTCGGATGGACAGTATGCGCGGATCGGTTCATTGACGGCGAACAAGGAGTGGTTTAAGGTGTGGCGTACGATAGACGGACGTACAGAGCCCCCTGCCACGGCGCTCGAATTGGAGACGTTGGTGAAGGGTGTGTTTGAACCGTCACGGTTCCTTGACCTGATCACGAACTTCATTGCGTTTGAAGAAGACACGGATAACGATCGTGTGCACAAGATCATCGCGGGCTATCATCAGTTCCATGCGGTGAACGCAGCGGTTGAAGAGACAGTGCGTGCAAGTGGTATGAATTGGAAGGGGGCTGATCCGCGCGGTACGTACATGGTGCAAAAGCCGGAACATGCCGAACCGGGTGACAAACGGATCGGTGTTGTGTGGCACACACAAGGGTCGGGCAAGAGCTTTACGATGTTGTTCTATGCTGCACAGATCGCACAGAATGCAGCGATGGAGAACCCGACGATTGTTGTGCTCACGGATCGTAACGATCTCGATGATCAGTTGTATGGTCAGTTCCAGCGGTGTCATGAACTGCTGCGTCAAACACCGCAACAGGCAAGCTCGGTGTCGGATCTACGTGCTCGACTCAACGTTGCTAGCGGTGGAGTGATCTTCACAACCATCCACAAATTCGCTGCCGATGGAAGGGGCGAGCGGATGCCGTTGTTGTCGGACCGACGGAACATCATCGTCATCGCCGATGAAGCACACCGCAGTCAATATGATCTGATCGATGGCTTTGCACGAAATCTGCGCGACGCATTACCGAATGCATCGTTCATTGGGTTTACGGGTACGCCGATCGAAACCAACGATGCCAACACACGTGCGATCTTCGGGAACTACATCAGCATCTACGATATTCAGCGTGCTGTGTACGACGAAGCGACGGTGCCGATCTATTATGAAAGCAGGATCGCAAAGCTGCGGTTGAATGATCAGGTGATGCCGAAGATCGATGATGAGTTTGAAGAGATCACGGAAGGAGAAGAGGTCGATCACAAGGAACGGTTGAAGTCGAAGTGGGCCGCACTTGAAGCCCTAGTAGGCGACCCTGACCGACTCAAACTCATCGCATCCGATATCATCCGGCATTATGACCAGCGTTGTGAGGCCGTGGATGGCAAGGCAATGGTTGTGTGTATGAGCAGGCGGATCTGCGTTGCCTTGTACGACGAGATCGTGGCACAACGTCCGGCATGGAAGGACGTTGTCAAGGTTGTCATGACCGGCAGTGCCGATGACGGTCCGGCCTGGCAACAGCACATTCGCAACAAACAACTCCGCAGAGAACTCGCCGCCGATTTCAAGAACCCCAAAGACCCCTTCAAGATCGTGATCGTGCGAGATATGTGGCTTACAGGGTTTGATGCGCCGTGTTTGAGTACGATGTACATCGACAAACCAATGCAGGGTCACGGACTGATGCAGGCCATTGCCCGCGTCAACCGTGTCTTTAAGGACAAGCCCGGCGGACTTGTGGTGGACTACCTTGGTCTTGCCGATAGTTTGAAGAAGGCCTTAGCCACGTATACAGAAAGTGGTGGAAGGGGCACACCAAGCATCGATGTAGAGCAGGCAGTTGCTGCTATGCAGGAGAAGTACGATCAAGCATGTGGCATCATGCACGGATTTGAATGGTCGGATTGGCATAGTGAGTCGTATGCAAAACGTCTCGCACTCCTCCCCGCTGCACGCGAGCATGTGCTAGAGCAAGAGAACGGTAAGGGGCGATTCATGCCCATCGTCACCGATCTTTCTCGTGCCTTTGCGTTGTGTGCAGCTACCGATGAGGCACAGGAGATCGTTGATGATATCGCCTTCTTCCAGGCAGTGCGGGCGGCAATTGCGAAGTCGGATCCAAACGGTCGCGACCCAAGCGACATCGACGCCGCGATACGTCAACTCGTCAACAAAGCCATCATGGCCGACGATCAGATCATCGACATCTTTACTGCTGCCGGTCTCAAGAAGCCCGACATCAGCATTCTCAGTGATCAGTTCTTAGCAGAGATCAGAGGACTCAAGCATAAGAACGTAGCTGCCGAGTTGTTAGCCAAACTTCTCAAGGATGAAGTAAAGGTGAGGTCGGCCCGCAACATCGTCGAGGCCCGCAAATTCTCTGACATGCTCCAAGAGACCCTTAATCGATATCACAACAGAGCTATCGCAACCTAAGAGGTGATCGAAGAGCTCATCAGCGTTGCCAAGGAGATCAGAGAATCCATCAAGCGCGGAGACGATCTAGGGCTTAACGGAGACGAGCTCGCATTCTACGATGCATTAGCAGAGAACGAGAGCGCCCGCCTTGCCATGGCAGACGACAAACTCAAGGTGATCGCCGCAGAACTCGTCAAGAAAGTCAAATCAAGCGTCACGATCGACTGGAACCTACGCGAGCAAGCCCGCGCCAGCATCCGCGTCATCATCAAACGCATTCTCAAACAACACGGCTACCCACCGGATCTCGCTGAAGAAGCCACGCAGCTCGTGCTACGTCAGGCCGAGGTGTTATGTGAGGGGTGGGTGTAGGAGGGGGGGGCTCGAAGTACCGCCCCCATGGGTAAACGTTAGGATTGGGATAACGATAGTCAGCGTTACGAACAACCTAGTATACACTAGTACTAGGATAGTCAATCTGTGTGCATAGACTTGGTGTGATGGATGATTGTGTTAGTGAAAACGGCATAGAAGGAGCTATTGTGAATAGATTCTCGCGGTTCTGGAGGCTTTCAATTGTACTTATCCTGCAACTGTCTCTACCATCGCAATCTTGTGATGCGATGGCAGAACAGGACACGACAAGCACGCGTTCGTTAGTATCAATTTCGGGGAACGCCTCGATCACCGCGGTTTATTACGATCATTCGTCCGAACCATCCGGCACGCAAGCTGGACGTCGCCCGGCGCAGCTCTACCGCATGGTCTTTAGCCCTACGATTACTCTGGGCAGACTGATCTCCCTGCCGTTCAACATCATGCTTACGCTACCGGAAACAAACACCACTACTCCCACCATTCAGAGTCCGTCGTTCGGACAATACATCACCAACCCGGCCAATGCCTTTGGTTTCTCTAGCTTCGCACCGCGCATTGGCTGGGCGCAGTTCTTCCTGGGCTCACACACGCCTCAGTTCTCAACACTGTCCAACTCAGACCTTCCGCTCTTTGGCGCAGGTATAGACTTCCAACCGCTCGGTATGCGATTAGCTGCGTCAGGGGGCGTTGTGCAACGTGCCGTTGAGCCCGACTCCTCGCGTGGCACTCCTGCTACATACCGGCGTGACATGTACATGGGTCGCATAGGCACTGCATCAAATGACTCGCTCACCTTCGGTCTCAACGTTGTCTATGCCCGCGATGATGCGTCGTCCATTCAAAACAACATCGTTGCGATCATTCCGCAGCGTACCGTTGAAGGCGACAGCACAATGACCCTCCCTGCCGATACCATTCGCCTGAGACCGGAAGAAGGAATAATGACTTCGGTTGACATGGTGTTTGGCCTTGCCAAGGGAATGAATATCACAGCAGAAGCCGCGGTTTCAAGCTTTACCAGAGACCAAACATCGGACATAAAAAACATCGATGGCAATCCTCTCGATCTTGTCACCACATCTCGCGTTTCAACACGCGTAGACTTGGCCGGCACGGCAAGTTTCAATATCAAGTCCAATGTATGGGGCCTTTCCATTACCACACTCTACATGGGCGCGGGTTATGTGCCAATCGCACAGCCGTATCAACAGTCGGATAGGTTCGAGTGGCGATTAGCCCCTTCCCTCAGGCTGTATGAGGGAGATCTCTCATTGAACGCCACAGTTGGACATCGCATCAACAACCTCTCCGGTACCAAGGGCGAGACACTCTCACAAGCCATCTATGGCGGCACAGTGAACGCGCAGTTCACAGATGACTTTTCGACGATGTTTCGGTACTCCAACTTTGGAATCCGCAACAAACGAGATCAAGACACATTACGTGTGGAGAATGTGAGTCAGTCGTTTGGTGTGGATCCGTCCTTGATGATCGACGGTGATGATGTCCTACACACTCTCAATGCAAGCATAGGACTCGACACGTATGACGACTTCAACGTAGTCTCCGGCGTAGAGAGTTCCAATGACATACGCAGCGCATCAATCAACTACCTCAGCTCCGTCAAGCCTCTTCCGCTTAGCATCGGTGTGAATGCATCATATCTCGAGAACATCCTCTTCAGGGGGCTCTTCATCGTTCGTTCCGTTGGCGGCATGATCGCCTATCGCTTCATGAATGGAGATGTTGTCCCGTCGATCTCCATTACCAACAGTAGCACAACATTCGGACCTAGCCCCTCGGATCAACAGCTCTTTGTCAAAGCATCCGTGCGGTGGCGCATTTCTAAGACCACGACCTTCCAAGCGAGTTACGGCAACAACAACTATACGTATGGCAACCCCACGCACCGGACAGCTGCCTTTACGGAACGTTTGATCCAGCTCGCACTGAGCACGACCTTTTGATAACCTTTTTGCGAGTGCAATTATGAAACAGCTAGCCCCCTTCACGATGATACTCTGTGCAGTGCTGCTGCTCGGTGTTGTTGACAGTATTGGACAGCTCCGTGTATCACTCAACCTTTCGTCACGTCCGGATCCGTATCTCTCCAACTGGGCGCAACGAAAGGAGATCGTACTCGTGAACGTTACCAACACATCATCCAATGTAATCGATGTGAAGTTCGACTGCACGGTGAACAAGAACGGAGCTCTGATCGCGAATACGAAGCGCGAGAGCATGCAGGTACTTACTGTTCAGCCGGGTGCAACGATGTATTATGGCGAAGACCTGGTGCCACTTGCAGCAGTAAAGATCAACAGTAATGCCGAACAGACCGCTGTAAAGACAGGCATGTTGCCGGCTGGGACGTACGAGTTCTGCGTAAGCCTCATCGATCCGGCAACTGGTGCGGCACTCACGCAGCCCGTGTGCAAGACGTTCACGATTCAGAGTTATCAAGCCCCCGTGCTTCTGCTCCCAGCTGATGGCGATGTGATTCAAAAAGGTCAGCGCCCACTTTTCCGCTGGACGCCACTCTCACCAAAACCATCCTTCCCTGTGCGCTACCGCCTGCAGGTCTTTGAAGTGATGGCCGGACAAACGCCGATCACGGCCTTTCGTGTAAATCAACCGATACTTGATATTCAGGACATTCAATCAACGCAGTTACTTTGGCCCGCAGATGTTGAGTTGCCGAGTACAAGACTTAAGCACATTTGGACAGTTCGCGCGATTGATGACCAAGGTATAGGCATTGGCGAGCCGAACGGCTATGCTACGCCGTTTGTTATGAGAGGATGTTGTGATAACGACAACGATGTTCCGAACTGTTGTCCACCAACGGATATACTAATGCCTACAGAAAGCGAGAGTGCACCTGCGGTTGGTAGTCAAACTGAAGAGCAGAACCTACTTGTACCAATGATGCGCCCATTGCGTGGCGACGAGAAAGTGGTCCTTCTAGATGGTACAGTTTCGAGTAGCTTTACAACTGACCCATCGGTAGGTGGCGTTGGGCTGGCCTACAGAATAATGAGCGATCAGAGAGCCGTATTGTATGCAGTGCCAATTCCACTGCTTGGCGGAGTGATTTCTTCAGAGGTGTTTAAGCAAGATCCATGGTTGATGTTCAACTTCTTGGTACCAGACAAACCACCCATACCAATTGGCCCGCGTGATAGTGATGGATCCTTCTTTGTGCAGAACAAAACAACAGAGGGTGCGGTACTTTCCAGGGCAGGGCAGAACATTCGACTAACATCCATAACACCCTCACCCGCGGGACATATTCTACTCAGCTCAACAGGTTCTAGCTCCCAACCACAAGCTATCCTAACAGGTGGTTGGTGTGGTTGTTACGTGAAGGGATATGGTGCGATCGCCTTTCGTCATGACTTCAGTGCATCATGCGAGGAAGCATGCAAAGTCATCAACAGTTGGTATGAAAAACTGCATTCCCAATCTAGCCTTAGGAGTCCGGGGATGGACAGTGGACTTATCAAGCCTCCATTCATCCCAATCCAGCCGAAGCCTGAGCCAATACCCGAACTCGTCTCTCCTCGGTATCCATCAACTGTAAACACGCAATCCGCTGAGTGTAGGTGTTGCGGTAGTACGAGAACCTCCCACGACACCGTTCACTGTTGCGACTCAAAAGAAGGAGGTTCGGGTTCCGTCAATTCAACATCAGCGACACCCGTAAGAGGCAAGATCATCAAAACTGGAAGGCCTTCATCGATGAGCGCAACCTATCTTGAGTGCAGGTGTTGCCAGTTAGAGTTTTTAGACGTGGACAAGTACGAAAAACATGAGAAAGAGTGTTGCAAGAAGCTCGAGGAACGGCCAAGAGCCCACTACCAAAACCCAAATGGTACTGTTCGCTACTATGAGTATACCTCGGAATATGTGATCACAGACAAGAACGTGTGCGAAGCATTTGGTGTGAAGGAACTTGTTGTGGCTCCTGGTGTTTATCGCGTAGAGTATCCGGACCCCAACAGAGGCGGCGTAGTCCGGCTTCGTCTGCAGACTCCAGTTCCGGGCAAGAACATTCGAAGTACTACACCGGTAACAGTTGAGGGAATGAACCTAAAGGGAGAGGATTGCGCAAGCTCAGGTAACAGTTGCTTCTTCTATAGAGACACATCAGGAGTCGATAAGAGAGTTCCAAGCGACAGTTGCGTTTTTACAATTGCTCCGCTGATGCCAGACTCTACATGTCTGGTGATTGAAGTCAGCTTTAGAGGGACTGGCTCTCCGAAGTCGGCCGGATTCTAATCGTAGCTGCTCGTGAAAGGCACAGCTTCTTTCAGGCAATCATGCATACGCTTGCCTAGCAAGGGATCTTTCGCGTTTCATAGTAGCAAGTCTACGTGTTCAAATGCCCCCTCACGTACTGTGGCATCCCGCTTTGTATCTCATTCCCGTCATAACGAACTGTCTCCGGTATGCTTTGTGAAATCACGTATACCCAAGTACCATCGCTTCACAAAACACATGCTAGGTTACTCTATCTGCTAGCCTAGCTATCTTGGAGCGATGTCAAGTGTCGCGATGATAGTACACGTTAGTAGAGGGTGATGTCATGATCCAAGAGTACGACCTTCAGGGTGAAACTGAGCGGGTTGCAATGTTTCTCAGAACCGATCAATTCACGGCGGCTGAACAGGGCATTGCAGGCATGTTGCAGACCACCAACGGTAAGCGCCGCATGGTAGGTATGAGGCTGAAGGGGGAACTTGATCTTAAGAAGCGACTGGTGCAGTCAGCGTCGATGCTACTAGAGGAGGCACTGATTCTCGCTACAATCCATGGTGAAGCACTTGATGAGGCCCACTGTAGGTTGCTATTGGCAGAATCTGCCTATAGCACATCGAATCTCCAGTCTGCGAGTGAGTACTTAGAACAGGCTGAGAAAGTGTATCTCTCGAAGGAACATGAAGTTGGGCGTATCAAATGCATGATCTGCAGGGGATACATGCTGGAGCTAAGAGGTGATTCTCTTGGCGCAATTGAAGTTTACAAGACCGCTATTGAAGCAGCCAAGGCAACAAATGAAGTGTACCTTCAAGCCAGGATACACCAACAAATGAGCTCAGCCTACATGGATACGGCTGACTTTGATCGGTCTCTCGAATCACTGAACGAGGCTGAGCTCAAATATGCCGAATCAGGATCCCGCATTGGGTTGGGGAGAGTTCACATGACTCGATCTTCTGTCTTCCGCAGGCAGGGCGATTTTGCAGGTGCAATTGCCGAAGCATCATCAGCACTCGATCTGTTCAAGAGTATTGGTGCCGACCACGAAGCAGCGCGGATATCGCACAATCTGGGATCTATCTATCTCATTCTCGAAAATCCAGTTGATGCAAAACAGTGCTATCAGTTTGCACTCGAATATTTCACAGCTCGCAATATGCTGGCCGAAATGGCTTTGGCCACTGAGAACCTAGGTGCCGTTGCGCATACATGCAATGAGTTTAGCGTGGCGATTGAGTTGTACATAAAGGCCAATTCGATCTATGAAAGTATTGGCAATAGGCCGTATCAGGCAGATGTCTGTCAAAAACTCGGTACAACATTCTTACAGTTGAATGAATACGACCATGCACGCACCTACTTGGAATTGGCAATTGAATTGGAACTCGGAACAGGTCGATCTGATGCGAGTAGCGCTGCCCAATGCTCACTTGGAAAGTTGTTTGCCCAGAGTGACTGGCTACACTACGATCCTGAAAAGGCCGAAGGCCTCTTACAAGAGTCAATGCGGTACAACATGGAGAAGGGGCAGAAGAGAAACGTATACTTGATTCATGAGAACTTCATCAAACTCTATAAGTCCACTGGCGACTATGAGAAGTGCATTGTTCATTTCGAGACGCACCAAGAACTCTATCGCGAGATAGTGAATGCTGATGTTAAGAAGCAGGCCGATCGATTTGAGTGGGAACGTAAGCTACTCGAGATCGAATCACAAAGGGAAGTGCAACGTGTAAAGAACGAAGAACAGACTGCATCACTTGATAGAACTGTGACCCAACTTGTCAAGACTAACGAACTTCTCTCTCAGTTGTCGCGAAATACGGAGCGCTTATTAGACCATGTTCGCGGAGAGGGAATCAAAATATGCGAACAGCTTCTAGATAAGCTCAGTCGTAGTATCAAACCTATCAGTGATATACACGAAGTCGATGAGCAGCTGCGAACCGTTCATGCCCCATTCATACAAGCGCTGAAGTCCGTGGCTCCAACGCTGAGCACCATGGAGCATCGTGTAGCAGCCCTCTTGCATATGAAGCTCACATCAGCTCAAATAGCTGCTGTACTCTCTGTGTCGAAACGCACCGTTGAATTTCATCGGTTGAACATTCGCAAGAAGATGAGTCTCCTTCCGGAGCAAGATCTATACTCCGTCTTTACCTCAATCTCCTAAATGAACATGGGTTGTTCTATAAATTGCTAATGACATTTACACCAATGCCAGGTTGCTTCCCATCTCCATTTCCGTGCACAAGGAGTGTGAGCACGTTTCCTGGTGCTAACGCAACACCACTAATCGTATGCAGTACGTTAGCAGTTCCGCTGCGAACGATCTGGACGGTATAGGTGCCGGCTGGCCTGAGCACAAATGGAGAAACTGCGCGGGAATCAACGTTATGGATAGAGAGGAGATCGGATTGTACTGCCCCCTCTGCGATGAGTACATCAATCTCTCCTGCACCCAGTGTCATGTTCGCCACGCGAATCTGTGGCGTTGCAATTCCAGCTTCAAACTCATCTGCTACGGTGATATACTCCTCGGCAGTTGTTGTCCATTCCCCTGTTGGGAACATGCTATAGTGCGTGTTCGGAAGGAATGCCGGTTGCAAAGCGGGTGGCGGTACAATAGGGAGCATGCCTGCGGTAGTTGTTTTGAACGAGATCGTTGGAGCGCCATTCGCAACACTCACAGAGTGGTAGCCAAATGAGCGTGGGAACAACAATGGTTCGACATTTACTTGTGTATTGTTCACGAAGACGTTGAGCTCCGGTGCAGTAGGAGATGATTGCACAACCATAAAGTGCGAGATGCCACCGGGATATATAGGCACAAGTTCAGTGATGGTGCCGGCAGGGTCTCTCTCGGAATACACCCGAACGACGAGTGGTGTTTCATCTGTTGGGTCTGCTGTTCCCATTGCCACAACAGTGTACGATGTGGCAGACATAAACGCAAACGGTGCGAATTGCAATGTTGGAGAGCAACCAGCGCCGTCGAGCTGTAACGAGTAGGTAGATGGAGCGAACTCGTCAAATGCAGTTACATCTCTACTGAGCAGGTTGGCATGGAGGGTAGTAAGGGGGAAGGATGAGTGTAACGTAAGTTCAGGTGCATCGATCACCATGTTTGCAAATCGAATCTTTGCGACATTCGCTTCCGGTAAAGCTTGTCCGACGGTGATCGTTGGTGTGATACTTGCTCCTGTAACTGGGCCAACGGCGAAAATCGTAACAAGATCGTACTCGCCAAGTATTCCATTGAACATGGCCACTGGTTCGTTGTGAATCGAAGGAGCGAACACTTGTACACTTGTTGGTCCCGTGTTCGTCGCGGTAGAGAGTACGCCCTTGAATCCAACATCCGCCGTTGGTGACGCGATGTTCACTCTGAGATACATGGTAGTTGGCGCCGAAGCTGAGAGCATTTCATGAAGGCCATGAACCAGGTTGATTCGAGCAGAACCTGATTCCGGGCAGTTTGCACACCCACAACCCTGAATCGCGTATGCAACGCAAATGAGAAGAGAGAGGGTGGTTAGCGTTCGAGTGTTCATGATGAATTCCAAATTGTACGTATGCAATATCAGGTTCTGCAAACGAGAGGGGACTACGAGGCACTACTAGTTTGTGGAATAGCACTCGTGATGTCGAGAGACTCCGAATAAGAGCAAAAGACGTCTTTGAGGTATGAAGACCTATCCTTACAAACAATGGCTCGCACTATTCTAGTAGCCACAACTCGGAATGGCACAGATTTGGCAACATTTCCACAACTCGACTCATTTGCTATGCACAGGGCATACTCCGACCATCTGTCCAACGCGAATCGTGGGGTGTTGGCGGGGTACATCGTGGGGTTGAAGGTGGGTACAGCGAAGAAGGCGTGTGTTTGTTGATCGACGTCGGGAGTCTTATTCTCCCGGAGTGACGTCGGGAGTCAAGCGTCCGCCCTCGCCCCCTTCACGAATCTTCCCTTTACGTATCTATATTGCCGTGGCACATGATATAGGGGTGTGTATGGACCAGGGGTTGTCCGAACGAATCGAAGCGGTGGAACGGCTGACGAAGCTGTTCAAGACGGAGAGGACCGTCTACTTGACAGCAACGATCATCTCGTTGGTGATGCTGGTTGCGAGTGCGTTGTCGCTGATGCTACGAATAAGGCCGGTACAGCGGAGCTTACGATGATGTTCGGTTCCGGTGGACTGATCACGTATACAGCTGGACGCTTGCTTGTGATGTGGAGTGAGGCGATGAAGCGACTCCTTCCTGCTGCATCGGATGCAAAGGAGAAGTCGTGATGGCATCTTCCGAGGAAACTCTTGCAAGAGCATCGAAACGTGCTGCGCTCGTAAGCGCGGTAGGGGTTGTCCTTGTTGTGGCATCGCTCATCTACTCCACACTCCGCATCGTTGCCATTGAGGATGAGGTGAATGAGAAGCAAGCTCTTCTCAAGAACGTTTCTGATTCGTTGGCTGAGAGCAAGGCGCAGTGGCGTGCCTTAAAGGACGAAGTAGTTGAGCTTCGGAACACACAAGACAATGTATTGAAGTTTCTGACCGAGATCGTTGACGGAAAGAAGGTGAATCTTCTCGATGCCGATGTCGCGTGGTCGGACGTCCAACGCGGTGTTGATGCAATTGCGCCCGGTGCACGTAAACAAGCGATCCTTACTGCGATCCTTCTGGCGTGGAAGGACATCCCATTCGCAATGGGCCAAAGCACGCCCAATCAGGGATTCGACTCTCCACGATTCCTAGCGTATGTGCTACAGAAGAATGGTGTCCAGATTCAACAACGTCCTAATGAACGACTATCTGATGCTCTCATGCGCATTTGTATACGCGTTGACAAACCACTGCCGGGCGATCTCGTATTCTACAAGGGTCAGGTTGGATCCTTTGGCTTCCTCTATCTCGCTGATGACCAACCATTTGTTGCCGGAATCGGTGTAGGAACCCTGCAGGCAGTTGAACCACTCCAGATCATGCGACTAGCAAATGTGAACACGCCACACTTCCCGTTGATCGGGTACTATAGAGTGCCATATCCGGGAGAAGGACGATAGCATACTTGAGTCATTCGATACGTCGGGAGTCTTACTCTCCCGGAGTGACGTCGGGAGTCTTACTCTCCCGGAGTGACGTCGGGAGTCTTACTCTCCCGGAGTGAAAGCGTAACCCCGCATCTACGTATCTCGGAAACCCCATGCCCCCTCCCTCCCACATCTCGGCCCCTTCGTTCTGGCAATGGGCGTATTCCGACCATCTGTCCAATGCGAACCGTGGGGTGTTGGCGGAGTATATCGTTGGGTTGGCGGTGGGTGCAACGGAGAAGCCACGGGTTGAGTGGGACAAGTATGATCTGGTGACGCCGGGTGGTGTTTCGATTGAGGTGAAGTCATCGGCGTATCTGCAATCGTGGAACAACCCGAAGCCGAGTACGATTGTGTTTGATATTGCGCCAAAGACGTGGTGGGATGCAGCAACAAACACGTATGCAACGGCACGTGAACGGTCGGCCAAGGTCTATGTGTTCTGCGTGTTCAAAGAACAGGATCGACAAAAGGCTAACCCTCTGGATCTCTCGCAATGGTTCTTCCTTGTGTGTCCAACTTCACAGATCAATGTGTGGTTCGGAAAACAGAAGTCTGTGCGGTTAGGGATTTTGGAAGGGAAGGGGCAGGAGAGAATCCGGTACGAGGAGATCGCAGCGGCGGTGGAAGAGGTAGTAACCCTGTAACCCATGGTTTGAAATTATCTTGTAATGTCAACTTTGAATATATTTATACGAGTAATAGTAAACCATAGGTGTGTTTACAAATAGTACTAAATTGCATACCATGAGTATGCAAAAACAGCAAAAATTAAACCAGCTCCAACATGTGCTTGGAGAAGGGTTGCTTGCACCAGCTTGGTGGCTGGAAGAGCAGGGCTACTCGCGTGCGTTGCTTTCACGATATGTGAAGAGTGGCTGGCTGGAGTCGCCCGCTCGTGGAGTGTATCGTCGACCCGGCCCCGCACTGAAATGGCAGAACGTGGTTGCCAGCCTGCAACTCCTTATGAAGACGAACTTGCACGTTGGTGGAAGGACAGCACTCGTCCAACGTGGGATGGGGCATTATGTGCGAATGAGCGGCGAGGAGACGATCGTGCTGTACGGTCCAGATCGGTTACCGCCGTGGGTGAATGCTATCGGGCTGCCACAGAAGTTTGAAGCTCGTAAGGACACAATGTTCGGTGACACAGTTCTTGGGTTGCAAGAGGAGACGTGGGGGGCTTGGGACTGGCATCTGACGTACTCCACGGAAGAACGAGCCATTTTCGAGCTACTGGCGGGTGTGCCCCAAAAGGAATCCGTGTACGAGGCATCCGTCATGGTGCAGGGTTTGGTGAATCTTCGTCCTACTCTTGTATCGGCACTTCTAACGTCCTGCACAAGCATCAAGGTGAAGCGATTGTTCCTTGCACTTGCCGATCTACATCGCCACCAGTGGTTTGCACATCTCGATTTATCACACGTCAACCTTGGCTTCGGCAAGCGAATGCTTGTTCCCGGCGGAACGTTGCATTCAACGTATCTGATCACGTTACCAAGCGACCTTGATGATCACGCCCAATAATCCATACTACACGCAGGTTCGGTTACTCGTGACGGTGTTGCCGATCGTTGCTAAGGAAGCGTGTTTTGCACTAAAGGGAGGAACGGCGATCAATCTGTTCGTCCGCGATATGCCGCGGTTGTCCGTAGACATTGATCTGGCCTACCTGCCAATCAGCAACCGAGCATCTGCATTGGAGGAGATTGATGCATCTCTTGGCCGAATCAGTGCAACTCTATCAGGTCGACCACATGAATTCCGTGTGCGGGTGGGTAAGCGCCAGGACGAGAAGGTGTATGGTCTGTTGATTTCGAGCGATACCGCCACTATCAAGATCGAGGTATCTCCAGTGCTGCGCGGCGCGGTGTATACGGGATCTACGCGGAGGATCGTTGAGCGCGCAGAGGCGGAGTTCGGCTTTGCAGCAGTTCCAGTAGTGTCTATGGCCGACCTCTATGCAGGCAAGATTGTTGCCGCGCTGGATCGTCAACACCCGAGAGATCTTTATGATGTGATGCTGCTCTTAGCTACAGAGGGAATCAATGATGAGATGTTTCGTGCCTTCATCGTGTATCTGATAAGTCACGACGGATCGATCGCACGCGTGTTGAATCCAAACCACAAACCCTTGCAAGAATTGTTCACCTCTCAGTTTGAAGGGATGACGGAACACATTGTTACTATTGATGACCTGGATAGAACACGCACCTCTCTGATCTCGTCACTTCACCAGCGTTTAGGTGAACGAGTGAAGGCTTTCCTCATTTCTTTCAAGAGAGGTACACCAGATTGGGACCTGCTCGGAGTTCTCCACGCAGCTGATTTGCCTGCAGTACGATGGAAGCTTGAGAACCTTGCCCGTATGGCGCCGGAGAAACATCGCAAGGCACTCGATGAACTTGAGAGCCTTTTGGCAAACTTGTGATCACGGTTCACCTAGCGAACAGTGAACGGTGAACAGCGAACAGCGTAACTCTGTAACTCCGTAACTCCGTAACTCCGTATCTCTCTTCAAGCCCCAACGGGGCGAAATCCCCCTAGCCCATGACGGAGTCATGGGAAGTAAGGCGACGGAGTCATGGGAAGTAAGGCGACGCAGTCGTTGGGAAGTGCTCGTACGTCGAAGTTGTAGTAGTGTTCAGTTTGCTGATATTGCTAGATGTGTACTTTACGGAGGGAAACCGCATGGCTACATCGTTGGTGCGTTGGACAACGCGAATCTGGTTTGTCATCGGTGTTTGTGTGCTTGCTGCTGGTGCATACAAAGCGATCGCCGTGCTCAGCATGGTAGTTGGATCTTGGTGGAAGTCCGGATCAACCTCGACGATCCCTTCGCCGCGCATGAGTGTAAAGGTTGGCGAGAAGGTGGTGACAAAGGACGGTGCCACTCTAGCATGGCAACACATCAATCTTGACCGGCCCATGTTGATAGATGGAAGCCCCTGGCTGTATTTCCCATTAAGTCCTTCCAGAACGAAAGTGCCTCTCACTGTTAGCCATAAAGCAAGTGAAGGTAAGCCGGCAACTGAACTCGCAGGTATTGGCTACGGTGGTCAAGAGTGCGCGAATATGCTGATCGCCACGAAAAATGGAGAACCGATCAGACTCCTAATTGATAGACCCGGACTAGTGTTCGTTCAGTCCTACCACTATGGACGCGGTGAACGTAATGCCGGCTGGCCTGTTCTTGATGTTACGTTGCTTCTTATGGACACGGACTCATCAGGAGAGATCGATCCAAATGACGGATCTTCGAGATGGTTCTTTGATCTGGATGGCACGAACCCAGTACGAATCGCGGATTCAACAGAGCACGTACATAATGTGGAACTTATCGCCCCCTACATATTCGTAAGCAAGTCGACGCCAAGACAAGGATCGAACATTGCTGTTGAGGATGTTCCTAGTCGATTGTGGAGGTACGATACACGTACGCGTGAATTCACTCTCATGTCGGGTGTGAATGAAATGGTTAGCAGAGCGCACCGAATCTTGTTGGGGGAGTAATCAACAGAGAACAGCTAACAGCGAACAGAGAACAGAGAACCCCGTAACTCTGTAACTACGTATCTCTCCTCAAGCCCCAACGGGGCGAAATCCACCTAGCCCATGACGGAGTCATGGGAAGTAAGGCGACGCAGACGTGGGAGTGATGCCTGGAATGTATTGACGTCGGGAGACTTACTCTCCCGGAGTGAAAGCGTTTAGCCAGAGCGGTAAATGAGCATATCTCGTCATAAAAGTCGATTAGTAGACGATAGGCAATTGTAAATCGCCAATGCTGACGAATAAATGTCATCTCGCCATATCTGACGAAATGCTTTGTGATAATGGTCGTTATTCGCCATATTTGGCGACTATGAAGATCGAATCGACCATGACAGATGAGGCGGTGCTTCGGGAGTTGGGTGAACGCCTGGGGCGCGAGCGCCTTGCTCGGAACCTGACGCAGGCGGCTCTGGCAGAACGTGCCGGGGTGTCGAAGCGTACGGTTGAGCGATTTGAATCGGGAGAGGTCGGCACGCAGCTCACGGGATTTCTTCGTATCTGCCGTGCGATGCAGGTGCTGGACGCGCTTGATCTGATCCTGCCCGATGAGAAGCCGAGTCCGATGGAATTGTTGAGGCAAAAGGGGAAACGTCGACAGCGTGCGACAACGTCGCGTGAATCCGATCAGCCGCAGAAACCGTGGACGTGGGGAGATGAGTCGTGATCGCCGAGGTGCGACTGTGGGGACGGACGATCGGCGCTGTCACGATGGACGATGATGATCCCGTTGCGCGGTTCCAGTACGAATCGGACTTCGTCCGCAGCGGCATCGAAGTGTCGCCGATCACAATGCCCTTACACGAGCGGGTCTATGCCTTTCCGGCACTTGCACAGCGCACGTTTCATGGACTTCCGGGACTCCTTGCTGACTCGCTCCCTGACACCTTCGGCAATGCCCTTATCAATGCCTGGCTTGCAACACAAGGTCGCACACCGGCAGAGTTCAGTACTCTTGAACGACTGTGTTATACGGGCAATCGTGGGATGGGAGCGCTGGAGTTCGCACCCGCACAAGGTCCACGACAACGCACCTCGACGCCGCTCGCGATCGATGCCCTGGTGCAACTAGCAAGCGACGTGCTTCTGCATCGCTCTGCCCTTCATGGATCGATGCACGTTGATGAGGCATCTGCAACCATGCGCGACATCCTGCTTGTGGGAACATCGGCCGGAGGAGCGCGCGCGAAGGCATTGATCGCATGGAACAGGTTGACGAATGATGTGCGCTCCGGTCAGGTCAACGCGGGTGACGGTTATGAGTACTGGCTGCTGAAGTTCGATGGCGTGTCCGGCAATCGCGACAAAGAGCTCGATGATCCAAGGGGCTTTGGGGCTGTCGAGTATGCGTATTCAATGATGGCGAAGGCGGCAGGGATCGAGATGTCGGAATGTCGACTCCTTGAAGAGCAGGGTCGACGTCACTTCATGACGCGTCGATTCGATCGCGGTCCCCATGGTGAGAAGATCCACATGCAGTCTCTTTGCGCTCTCGCACACTACGACTTCAATGTTCCCGGCGTCTATTCCTATGAGCAGGCCATGATGGTGATGCGACAGATCGGTTTGTCGGCCGCAGAGCTCGAGCAGTTCTACCGTCGCATGGTCTTCAACATCGTTGCCCGGAATCAAGATGATCACGTCAAGAACATCGCGTTTCTCATGAACAAGCGCGGGGAGTGGTCGCTGGCTCCGGCATTCGATGTGACGTACAGCTATAACCCCTCGGGCGCGTGGACGTCCACGCATCAAATGTCGATGAACGGGAAGCGTGACGGCCTTGTGCTCCAAGATCTTCAAGACTGCGCACGACCTGCACTCCTAAAACGCGGACGTTGGAAAGAGATCGTCGACGATGTGGTCACCTCCGTCCAACGCTGGCCAGAGTTCGCTGCCGAGGCACGTGTTGACGAGAGCATGGCAGGGAAGATCGGGCGAGCACATCGAGAACTGTGAACAGCGAACAGCGAATAGCGAATAGCGAATAGCGAATAGCGAATCTCCGTAACTATGTAACTTAATTGTTAGCCTCGCCCCCTCATTATCACTGCCGGAATAGTGTACTGCCCACATCGCCCCCTTGCCGAACAGTTACTACCAGAGGTGTGCGAGGTAGTCCAGGTGGGATTGAGATCCTGTTAGATGACGATGCTAGAGTGGTATAGGATGTGATGAGTTGTCCAACCACAGTGTAGAGTGCAACCTCAACATTGCCATCTACACCGGCAACGAAGACTTCCTCTCCGATCTGTTCTACATGCAGACGGGCGTCTGATGAACCGTCATTATGAATCGAAGTAACGTCTGGACCGAGGATATATCGCCCGATCGAGCTGAAGGGCGCACCAGAATACACGATGCCATAGAGCCACTTGTTCTCGATCACGTGCCCTACCGACAAGAGTTCCGTCATCGAAAACTCGCCGAACGTTCCCGGAACGATGGACCCATTTGGACGCAGGTGATAGAGGTGCGAATAGGTTGTGGTGCCGTGCGTCAGAAAGACAATGTCGCGATTTGGCAACTCAACAAGCCCCCTTGTATACATCTGATTTCCATTAAGAGTAACAAGACCTCGATCTCCCCACGACGGGTCCAATCCACCCGACGGTGTGAGCTTGATCAGATGAACTGTTTCGGAAAAAATGCTCATCTCTGGGCTGAGTGTGCATGCAAGGAGATAGCCTCCGTCTCGAGTTTGAATCGCACTTGTGGAGTTCGCACTACGTCCCTCCTCGAGGTTCATCACAAACATTCCCAACGCATTACCGAACGACTCATCGAGGGTGCCATCGCTAAGGTACCGCGCCACAATGATCCGGCCGTCGCTATTGGTGAAGAGAGAGAGGATCCTACTTGAGGCATCGGTAAAGACATGCCCCTGTGTGAAGTCGAATGGTTCTATGGAAAGGGGCTTCTCGCGGAGTACGGAGTTGTTCGAACCGACGCCTTCGAGAATCCGAATGAGTCGTTGTGGTGTTGATCCGCCCTCGCGTGAGATCCACATCGGTATGGTTCCGTTGGCCAGGACGCCGATCGGTTTAACGGACAACCTCGTCTCGAGATCTTGCCAGATAGGTTGTGTAGACACGATGCCATCGACTCCAACGCGGTGGAACTCGTAGCGTAGAGCACGATGCTGTCCGAGCAAAACTTCTCCGTTATTGAAGAGCACGGTACTCGCAGATGAAACAGCAGGATGAATTGACGTGATTCCATCGTTATCAAACAGCGGATCGGGCTGTCCGCTACGAATTAGTCGTTCTACGAGCAATGCGGTATCAGCCGCGCGACCCTTACGAATGATGTATGCCGATCCATCAGCCTCTACCCGCCAACGATCTACTACTGATGTCATATAAGCGGAAGGCAACGCTTCCTTTGCAATGCCATTCACCCCATAGGCTTTGTCCAATGTCATGAAACTCTGTCCAAAGAGGAACTGGGGTGCCAGAGCCAATGTCAAGAGTGCGAAGGTGGTGCTGCGCTTCATCGAATACCTCTCGAAATATGAGGGGGAAAATACATTGATTTAATGAAGTGCTTTCACTCCCGGAGTCTTACTCTCCCGGCATCAATTTCGTCATAATACCTTGACAGACATAGTATTGTGACGTATATTGCATCCATGACAAACACTACTGTTTCTTCCGACCTGCTTCGTGGACACACGGATACGATCATTTTGAAGCTTCTTTTAGGGGGCGACCATTATGGCTATGAGATATCCAAGAAGGTCTACGAAACGTCCGGACATATGTATGAACTGAACGAGGCTACGATGTACTCCAGCCTCAAACGCCTGGAAAATGACGGACGCATAACGGCATACTGGGGTTCGGAAACACAAGGAGTGCGGCGAAAATATTATCGGCTTACGGATGCGGGAAGAGAACTCTACGCTGCAAACAAGAATGCCTGGGATGTGGCAAGAACTGTGCTGGAAAAACTCCTCTGAACTCACTCCTCAACGAATCATTGATCTAGGATCTACAATGAGCAACACAGACATAAAACTCAACCAAGAACAGCATCTTCATCGGCTAGAAAGATTTCTGCACGACGCATTCGCCCCCTACGGAAACTTTCCATCTCGTTCAGAGGTGACGCGTGAATTGCTGGCAAATCTCATTGATCGATACAACGACTGCAAAGCTTCGGGGATGTCAGACGAAGATGCGTTTTCATCAACGACACAATCACTGGGAGATGTTGATATGATAATGGAAGTACAAGCAGCGGATATCCAACAAACGACGAACAACCTAAGCCTTCGCGAATCACTCAAGGAAGCGTGGAAACAAACGAAGCAAGGAACATCAAAGTTTGCTGCGGTGGAATTGAAACAGAATGACCTAAATGATACTGTCTTGACTGCCGCCGACTTTAGTTTCTCAGATGTGGCAGGGACAACCTTTATTGGATCAGATCTAACGGCGGCAAGGTTTTTTGGAACAAGTTTGAAGGGGGCAAACTTTTCCAACTCGATTCTAACCTCAGCACGATTTGTCGGTAGTGAACTCGTTGAAGTCCAGTTTGCAAATGCTACCCTGAACCGCGCTTGTTTTCACGGATGTTCGATGAACACCACCACGTTTCGTCAAGCATCGTTGAACGGAACTGAATTCAAGGCCTCGGACCTATCGGATGCAAATTTCGACGGACTCACCCTAGAAGGCACGATCTTCAATGCATCATCGTTACGACGCACATCATTCCGTGGCGCAACTCTACGCAACGTGAGCTTCCATCACAGCGATGTACGTCATGCAATCTTTGAGGGAACGGTTATGGACAAAGTAACCTTTGCCCTTTTGAAAGGGGCTAAGGCAAATCTTACAAACGTTGTTGTAGCAGGTTGAACAGCGAACAGCGAATCTCCGTAACTCCGTAACTCCGTAACTCTGTAACTCTGTAACTCCGTATCTCCGTAACTCCGTACCTCTCCTCAAGCCCCAACGGGGCGAAATCCCGCTAGCCCATGACGCAGTCATGGGAAGTAAAGCGACGCAGGGGAAGTAAAGCGACGCAGGCGTGAGACGTTAAGCGACGATGTCGTGGGACGTTAAGCGACGATGTCGTGGGACGTTAAGCGACGATGTCGTGGGACGTTAAGCGACGATGTCGTGGGAAGTAAAGCGGCTCAGTCGTGGGAAGTGTTATGTTTCGATCCGATATCAGCAACACCTTTTGTCAGGAGCACGTACTATGCGATTACTCACGATCGTCCTGACCATGTTCGCAGCGTTCGTGTTGCTTGGTAATTCGTATGCGATCTACAACGCCCCCTTCATTTCTGGAGACGAAGAGAGGGATACATCCGCGCTTCGGCCGATCATTATAACGCAAAATGTGAAGGTGGATCCCATCATGAATAACGCGAATCCGGTATTCTTCGTGAGGGACATTCTCGTGAGAATACCGGGACTGATGCGAAAGGATAGTGCTCAGGTCTGTACGATCGAGGTTGGGATAAACTCAAGTAACGTGCGTGACCTAAAGACGGACTCGACGTATACGGTGATCGTTATTGATGTAGAGCCTCTTCGTCAGATGTCGATGGAGAGTATTCAGAAAAGTCGTGACTACTGGTCGCATCATCAACCGCAGATGACCCAACGCCAGCTACCCAATAACTTGTTACCTGAACCTCCGCAGCCACTGAAGCATGTAGAGATCAATGCCGACACACTGCGATATTGTGCAATGTTTAAGACCACCCTCAAGCTTGTTGGTGGTAAACTCCCGCTAACAAAGGGACAGGTCAAGGGGCATGTGGTACTGACCTTTACAGCCACCTATGTGGATACGATGGGGGTTACACATCGGCATTCGAAGACGCAGCCCATCCAGATAGCGAACTGAACACGCGTCCGTAGCTCTGTAACTCCGTACCTCTCTTCAAGCCCCAACGGGGCGAAATCCCGCTAGCCCATGACGTAGTCATGGGAAGTAAAGCGACGTAGGCGTGGGAAGAAAGCGCATCAGGCGTGGCAATGATGTCCGGTGTCAATTATCCATTTCAGGAAGTTATAGCGCTCAATGCAGGGAGATCACTCCGGGAGCGTTACTCTCCCGGAGTGACGTCGGGAGCCTTACTCTCCCGGAGTGACGGCGTATCTCCATACGTCGGGCTAAAGCCCGACGCTAGTATCTCCCTATCTTCCTCCATGATTCGTGCCATCCTTTTCCTCTTCCTCCTCGCCCCCTCTCTTTATGCTCAGAGGGGATGGATCCTCTACGACTCAACGTGGGGACAGCCGTTTCAGCGGTGGGAGGCAACGTCATTCATCACCTCGCCGTGTGATCCGCAGTATGATCGGATCCGCGATCTCATGCTCGATAGTCTTGTGCGGTTCACAGGCGTGAATCGGTTGCGCGTGGAGGTTCGTGCGGGGTCGGAGAATCCGGTTGATCACTATGCGGAATGGCGCGCGGCAGGATGTCCGGGTGGATCAGATCCGGCATATCTGCGGTGGCGACAAAACCGCTACGTAACGGTCAACGACAATGATGATTCAACGATCAATGAAGGGGGCTTCCACTTCACGGAATTGGATGCTACGATCGAGAATGTTGTGATCCCTCTTCGTACACGTTTAGAATCCAAGGGCGAAGACCTGCATGTGAATGTGTGTTATGTAGCATTCACGGGACAGAACGGGGGCGGAACGTATATCCACGACCGACCACATGAATACGCAGAGTTCGTCCTTGCCGTGCACCAACACCTCAAGAAGAAGTGGAACATCGTACCGGATTCATGGGAGGCAGTTCTCGAGCCCGACCTCGTTCCGCAGTGGACGGCTCAAAAACTCGGCGCAGCGCTGAATGCAACTGCGATCACACTCCGCAATAACGGTTTTGAACCGCGGTTCGTTGCCCCCTCTACAACGAACATGTCCAATGCCATCCCGTGGACAAAACAGATCGTTGCGTACCCTGATGTAAAGGCAGCGTTGAAGGAAATGAGCTACCATCGCTATTCCGGTACCGCTGATTCTGTTGCCTTTGCGATACGGAGATACGCAGATACCCTCGGCATCGGCACGTCGATGTTAGAGTGGTGGTTCGATAATGCTACACCCGTAGTACTGTGGACTGATCTGATGTATGCCGGGAACACGTCTTGGCAAGAGGCAACGATAAGCGGTCACTTCAATCTTGTACGCGAAGGAGATTCAGTGCGCATCACGCGTAAGAAGAACGCCATTCTCAATGGCATCCTTTCGCGATATGTGAAGCCCGGAGCTGTGCGAGTTGAGGATAGCAATCAGGACGTCGTGTTTCGGAACACAGACGGTTCAATCGTAGCGTATCAAGCGAGGAATTTTCAAACGTCATTAGATCGCGGGTGGCCGACTGGACAGTGTACATTGGTGCGTGTTGATTCCCTGCTTCTTGAGAACGAAAGACAATGGAGTCGTACCAAGGAAGATTCAAACTCACGATCGAGTCTCCCGATCCATCGTGGAGATCTGGCATTTGTCTTCATCATTCAACCAAACACCGTTGGAGTAGACGAACACCAGCCCCCTACGCTCAAGAACATCATTGTTTCGCCGATGCCCGTGAAGGACAACATCTCTATCACCGTACCGCACGAGTGGGACGGACTGCCACTGCACATACGTATAGTAGACATGCAGGGCAGAGTTGTGATGTCGGTCTCGGATGGTGACGTGTCCGTTGGGTCGTCCGGTCCTCTCTCCATTCCCATCGACCTCTCCAACGGACAATATGCCGTGGAGTGTGTGGTAGGGGGCGAAGCAGCACGCACAGTTATCGTCGTTGATAAATGACGTCGGGAGCCTTACTCTCCCGGAGTGACGTCGGGAGACTTACGTGCCGGGAGAGATGCGCATCTTTGCATCTATGAATGTCCGCACGCTTGGAGAACTTGAAGACGCCGTTCGTGTTGCGAAAGGCATCAGCGACACAAAAGCGCTACTGCAATGTGCAATAGAGCTCGACGCGCTGGGAACAACACAAGCACGTGCCTCGTCTGCGAATGCCCGTGGTATAGCAGAGTTGCTATCGAACAATTATGCAGGAGCACTAGAGTTCTTTCACGCAGCCCTCGGCTTGCTTGATGAGCTTGGCGATCGCAGTGGCGTGGCTCGCGCAACCGGGAATATTGGATCCGTGTATCTGGGCACCGGCAACTACAAAGCAGCGCACGAGAATTACCACCGTTCACTGGAAGTGCACACAGCCCTTGGTAATCTCAATGGCGTGGCCGTCATGTCCATGGGAATCGGTAATGTCTACAAGGAAACCGGTGATTTCACGTCCGCCCTGGAGTTCTATCATCGTGCGCTTCAACTCTACAAGGAATGTGACGATCGGATTGGTGAAGCAGCTGTTTCAAGGGGCATCGCAAACGTACATAGTGCCACCGGCAACTATCCGGTTGCACTGGAGTTCTATCACCGTGCGCTCAACCTTCACGAGGAACTGGGCGACCGTCTTGGAGTAGCGCGCGTCACCTCTAGTATCGGCCTTGTCGATAATCTTACCGGACACTACGCCGCAGCCCTTGACCACTACCACAGGGCTCTCGCCATTTTTGAAGAGCTTGGCGCAAGGCAGGATATGGCACATCTGTGCAGTAACATCGGTAGTGTACACGGCAATACCGGCAACAACAGCGCAGCGTTAGAGTATTTCCGTCGTGCATTGCCCCTTTTCATAGAAATGGAAGATCAGAGCGGTGTTGCGGGAGTCACCAGTAACATCACGTCGGCATTAGCCCATTCTGGGTCCTTCGCCGAAGCAGAAGAACACCTTCAAAAACTAGATGCCATGGACATCCTCGTTCCCGGCATCTTACTCACAAGGGAACAAACCAGGGCCATCCTCCAAGAGCAAACAGGCAATATCGATGATGCAGCACACACACTTCAAGCAGCTTTGGAGCTAGCACGTACACATGGACTGGCTTTGGAGCAGGCCGGGTTCCACAAGGAATTGCGAGATATCTGCCAAAAGAAGAACGACTTTGCCGGCTACATCGAACACAACAACGAATTCACGCGCATCATCGAAGAGATCAACGGCAAAGACACAGCAACAAAGCTTGCCATGCAAGCAAAGCAACGCGAGATCGAAGCCGTTCAGCGTGAGCATCAAAAACACATGGCCGTGTTGCACTCCACGTTACCAAAGCACATTGCTGATAGAGTAGCAAGGGGCGAGGTGGTCAATGACCATCACGAAAATTCCTCCGTGCTATTCCTGGACATTGTCGGCTTTACCGATCTCTCTTCGCAACTCGATTCTCGAACCGTGATCGAGATCCTTGATGACGTCTTTTCAAAGTGTGATGCTATCTGCGCAAAACACCAGGTAACGAAGATCAAGACCATTGGTGATTCCTACATGGCAGTCGCCTTTGGAACAGCGAATCAAATAGCGAATAGCGAGCAGCGAATAGCGAACCAAATAGCGAATAGTGAGCAGCGAATAGCGAATCAAATAGCGAATAGCGAGCAGCGATCAGCGAATCCCGCAGTGCGGGCTGCGAGTGCTGCAAGAGAGATGATGAAAATCACTCTCAACGAAGAGCTTAACAAGGCGCTTGAAAAGGCGCTTAACAAGGCGCTTATAAGATTCAGAATAGGCATTCATTGCGGCCCAGTCACTGCCGGGGTGATTGGCAAGGAGCGCATGCAGTATGATGTATGGGGCGACACGGTGAACGTTGCGAGCCGGATGGAATCCTCGAGTGAGCCAGGAAAGATCCATATCTCACAGGCGTTCAACGAAGCGCTTAATGAGACTCACACCGCGCCAAGGGGAGAAATGGAAATAAAGGGCAAGGGGCTCATGCTAACGTATTGGTTGGAGAACTGACGTCGGGAGCCTTACTCTCCCGACGTCATAATAGCGTGTTACTTCGGTTGCTTCACAACCCGCAGATATGGCTTTACGGTGGTGAACCCCTCGGGATACTTTGCACGCGCATCTTCGTCGGAAACTGAGGTGACGATGATGACGTCGTCGCCATTCTTCCAATTGGCTGGTGTGGCTACCTTGTGCGTAGCAGTGAGCTGGATGGAATCGAGGACGCGTAGGATCTCGTCAAAATTTCTGCCCGACGTCATGGGATAAGCTAATGTGAGCTTGACCTTCTTATCTGGGCCTACGATGAAGACTGTACGCACAGTCTCATTGTTCAACGCCGTCCGACCTTCGCACGAGTCGCCTTCTTCTTCAGGCAGCATATCGTAGAGTTTTGATACGGCAAGGTCTGTGTCGGCAATCATGGGGAACGACACAGGAGCCCCTTGTGTCTCCTCGATATCCTTCTCCCATTCAATGTGCTTTGCAACGGGGTCTACGCTAAGACCTATGACCTTGGTATTGCGCTTTGCAAAATCGGGGATCATCTTGGCAACCGTGCCCAATTCCGTTGTGCATACCGGAGTGAAGTCCTTGGGGTGAGAAAAGAGCACTGCGTACCCATCGCCGATCCAATCATGGAACGTTATTGGACCTTCAGTGGTGTCGGCTGTGAAGTTAGGGGCGATTTGGTTGATGCGAATTGCCATTGCTAGGTACTCTGCTTGTGGTAAGGGGCGGATAGGACCGGAAAGATAGGGATTGTGACGTCGGGAGCCTTACTCTCCCGGAGTGACGTCGGGAGCCTTACTCTCCCGGTGAGTATGCGGTGAGTGCCAGATAACAAGTTGCATCATCAATTCTTACTCACACTCTCTGATGGAGTCAATAATGCGTGTTTTTGCAATGTTCATGGTGGCTGCGGCATGTGCTGCAGTCGTGATCGGGTGCTCGGATGTGGCCGCTCCGACGATGATGGAAGGTTCGGGTTCCAAGACCAACGGACAGATCGCTACGGTGCCAGTCTACATGGAGCTCGGTGGTGTTGATGGTGAAGTGGAGAAGCTTGAAGAGGCCATGGGCTTGTATGTCGGTACAGGCAACGAAACGGCAGCGCTAATCCTGCCGGCCATTCAAAAGGTCCGGGAGGCTATGGCAGAGTTGGAAGTAGAAGCGGATAGAGAAGGCAATGTCAATGCACAGGATGCAGAGAAAACTTTCCGCAACCTGATCCTTACGTATAGACCCGGTGGTGATGCGTATTCAATGAAGGTGATCGCAAATACCTCGGCAGCTGGAAAGGATGATGGGAAGCACAAGAACGAGATCGAGATCCTGTCATTTGGTAAGAACGATCGGGCAAATGTTGAATACCAGCTGTTCCACATCTTCAATGGTGTCCGCCTGATTATGGACGATGCCCGCGTTAACGACGATGCGATTGATCGTTCCATGGACGGCATCATGGCTGTGATCGCTGGTCTTTCCGAAGAACGACCATAAGCGCGTGTTTTGAGAACATGGTGGTAGTTTACTGCTGCCACCATGACTCAAGACGTACGCAGACATATCGATGAGGTGTTGGATCGCGCCAAGCAACTGCATGGCAAAGGCGAAACCACTCCTGAACTTGGCGCAGAGCTCGCAGCAACTCTGCACATGTGTATTGATGCCGAAGACGTGTATTTAACGGCATCTGTACACCACGCCCTCGCAACACATGAGATGATAGGTATACGGCTCGATGCAGCCATTCAACAGTGCGAAGCCGGACTTGCGCTGGTAGGGGGCACGCAGACACAGATCGAAGTGGATCTTTTGGTACTGCTTTCCCGACAGTTCATTGCGAACAATGTCATCAAGGCGCAGGAAATCACAACAAACGCCATGACGCTATCAAAGAAGGTCAACGGTCAGGTATCACCATCGGTGATGTTGCGACATGCTGAAGCTATCGGCGCCAATGGTGACGTTGAGGGTTCGATCGCCATGCTGCGACAGGCAGAAGCGTTGTTCGAACTCGACGGCGATATGCCGGGCAGGATATTGGTCTTGCTTCGACTTTGTGTGCAACTCGTCAACAACCGACAGTTCCCGCTCGTGATTGAGTATGCCACCGAAGTGATCGGACTTGCCGACGCGTTAGACCGTCGCATGGCAAAGGTGAATGCCTTCAAGTTCCTTGCCATGGCACTAAACGGCATCGGAAAACCGGCCGAAGCCTATGAGGTTGGCAAACGTGCTCTCGACCTTGCTGAAGCACATTATCCCGGACATCTCGTAGGCGATTGTAGTGGAGTGCTTGGCGATGTTTATCTGACGTTGAACGATCTTCCAACGGCACTCAATTGTTTTGCACGTGCACTCTCTGTCTATCGAGAGTCCGGGCACAGAAACGGTCAAGCCCTATGTCTCATCCGTATGGCCGAAGTGTACGGCACGGCAGGGCAGTTAGATCTCGCCGAACGCCTTCTGGCTGAGTCGGATGAACTATGTAAAGCCATCGGCAATACTGTTCTGCAACGCTCCGTAACGTTTGTGCGCGCTGGTCTCTACATGCGACAACACAACGCAACGGATCGTTCTTCCATCGACGCTGTTGATCGTGCCGTTGATGTCTTCCGCAGGATCGCAGGATCTACATTAACCCAGCCATTGCCTATCCTAGACGAGATAGACGTTAGTATCGCCCCCTTACCGCCCAAAGAACGTGCGTCGATACCTTCAACCACAGCAAAACAGAACATCTCGATCAGGGTCACAACACTCGGATCGTTTAGAGTGGAAAGGGGCGGTGCAGAGATCACGATGGAGGAGTGGAAGCGCAAGAAGGCGCGAGATGTGTTTAAGTTTCTTGTAACACGCCACCGACGATCGGTTAGCGTTGATGAGATGGTTATGCATGTCTGGGGCGAGGATGTAGATGTAGAGCGATGTTTGCCTACACTGCAAAATGCTGTTAGCGCCATCCGTACGGCACTAGAACCCGGACTCAAGCCGCGACAGAACTCGCGCTACATTCTCTTCCGCGACGGGTCATACACACTTGATCTTGGACCTGATGCCGTTGTTGACCTGCACCACTTCACGGCAACGGCCACCTCTGCTTTGTCGATCGTTGATCCACAACACCGTCTTGAAGCTCTGAGCGCTGTTGCCGACGTTTATACTGGTGATTTCCTACCCGACGACGCATACGACGATTGGACGGACTTCACGCGCATCACCACGCGTGAACTGGCAATCGAGGTGTTGAATCAACTCGCCGCCGTTCAGTTCTCGATGGACATGGGGAGCGCAGCCCGCATCACAATGCAACGTCTGGCAGCCATTGATCCCTGATCTGGTGTTGACCTTCCGATGCAATGCCAACACTTGGCGCACATGAATACGTTCGGCCTCAACGCTTCATCACAATGGACGTATACGCGCTCTTTGTTCCAACGGGTTGTACATGCACGTAATACAAACCGGGCAACACATCCAACTGCAGCGGTCCATTCCCGACATGGCCCTTGTAGACTACCTGTCCCAAGCTATTGTATACCGTGACCTCCGCCTCGCCGTCAAGCCCTGTGATGGTACAGGTGTGATCAAAGGGATTGGGATCGACGCGGAATGCAGATTCCTGTGGTTGCTCGCCGATGCTATTCGGGGTGGAGCATAACGACGGGAGCGAATCTGTTGTTAGCAAGCTCGAGCAACTGTTGCAGAAGATCCCGCGGAAGAAGCAACTCGCCCGTTGCGCTCTGAACGCGCTGGAGGCGTCTCGATAGATGCCGTGTCCGCCCGAAACATCTACGCTCAACTCACTACACACAGCGTTGGCGATGAGGTCTTCGTGGATCGCTCTCGACCCGATCAGGGTATAGTGTTCGAACGATGTGTCAGCGTCGATTGGGACCAATGGATCAAGACCACCATGGAACGCAACGGTCGGGATCATTTCGTCGAGATCAACCTCGCTCTCAACAACTCCGCCCCAGTTATTGAACACGCCCTTAATGGAGTAGGTGGTCGTCAGGTCATTCCCGGACCGATGGAGATCTCCCAGTTCAGCACCCACGGCGGTGGTAGTATACAACAGAGAAAGGCTGTCGAGCTCCACCTGATCGGCATACACCATGCCCAGCGCAAGCAAGGAGCCGGCACTTTGGCCTCCAACAAACAGCCAGCTGGTATCGATCCTAACGGTGGCCGCGTTGCGAACAACAAATCGCAGGGCAGCATGGCCATCTTGGATCGCGCGATATCGTGCCTTGTATTGCCCGTACTCCGAGAAATCGTGCCCAAGCCTGTAATTCACAGATGCACATACAAAGCCACGCATGGCCAAGTGAAAACAGAGATCCTTGATGTCACCCAATTGCTTGTCCCCCGACGAAAAACCACCGCCGTGAAAAAGCATAATCATTGGGCGTGCAGTAGCCGGGTCAGAACCAAGATTCGGATAATAGAGATCCATCAACAACGGCGTCGGATTTCCAAGATGGTTGTTGGCGATGCCGTATTGAATGTTCGCCCCGACCGTGATCTCTGTTGAGTCAAAGAACACGGCCTCGGTGTATCGAAGATCATTCGTGCAATGCTGTCCTGGAGCTTCACCGTTCAGAACGAATAAGCCTACGATAACGAGTAAGGGGATGATCCGCATGTGTGTACCTCGATGTTGTTGTTGCTTTGGCGCAAGTCACTCGAGCCAATACGTCTTCATCAGCCCCTTGCCCTTGATCTCGATTTCGCCTCTGGGCACAATGAGCGCCTCGGAGATGTGGATGCGATCAGGTTCACTAGGTTCTTTGTTCGTTGATTGACCTGGATTGAGATTGGGCAATCTAACTTCGTTTTCTGAATGGTGTTCATTACAGAAGAACTCGCATTTTTGCCTTCATGAACACGCCGTCGGATAGACTTGATGATTTGATCGACGAGACCGGTGCAGTTACTCTCGAAGGAAGAGCGAGAAGCCCTCACTACCGATGTGATGCGCGTGCATAAAGACATGCATGATTTCTTGGAGAACGAAGACTCGGAATGGCTACCGCCATTCGTCCATACAGAACCAACAGATGCAGCACCGCCGAGATGAAGCTTATGGAGTGTATTGTTGAAGTGTATGAGTGATGAATAGCAAACAGAGAACACTCGATAAGCCCCGAAGGGGCGTAAGTAGGCTAGCCCACGACGAAGTCGTGGGGGTGAGCTCAGCGGGCCAACAGAAGCTGTGTTAATAGTGGGCCGTCTTGACTCGAAATCTGTACGATGTACAACCCGGATGGTACATCAACATGCGTGTGCCCCACCGACAGCGGGGAGCATTTGATCTGAGCACCCACCATTGACCATATGGAGATTGTAAGTGCATTGCCCAAAAAAAACGAATCTGGAATTGTTGCTACGTTAACGCCGACATAACCTGTTCCAGACGTAATCGCGACGCTGGGAAGATTGAACTGAATGCTCCGCAGGTATCGAGTAGCACACACGTCGGAGATCTCTATCGTGGCATGCCCAAGCTGCGTTTTGCAGATCGTACTACCAAGAGCGATCGATAGAGACAGAAAATCTGCTACGGTCGAATTCGATAGAGAAAGTAATCCCATAGCTTCTACGATGAAAAGTGTGTCGCCCCCTGTCCATTCGGATTCGATGTATAGGAGTGTATGGTCGCCGTCGTACTCTATCGAAGTCACTGGGTAGGTTGTGGACGGCGCTACATAGAGATCGTTGCTCGGATATCTGATGACGGCCGTGAAGTATACTGGGGAAGTCAATTGGAAGGTGTCACTGATGATCGCTACAATACGTGTGGTGCCTCCAGTGCTAACGGTGTCTGCCACAAGAGCAACCTTGATAAAGCATGAGTCCGTTACCATCCACGTGAACGGAAAGAGCGGACGATCTTCACATCCACCGGCTACGGCACCGAAAACAAGCAGTGTGTCTTTGTACTGATAGTTGGATGTACGACTGATCCGGGCCTTGATAACGAGCGTATCGTTTTTGGCAAGGGTTGTCGGCAATGAGGGGGATGACGAGAGTACGATCATCGAATCGAGCCGAAATCGGAGGCTATCTATGATGAAGCTAGATGGCCCGTGATTCACATATCGAATCTCTGTTGTATCAAACGTGCCGATCGACTTGATACCCAGATCGCTTGGGCTGATCTGACGAAGTGTCGAGTATGCTGCTAGGTTTGGATCATTGTACGCACAGTTCAAATGAACCTTGCCCGCATTGCCTGGTTTCGCATACCAGTCATGCTCAATCCCACTTGCAAACTGCGTATTGACGCCATTCTTGCCACCGGATGAGATCTTTGACACAAATGCCGGTACTGTAGACAATGAAAACAGGATCTGCCCGCCACTGCCACCACCGCCTGGGCCGTGCGGTCCTTGATATACAAGACCCATATCGCCACCGGCCCCGCCAGATACGTCAATGGTAAACGCACCCTCAATTGCGGAACATCCGATGAAAACTGTTCCTCCAGCGCCACCACCGCTAGCTCCATCATGCTGCGCGATCCGTGCATCATTCCCTCTGCTCGAGAGAGTGTTTGAACCGTTGGTACTGATGATGATAGGAGCAGTAATGATGATGATCCCACCACCATTGCCACCGAGACCGCTGGCACGTTCATTCTGGTGTCCACCACCACCGCCACCACCGAAGAACACACCGGGTACTGTCGGGTCTACAATGCATGCTGAGCCCCCTAGGCCACCGTTCAATTCAGTACCGCATATTCGGTAGACTGCGCCACCATCACCACCGAAACCGCCATTCCCTCCGCCTGCACCCCCGGCATTGTGGTTTGCACCGCCTCCTCCACCATTTGCGGTCCGGCCACGCCCTGATTGACGCCGAGCATCAATCATTGCAGCTCCTTCTCCCTTTTGCCCGTAGAAGATCGATGGATAGGGGGCATTCAGATCAGTGCTTGTGCGGCAACTACTATACGACCCTGATGGAAATCCACCAACGAACCCAATGCCATTGACGGAGATCGAACAGTTGATGATGACAGTATCGGTAGACTCGATCGCGATGATTCCACCGGCTGCGCCATCCCAGGGTGTGGCAGTAATGGGCCCGTTCAGTGTTACTCGACTCGAGCTGATCACAGGAACTAACTGCACTGCTGCATTGATATCATACGAGCGGATCAATCGAGTAGACAAGTAGACCAATTTGCCAACTACATCCGCCACAGTGGCAAACTCGAAGTTGCCGCACATGCCCTGCGATATTTGCGTGCCAGAATCAGCTGATGAGTCTGCAAGTGCCATACCCTTTGCTTGGTAAAGCAATACTCGATCACCCTTCTTAAACGGACGTGCATCAGCAACCTGCACTTCTGTGAGGCAGCCAGAGAACGTGATCCGTCGAACTTCTGACCCGTAGATGTTAACAGCGTCAACAACGATCTGGCCGATCAGTGTTTGACCACATAGCAGATGGAACAACGCTATGATTAGCATTAAGCGAATGATGCACCCTCAGGATTCACAAGCAACAAGAAAGTTGGTGTTTTTCATGACTGCAACATAGGTGGCAAACAGGTTCCGTGCACCTTGACAAAAACTTAACCCCGTAGCCCCGTAACTGAGTAACTACGTAACTGAGTAACTGACTTACTCCGTAACTTTCCCCATGCCACTAACCGCTTCCCACGTTGTCATCCTTCGCATTTCTCTCATCGGCACAAAACCGGAGATCTGGCGAGTATTCACTGTACCGGCAAAGATCGATCTTGCCGAGCTCCACCTCGTTGTTCAACGAGTAATGGGATGGAAGGACGTACATCCCCACGAATGGAGTATCGATGAACCGGGTGGCACACTGCGAAAGATTGCAGCCAGCCTTGGCGATGTGTTTACCTACCGCTACGACAATAAGGCCGGGTGGGATCACACGATCGAAGTGATCGCCACCGGGCCCCCTTCCACCTATTTAGAACCATATCGGATCCTCGACGGAGATGGGGCTTGCCCTCCGGAAGATGTTGGTGGCGCAAAGGGCTTTGAGAAGTTCTGCGCAGCAATGGCCGACACCTCACATCCCAAACACCAGGAACAACGCGCCTGGTATGGTGGACCGTTCTATCGCGATGCGTACAACCGCTCGTCAGCTCAAAAGAAACTGGATGAGTTGCAGCAGTGACTTCATTAGCACATTAGCACACTAGCACACTAGCATGCCTCTCCTCCTTCTCCTCCTTTCCGTCTTGCTGGTTTCATGCTCGTCGGATACAGCTACCACACCAGACACGCCGCAGAACTCCACGTTAACAATGGAGCGGTTCACAGACCTGCCGTATAACGGTGGGAATGTATCGAGTGTCTTTGTGATGAACGATTCAAAAGTGCTTGCCGTGATCGATGGTCGAGTGGCTACCTTCTCTACGTCGGGAGGAGCCCCTTCATATATCACGTCACCAGCCGGTGTGATAACGGCCGTTGCAGGGGCAGGGGGCGAGATCTATGCGCTCACCAATGATGAGCTGTGGGTGATAGAGGCAGGTGGGACAACGATGACGAAGAGAGAGGATGTGTTCTCGCGTAATGGACAGACCGAAGGCGTGTTTCTCACTGTAGCGCCGAATGGACAACCGTACTTGCGCGTCATGCAGTATCCGTCGTCGATGATCACGTCAACAACAACAGACAGAGGTGTTACATGGGAACCTGTGAACCTCCCTGCCGGACGTGGCGGACTTGCATTCGGACCCAATAATGTTGTGTGTGTTAGTAGCCCCACTAATTTTCAGATCTCAACCGATGCCGGTTCTACATGGCAGAAGTACCCGGCAGTTGTGGCTAACTATGGCGGTGAGTTGATGGTGCGGAGGAACGGGGACATCGTGTACTATATCCCAACGGGTGGCGGGTTGTGGACCAGCAGCAACAACGGCGCATCCTTTACCAATGTGAATCCCTTCAACGCCTATCCCTATCATGTGAAGGTGATGGAGGGGGCGGATGGTCACCTCTATTCTCTTGTACAAGAACGTGGCGGAGTTCTGGGTGATGCACCGTCTCGACTCATGCGTTCCACAGACGGAGGAGCAACCTGGAAACACGTGCTCTTTGCTTCCGGACAGAGCATGGACGTTCGTGAAAATGTTGTAGCTGTTGGCTTTGGCGAATCATCATCAGGTGGTGTTGCAGTTTCGCGCGATATGGCCACAATATTCAGTTCGGGTGGAACACGTCAGACATCTACATTCCAGTCAATGGGATTCACCCTATCAAATAGCCTCATCCTCATGGCTGATAAGGGGCTTTATGTTCGCACCACATCGGGATGGCGAACCCTTGGCGCCATGTCTACCTTCGTCGACTTTGCATCAACGCCAACAGGTTCAATGTATGTGTCTGGACTGAGGACATCATACGCCTCCTCAGACCAAGGTACTACGTGGACCTCCGTGTCTATGCCAGAGATCCCTGTTGTGGGAACCGGATACCTACTCACTCCCGTCCTTTGTGGACTTGCAAATGGCGAAGCACTTATCTCACTCACGCACTTTCGGTCTGACCTCTACAAGCACACCAATGGAGTACTCTCCCGCATCCGCCCTAATGGAGAAATTGCTCCGCTCTCCAACGGCTCCAACTATGTGTGGATGGTGCAAGACGCAACAGGTCGCATCTATGCACGAACCGACAACTTCACGTCAAGCAGAGAATCGGTTGATAATGGCAACACCTTCGTTGAAACCAGCAAACCCGCGCCAGGCATAGCCTTCACGTCAACGAATAAGGTCTTCAGCGTCACGGGAGTAGGGGGCTATAGTTTCGGCGATGTGTCCTCCACCACCAGAGCCGACCTTAAGCTCAATGGTTTCACACCTTACGCTACATCAATCATCAAAGCCACGTTCGATACACAGAACAAGCTCTACCTCCTTACCGGAGATCAAGGCCTCTTTGTGTCAACAACAGGACTTTGAAGAAATGACAACCAAGGCATTATGACGTTATGACAATCATGACAATCATGACGTTATGACAATCATGACAATCATGACGTTATGACAATCATGACAATCATGACAATCATGACGTTATGACAATCATGACTTTTCTCTAGCACTCTAGCACACTAGCATACTAGCACACTAGCATACTAGCACACTAACTCACTAGCACATTAGCACTCTAGCACTACTCCGTGATAAGTACGAGACGGCTCGCAAACGACTTGCCATCCTTGATACACATGACATATGTGCCCGGAGTCAGATGGGATGTTGACAATGTGATACCACTTGAAAGATCTGATGGCTCCACATGAAGTTCGAGGACGTTGTTGCCGGTGACGGAATACAACGTGACGGTTGCACTAACGGTGGTTGTATAGCGAATGCCGATCGTTTCCGATGCCGGTTGTGGCTCGATCGCAATAGAATTGCTGAAATCTCCGTGCTCATGTAGATGTGTGGTGTTTGAAACAAACTCCATGAGCCCATCACTCGTTGTAGAAAGTATCCGATTGCCAGTCAATATGAGTTCATACTGTGAGGGGTAGTATTCTTGTTCCCGGTTGTTTTCGAACAATGTGTCGACCGAGTACCTGTCAGTAGAGATACGGTAGAGTGATCCCAATGAGCTAATAGCAAACAGTTCATTTGCCTTTTGAAGGGAGTTTGCCAAGGCCCTAGCCGTTGATAGGCTGGCCTGTTTCAGGTTCCATGAAGAACCCGCATCAGTTGTTACGTGAAGTCCGCGGTAGTTAACCATGAAGTAGGACATCGGAACATCCGTAGCGCTCACAAGGCAATACAGGCCTTCTGAAGAGGATCCTTGGTCGACCCAATTCGTACCTCCATCGTCAGAGTAGAGAAATGTGTTCTTGCTCTTGCAGAGTATCTGATTCCCATTGCCTGTGTTGCGCGTATGAAACCCGATCCGAGATCCGGCTATACTATTACCAACCTCCCAGAGCTCACCACAATCCTTTGTACGGAAGAGTTCTCCCGATCGAAGGGCAAGAACGTCGCAATGATCCATCTGATTGATACTGATCGAGGTGAAGTTGTTTGAAGGCGGAACCGCCATTCTCTGCCACGTGACGCCGGCATCAGTTGTCCGAGATATCCCGTTTTTTGTACTTCTGATCACGATTCGCGGGTCAGTTCTCGACACATCAAACGTAAGATTCCAAACAGGTAATTCTTCCTCAAGTTCAACGTCGCAAATGCTCTGCCACGATTCCCCGGCGTCTGTTGTTTGTAGTATCTCAGTATCAGATTCCGCTAACCAATGAACGGGGCTAACGGCAACCAGCGATGACACGGAACGAAATCTGAAGTTGTTCGGAATTGGCTTCCAATGCGAACCATCCATGGTGCCGATGTATAATCCACGGTTCCAAAGGTGCAGAACCGGTAGATCATTTGAGATGCGTAGATATTCAACCCTTCCCCTGGGGATTTCAACCGCCGACCAGGTCAAGCCTCGATCATCACTTCTGTACAGACTGGAACCCATAGCCCAGAGCGTACCTTGCTCATTTCGTGCTTGGACGATCTTTGTTATCGTGGTTGGTTGCTGAAAACGTGCAGAGCTCCATGTTAGGCCGCCGTTACTCGACGTCGAGATCGCATCGAACGTTCCCGCGTAGAGTCTCTTCGGGTCTGCATGATCCACTGCGAGTAATTTATCGATAGAACGATCTGAAGCAACCTTGCTGAACCATCGCCCACCGGAATAGCTCACCCAAAGTTCACCTGACATTAGCAGGTAAAGCCTCAATGGATCCGAAGAAGCAATGAGAAAATCTGATGTGTAAGTAATGTAGGATGAATCCGTTGTGGTTCGGCTGAGAGACCATGTTCTCCCCCTATCCGTTGAGTAGGTAAGCGGGGCATTGTCCTCACCATTCACATACCAAAGATCATGGTAGCGTGGGTGGATCGAGAGTGATTTGAACCCTGCCGGCGGGTTTGTCTTGTGCGGCGTCCAAGTATGACCGAAGTCCGTTGTGCGAAACATCTGGTCACGCCTCAAAACAAGGAGAGTATGAGGGGTGCCAGGCTCAAATAGAAACTCGATTGGAGAATAACCTGGGGACTTGGCTTCCGATGGTCTGCGTGGTATTGAATCCATGCGGGTCCACGTTTCACCACCGTTTAGAGTATAATATGGTGGCCTCCCAAATGATCCCCCTACAACAAGTACATCCGTGTTGAAGTCATGGGTAATGATCCTCCCCCTCGGAAAACCCAGAGGCCCCCTTCCACTCTCCCATCCCTGTGCTGAACAGAGAATAGAGCACAATACCATTAAGAGCAAGGTGAAGGTTAGGCGCATATTCACCTAACATCAGATTGCCGAGATCGTTACAGAGTCACACACTTGCATACTAGCACACTAGCACACTAGCACTCTAACACTCTAACACTCTAACACTCTAGCATTCTAACACTCTAGCATTCTAGCACTCTAGCACACTAACGCAGCTTCTCCAGCCAGGTCTCCGAGTTCTTCCGAACTTCAGGGGTTGGATTCATGGAGAGTGACTTGTCAAAGCATTCAATGGCCTTCTTTTTGTCCTTATTCATCGCATAGGCTTCGCCAAGGCTGTCCCATACGTTTGGGTCGGATGGGAATCGTTTGGCATTTGTTTCAAACACTACAACGGCTTCTTGAATCTTGCCACGTTGCAGCAATTCGTAGCCGTAGGTATTGAGCTCAGTGTTTGTTCCAATCTCTAGCGCTTGTTGCCTGTTCTTTGCAGCTGTAGGCTTCGTGCCCTTTTTCTCGTCGATCTGAGCAGTCAGCATCAATGCCGAGAATGTTGGGCCGGATCGGAGTGCAACCTTAAGCATTCTTTCTGCATCTGGAAGGTGAGTATCATGATTCACCATCCATTGGGCTGCAGTTGTGAAACTTTGTGGCGAGAATCCGGCAATTCCGGTAAGCTGAGACTTTAGATCATTTACCACGGTTTCGCCGAGGTCAACTGATACAACAATGGGCACAGCAAGTGATTCCCAGCGAAGCTGGAAGGTTGCCGAATACTCCGTCATCGACGGCACTTCATAGGTCAGAAGCTCAGTATGTGATGCAGATATTGGTTTGACGGCTACCCGCAGCGCATCATTCGCCTCGTTGTAGAAGTAACTGCCCCACGCATGGGAATCCTTACTGAAGATGATGGTGAACTCCGACTTTCCGGGAATCATGTGCAGACCATAACGTCCGGCAGCCAGGTCTACACCTTGGATCCTAACGGGCGTTGACGCGGTGAACACGGTGTTCTCGTTTGCGCCGGCACGCCAGATAGCATTGTAAGGAACCAGTTCGCCCCATATCTCGCGTTTGTTCACAGCTGGCCTGCCATAGTCAATGCTGATGTCCGTTACGCCGATCCGTTGTGAAACAACTCCGCGCTGTGAGACAGCCACGGGCAGGTTGATCTGAGCCGTCACGGACGTGGACATTACGGCCACGAGTCCGAGCAAGAGAAGGTGTTTGAACATAGATGTGGGGCGGATCGCACGAAGTGTGCACCCGTTGATTGGTGGACGAACAATATGTGCTCTTGAGATCGTAGCGTTGGATTGGATCATGTGGAGGAAAGTTACACTTGGGAATAGCGAATAGCGAATAGCGAATAGCCGCTGTAATGCCAAGCGGAGTCGAGGCGCTGTCCTAAAATGATGAAATGACGTAGTGACGTAATGACGTAGGGTGATGAATGTCATAGGATGGGGGATAAGGGGGCTATAGGTTGTTTGCAGAAACAACCGGGAGAACCTTCATGAAAACGCTAATGATGATGCTGGTGACAAGTGTTGTCTTGTTCTGTGGCGGGTTTGGTGCGGCAGCGCAGAAGTGGGTACGATACCCCTCCCTATCTGGTGCAACATTCCAAGAAATAGCCGTAAGTGTGTTGGACAACCAGATCATTGTTGCCCGCATTCAGGGGTCGGCCTATCCGTTCTATACCACGAATGGCGGAACAACATGGCAACAGTTCCCAACCTTGCCGGATGTGTATGGTTCGGCCGTGAGTTGGATGACCATAGTCCCGGGCACACAACAGACCGTACGAGTGATCTTTGACAAGTACATTGCTGAGACATCAGATTTTGGAGTGAGTTGGAACACGGTCTCTACGTTGCCTAGTTCGAATTTCCGGAAGTTGCTTGTACACCCAACCAGAACAAACATGTGGTTTGTGTGGGGTGCCTCGCCCCCTGTCCTGCGTTCAACAAATGCCGGACAGCACTGGGACACCGTGTTCGCATCCAAACAGCTGGGAATCTCGGGAGTGCTCATTTCTGCGGCAGCTCCATCACGAATGTATTTGGAAGTGCGCGATACACTTTTCGAGAGTGCTGATACAGGGAAAACGTGGCAGAGATTTGCCCACACCGGAGTATTGGGATACAGCATTGATCTTCTTGCGGCAGATGGTGTAACGGCGGACCGACTCTATGCATACTTCCAAGGTCGGATAGCAGTCTCCACGGATAGGGGGCGTACGTGGTCTGACAGAACCATGAAGAACGTTATGACGGTAACCGGTGTGCTCCAAGCGCAATCCAATTCGAATGTTTTGTTTGCATGGGGTACCAATCTTCATCGCAGTACGGATCAAGGAATGTCGTGGACAACCATCGATACGATGCACACCGCCCGGCTCTCAGCAACGTTGGTTGGTGGTCAGCTCTATGTTGGGTGTTATCAATCGGGCATCTTCCGCAACTCGGCGGTAGGAGGAGCATGGACTCGCATCGATAACGGAATCAATAGACTTGAAGTGCGCAAACTCATTCGCCTTACAGACGAACAATGGTATCTGCAGGGAGTGAATGATGTAGCCGTCACAACAAACGCCGGAGATTCCTGGACCTACCTCACTCCTGTGAAATACGACCAACCGTCGGGCGGCCGCGTCTACTCATTTGATGTTGCACGCTCCGACCCATCTCATATGCTCGGAGGTACAAACTCAGACATCTATCGCTCATCGGATGCCGGACTCACCTGGCAAGGGGCTTCTCCGCAACAGAATGAACCTATTGGGTCGATCACCATCCACCCAACGAACCCGCTGGAGATCGTTTGTGGTGGACTGTACAATCTCAAACGTTCTACCGATGGTGGTGTAACATGGAAGAACGAACTCGAGAACAACGTGCGCTCTATCCTAGCTATTAGTCGAAACCCCAAAGCCCCTTCTCATCTCATCGCAGCTGAGGAGAGTGCTCTCTATGGATCTGTTGATGGTGGGTTGAGTTGGACAAAACATGTAGGGACTCTTGCATTTGTTGAACAGATCGTGGGTGACGTGAATGAAGGCTCAACCTTCTACGCATCTAGCTCAACGGGATTGAAGATGACCACAGACAATGGTGTCACGTGGCAAAGTCCGTGGTCATATGCATATGGCATTAGAGCATTTGTCCAAGATCCTCGAAACAGCGATGTATTTGTTGCAGCACCAACCAACGGAAGAGGTCAGCTCATCCGCCTCGTTCGTTCAACGGGAAGGATAGATACCATCTTTGATCCGGGATGGGAGGATGAGAACTATTCCATCACACAACTGATGATTGCAGGCAACACAATCGTAGCAGGCACTCAGACAGGGTTGTTGTGGTTCGACCCAACGCCGGTTTCTGTGATGGAGAACGATAATGAGGGTATGGGGCTTGTCTTGGTCCCCAACCCTGCAACAGATCATGTGGTGGTAACCTCACAGGCATTTGGGACTGCTCCGGTTCAGATCGACGTTCTCGATCTGCAGGGCAGAGTGCTCTCCACGTCTGTAGTAGCACCTACAGGTCTAGCTTATGGACACCGGATTGACCTTGCAAATGTCCCAACGGGCCTCTTGATCCTGCGTTATGCCTCAGAAAAAGGCATTCAAACATCCTGCTTGGTTCATATTCAGTAACGGGAACGTTTCTGGCCTACCTCATGTCATAGACCCGGATTGGAATTCTTCACTACATCAAGGGCTCTTTCATGGGTAATCTTCTTTACTACGTTGCTGTTATCCTCATCATCGTTTGGGCCATCGGATA
>CALMZQ010000130.1 GCA_937870915.1 uncultured Ignavibacteria bacterium
CTGCCGGGCGTCTTTGAGATCCATGGCGACTACAATCCGTCATTCGGTGAGATCGATCACCCTGAGCCTATCGCTGAATGCTTACTCCCGCTGTCAGCAGCCGTTCGGAAGAAGAAAGCTGATATGGGGCTTGCCACTGACGGAGATGCGGACCGGCTAGGTGCTGTTGACCACACAGGCGCTTACGTTGACCCACATCGCATCTTCATCTTACTGATGAAGTACCTCTACACAACCAAGAAACGTCGTGGTGCTGTAGTGAAAACTGTGTCGCTGACGTCTATGGTCAACGCCTACTGTGAAAAGAATAAGATCAAGCTTCACGAAACTCCCGTAGGCTTCAAGTACGTTGCCAAACTCATGTCGGAAGAGAAGATTCTCATTGGCGGCGAAGAATCAGGCGGACTCGGCACCTCACTCCATATTCCAGAGCGCGACGGAGTATTCAACGGCCTTTTGCTGCTTGAGATGATGGCATCAACAAAGAAGTCGCTCAAGCAACTCTGCGATGATCTCGATGAAGAATTTGGACCACATCGTTACCGCCGCCGCGACGTACGCGTAACGGAACAAAAGAAGAAGTCGATCCTAGCCGCATGTGCCAAGAAGCCCCTTTCCATCGGTAAACACAAGGTCATCCGTATCGATACGCGGGACGGCTTTAAGTTCTACGTTGAGAATGGATGGCTCCTCATCCGCGCCTCCGGTACTGAACCACTCTTGCGCTTCTACGCCGAAGCCAATACGATGGAAACAGTAAATGAGCTTATCGACGCAGCCCTGTTACTCTCCTAGTCGTAACTAGTAACAGAGTAACTAGTAACTGAGTAACTGTGCATTTCTGTCTTTCTCGCTCATTATCGGATCATCTACAAGCCAGCGGATGCCTAGAGAAGGGTCGAGTGCATTGATAGCCCCTTCTCCTGCCGGATTGTAGAGAGCTGTGCATTTATACGAAACGTCGGCCTCTTCGCTGAGGACGGCAAAACCGTTAGCAAAGCCGGGTGGGATCCAGACTACGCGACCATTCTTGTCTGAGACGTCGATAGAGACGTGATTGCCGTAGGTGGAAGATCCTTTTCGGATATCTACTTCCACGAGTTGGATCTGACCACGCACAACACGAAGCATCTTGCCCATAGGCTCGACGTTCTGGAAATGCATGCCGCGTATCACGCCATAGGTTGAGCGTGAATGATTGTCCTGCACAAAGTCTGTTGGAATGCCATATCGCAGACACATGTCTGCTCGGTACGTCTCTTCGAAGTATCCGCGATGATCATTGAAGCGTTCAGGACGGAGGATCATCACGGCATCAAAGATCACCTCTTCAAGCATCAAGGGCATCGAGCTCATCCCATGTTGGTGGAGTGCGTCGTTCATTGCGAAGAGGATAGGTTCTGCGCAATTCATCAAAGGTTGCAGGAGTGATCCGCGCATGATGATCATACGGCGCTACTACAACCGGTTCGATAGTAACAAGGGGCTTCTGGTCTGCCGCCTGCTCCTCGGTTAGTTCCACCTCGTCTCGTATACGAACGGGGTGACCAACAAATGCCTCGTAGATCATCAACGCACCGTTCTCTTTGGCTTGTACTGTGTATCCGGCCACATGTGGGGTGCAATGTGTGATACGCTCCGTAACATAGGGGTCAACATTGGGTTCGTTCGCAAACACGTCAAGTACGGCTTGCAAGGTGCCTGCTGCAACGAGGTCTGCAAGAGCATGTTCATCCAAGATGCCGCCACGTGAAGTATTCACAACCAAGGTCCCGGGCTTGCAAGTCTTAAGGATGCCTGCCGTGATGAGATCGCGAGTCGGGAACGCCCCGTCATCAGTAAGTGGTACGTGGAAGGAAATAGCGTCGGCCCTTGCTGCCAGCTCTTCCAAGGAGACAACAGTTGCCCATTTTGGGAATGTTGTTCCGGCACTCTGTAGAGGAGGATCATTCACAAGGACGTTGTATCCTAACGAACGTACATACCGCGCGAGCAGAGAGCCAACATGTCCAAAGCCAACGATACCTACTGTTGCCCCGCGTGGAATCTTGTGCTCTTCAAATGCATCAAGCACGTACTCCGCAACGGCATTAGCATTGCAGCCTGGTGCGAATGCAAAACGAATGTTGCGCGAGTCGAGATATTCCGTGTCAATGTGATCGATGCCTGCGGTTGCTGAGCCTACAAAGGCAACGTCTGTACCCGCCAAGAGTTTGGCGTCAACGGATGTTACGGAGCGAACAAAAATCGCCGTGGTGCGCGATCTGCGAAGTTGTTCTCGCGTGAGTGCTCTTCCGTCGAACCGCGACACCCCGTCAGTGAGTGAGAGTATCTCAGCGAGGTGCGGAATCTGATCGTCAATAAAGAGCATGTGGGTTCGCTTTCGCTACGGAGCGATGAGAAATGGAGTGGTTCGTGACTGACCTCGTGCCGAGACGGATAGGGTGTAGACACCCTTTGACGCCTGACCCAAGAAGGACATAATAGGGATAGAAACTGACGTGCCGTTGTGTTTGCCTGTATAGACGAGTCTGCCTAACGCATCGTGAACAGAGATCTCGTGCGAGGAGCCGTCCGTGAGCGTGATGTTCAGGACATCCCGAACAGGCTGGGGAGCGAGGGCAAACCGTGGGCCTTGCTCGTCGTCCTCGACGCTGACGGGTATCAATTTTATTGAGAAGGAAGCATCACGGAACGCATCGGTAAGCAATACAACGTCTATAACCGACCCAACGGCCACCGGGGTTGTTAGCTTGAACGTAAACGAGTGTACCTCGTCTGGGGCTATACGAACCGGATATTCACTCCCAGTTATGGTAGCAGTCCCCGAGGGGCTGAAGAGAGCCGACGTAACAGTAACTGTGTCGAGTCCGATATTGCGAACAAAACACTCCACTGTATTGCCTGCCGAAACCATAAACGTATCCTGTGTAGCCTTTATGTAGCCCTTCTTCGGCAGGCCAATGAGTGTAGCGTACTGAGAGTGTTCTGCTTCACCAGGGTTGGCATAATAGACGGTTGCTGTAGCTACGTACGGGAAGTCTGTCTGTGGTGTGTATTGTACACGGAAGAGATAGCAGTCCGTTCCTTCTGTAGACGCCCCATCCTGCCAAAAACGAGCCTCAAAAATGTTGCCCGGATTGGTGAAGAGGCGAGTGTAGAATACGGGCGTTCCACCATCACTGCAGAATTCTACTGCAGTTTTTACAGTGTCTCCGGCATCTGCGCGATAAAGAATCGTATCGAGTGGGACGCGGACCTTGGGGTCTTCATACTCCCAAACCGGGAGAAGCTCTACGATAACATCATGATCCGGTTTTGGGAAGGGGGCGATGTTTCTTGCATCATAGTTGCCGGTGCACACAAAGAGTCTGCCATCGCTCATTACAAGCACATCACGTAGCCGCCCATAGCGAAACATCAACATGTGTTTATCGCTTACAATCTTGGATTGGTCCTCTGAGAGATCAAAGACCATCATTCGGGATGCTTTGAGGAATACGCCGAGGAGCTTCCCGGTAAGCGCCGGATAACGTGTGTGTGGGTAATACTCAAGACCGGACGGTGCATAGGTCAACTGCGTACCGCTCGACCACACAGGCTCAACCACATTGTTCGCAGTGCAGAACTCGATCTCAGCCGGAAGGTCGCATTTTCCTTCAATTTTTGGCCAACCATAACTAGCCCCCTTCACAATGAGATTGATCTCATCTTCGATCTTGTCACCATGTTCTGATGCAAAGATGTTCCCGTTAGGAAGTTGACACATACCTTGCGGATTGCGATGGCCTATGGACCAGATCCTACTTCCGGGGAATGGGTTGTCTGCCGGTATCGAACCATCGAGGTTGATGCGGATGGTTTTGCCGATTTCTGATGTGAGGCTGAACGTGCTGTCGGGAGCCGGCTGGTCTCCGTTTGTGAACATCAATGTGGTGTCCGGCAGAATGACGAGTCTGCATCCTTGATGCCACTGTTGAGCAGGTTTGAGTTCGTAGATAGTGACAATGTCTACGATCTTGGAACCGTTGAATCTGCCACGTAGCACACGTTTGACCCACGTGTCGTTATTCTTGAACGCGTAGGCTGCATAGACGTAGGGTTGTTCGGAAAAATTCGGATGGAGAACCATGCCGAGGAGTCCGATCTCTACGCTGTTGGCAACTGAACCGCGGAAATCAAGAATCGTATCTTTTTCCTTGGTGTCCGGGTGGATCCTGCTGATAAGGCCAACACGTTCGGTGAACCAGATCTTTCCGTCGGGCCCCTCAAGAAGATCCCATGGGATGTTCAAATGATCGGCCACCGGACGAGCCGTAAAATCTACCTGCCCATTCGTTGCAACTGAGCAGAGCATGATCGCGATAACTATCAGGTATGAACGCACCGAAGAATCCTTGGTAAACTACATCATTGCACCAAAGATACGGGGTTACGATTCGGTAAAACAGAGGCGCAGCTATTTGGCAGGGGGCAGGCCAAACGAAAAACGAAAACCTTCTACAGTCCAGCGTGCCCGTATGGTAAGAGATGCAGGGGACGGCCACCACTCTTCACTCACGGAAAATGGCGTGTGATCTCCATGATCATACACGCCGTTAGCATTCCGATCGAGGAACACGTCGATCTTGTATTCGCCGGGTGGAAGCGAGGTTACGGTAAAGGCCTGTCCGACATAAACAGCCTGAGAATGTATCAAAGCCCCGGCTGGTGTGAGAAACCTCACCGTAAGCTGAACATCCTTGGGAGCAAGGTTGAATGTGTCTACGAGTACTCCGTTGACGCTTCCGGGTTCAGACCGGCGTTCTTCGGTGGAGATCCAGTGTGTAAGGAGCGAGTCGTTTAAACGGGAGCCGGTGAACGACCGTACATCGATAAAGGTGATCGATGTGCGATACCACGTCCGCACGCTTCGTGGACTCTTGGGACGCAACACCAACCGTGTAGGATCACTCCACGTTGCCGTTACCGGCATTGCTCCGCTCGGTGCTTCGTGCCACACGGTGATACGTGCATTAGCCGTATCCACGGCGTCAGAGAACTGGATCACTACGGTTGAGTCAACACGAACCGATCTCGTACTATCGGTAGGATTAACGCTCAGGATCTTTAACGACGTCGTGTCTGGGTTACTCACTCCTCGGAAGGAAGATCTCCCAATGGTATCTGGTGATAGGACGCCATTGAGATCCACAATGCTCCTTGGTGCGGTTCGCACTTCGTACCGAGACGTATCGATGTCTCGTCCGAGGCGGAGCAGTACCTTCTCCTGTGATCCACTCTCCGGCCATATGGCAACTATTGGCAGTGCGGGATCTGTTGCTGAAGAAAGGGATAGAGCATCATGCCAACTCTTAACAGGCACTACCGGCTCCGAGAACTGCACGCTAACCAGCCTCGCATTCAACGCTCGCGCACGTGCTATCAAGGGCTGATCTCGGTCGATAGCCTTCCCCATCAATAGTGTAAGGGGCTTTGCAGAACCATTTGTTAACTGAACATCTGCCGGAGCGTTCACAAAGTCTTCTGTGTTCTCCAACAGACCATTGCGATTCTCGTCACGTGCGGCAACAATACGATAGAGACCATCCGGGAGCCCCTTTACAGAGAATACCCCAGACGATCCTATGGGGAGTCGAAACTTTGGGGCTACAGATCGAGGACTAAACGTAGGCCGTAAAGTATCTGCACGTTGATAACAGAAGATCACCACATTGGAGAGAGATTGACCAAACACCGTACCGGAGATACTTCCTGAGTCGATCTGGTCGCCTGTTGAAAAGACCATCGTATACGACTCGCTTGGCTTATTACCTCTGAGATCTGACCATTCTGTTCCCAGTGTAACAGTGTACGTAGTATTCGTATCAAGGGGCTCTTCAAACGTGATCTCGAGTTCATCCCCGCCGTAGGTGGTTGAGAAACGGGCATTTGGCAACACTGTGATAGCGTTGCGGACAGAACGATCTACATAGTCGTCGAACTCAAAGGTGATCGTTCGCTCCTTCATCGACGTGGTGCCACTTGGAGGCGTCATTGTGGTCAGCACTGCCGGTTCCGAGTCCTTTGGACCACCAGTGGGCGCAACCTTCATTGCACAGCCAGCCATTGCCAGGCAGGTGACAATGGTTGAAAGAGCTAATGCAGATGAACGCAAGAACAGGGGCATTCCACAAAACTAGTCCGTAGTGCCGTAGTTTTGGTGAAATGAAACAATCAGAACCGCGGATACTGACGCAGCTAAAACATGCGTGGGAATTGTTCTACGACTTTGTTGACATCACAGACCGACGTCACATCTTCCTCCTATCGTCCGGAATTGCCTTCAATCTGTTGTTGTGTACAATTCCGCTGCTGATCCTCATACTCTCTGTTGTCTCTGGTGTGATCGATGAGGATCTAACAAAGTCTACGGTACAGAACTTCCTTGTGAACTTCTTGCCACAGAACACACAGGCCACGGAATTGATCAGCGTAATTGTGAAGGAACTTGGATCGGTATTCAATGCACGAACGGTGGCCGGATGGATAGCAGGTGTTACGTTGCTCTGGCTGGCCTCAACCCTCTTTAGTTCCTTGAGGACTGGGCTGAATGCGATCTTCCACATTCCAACGCCGAAATTCTTTGTGATCTATCGGCTGAAGGACATGCTCCTAACGATCATCACTACGATCCTCATTTTGGTCGTAACGTTGATGAGCCCCCTGCTGACATTTGCAGAGACCTATTGGACCGGGATTCTTCCGGAACTGCGAGAGAGTCTACTCTTTGGACTCACGGTCCGCGTGGCATCGCTGGTAGCAACCACCATCGTCTTCTTCCTTTTGTATCGACTTGTACCAAACAAGAAGTTGCCGTGGCCAGTGGTTCTCATCAGCACAGGAGCTGCGGTTATCATGTGGGAGTTTGCTCGAGTCCTGTTCTCGTGGTATGTAAATGGCGCTTCTGACTTTGGAAAGTTCTATGGCGGATATGTAGCACTTGCATCATTTGCACTATGGCTATACTACACGGCCTTTGTCTTTCTGTTGGCAGCGGAACTAGGGCAATACATCCATACGCTACGCACGGAGAAAGTGAAACCGACTCCTTAAAATCGGAGTAGCTGGTCCCACGTAACAAACAGATCCCACGTGGCGGTTACGTCGCGCAGACAATACTCAGCAATGATATTGTGCTTGCCCTGGTGGAAAAGCTCTCCTACCATTGAGCCATCTACGCCCTCTGCCTTTGGGGACGTGATGCCAAAGGACTTTGCATAGAAGTCAAAGTTGAATCTTCTTGTTGCTCCACTACCGGATCCTTGGAAGAACGTGAGCCTGTCTAACAGGTCAATGTGTCCGCTATAGTTGAAGCGTGTCCCATCCATCAGATTTTTCGTGGGACGAATTCCTAAGACCGCGCTGCGTAGCATCAACCACGGAGCATCAAAATTCCGTCCATTGAATGAAACAAGCGTTATCCCGCGATGATGATTGAGAAGCTTCCAGAAATTCTCTAACATCATGTGTTCGCTACTGAGATACCAGGTTGAGCCTGATGGGAGTTCTTCATGGCGAGATGGAGCCCCTTCTTCCATTGACGGATCAACGGAATACGCAACTCTCTTTGCCTGCCATTCGTCACCAACACGTGTCATCATCTGCATACCAATGCAGACGATCCGTCCTGTGAGGGGGCTGAGTGCAAACTCGCCGATCTTCTTTTCTCGCTCTTCTTCGGTTGATGCACCACGGAGCAGATATTCGATCTGAACGTCGTCGAAATTCTCAGCAGAATGCCCAACTGTTTCTAGGTCAAAGACAAGGTAGGACGGTTCCATGGTTGTTACCGCGTAAGAGGAATGAATTCAGTTCTACGGTTCTGCGCCTTTCCTTCATCTGTGTCGTTAGATGCAACCGGTTCCGCGTCTCCGTATCCTTTCACAGTGATGCGATCCGCCTTGATTCCACCACGCACGATCGCATCTCGGACGGCTTCTGCACGCTTCTGAGAGAGCTTTTTGTTGAAGTCGGGGTCTGATGTGCTGTTCGTGTTGTCTGTGTGTCCGCGCACTTCGATGGTCATCGACGGGAGCGCTTTCATCATTGTTACGATGTTATTGATGGCCACAGATGACGAGGCATCGAGTGTTGTTTTACCGTGATCGAAATTCACATTCAGAAGTGCGATAGCACCCACGTCTGGCGTGTTGTCATACTTGAAGTTCGATGAAGCAGTGTCCTTGCCCCAGCAGAGTTTGAGCTTCACATCGTGCGAACCATAATCTTGAACCGGATATTCAATCACGTAGCTATTCTTGAGTCTACGATAGACATCTTCAAACATTGGTCGGAATTCAGCTGTACCGTAGATGTGTGTGTACGACCCACCGGTGCTGCGCGCGATGTCTTCCATGTATCCCTCGTTAATACCGCTACCAAAGTCAACTGCACAAACAACAACGTTGGACTTGATCGCGCGCGAGATCATTTCATCGCGTGAGAGCTTGGATGAATTCTCTTGACCGTCTGTGAATATGATCACAGCCTTCCGTGTTCCCTTTGGTGCTGATTGATCGAGATGATCAATTGCAGCAACTACTCCAGAGTGAATGGCAGTGCCCCCTCCAAATCCCTCAAGTCCATTCTGCTTCAGCTTGCTTCGCACCTCTTCGGTGTTGTTCGAGAGTGGCGATTCTACTTCTGTGTGATGATCATAGCGGACAAGAGCAACGGCATCCTGCGGTTGTTTCAAACCGAGGAAGTCTTCAACCGAAGCTTGCATTGCTCGTGCACGTGCGTCACCCATTGAGCCGGAGTTGTCCATTACAAGTGCAAAGGCCACCGGCTCCTTATCGCGCTCCGTTACTTCACGAATGGTGTAGTTCTTCACATCGCGCGATGTGCCATTAATGGTTTCCGTTACCTTACACCACAGAGCCTTGCCGTTTCCTTTTACACCACCGGTGTAGTAGGTGCCAGTTGAATCCAAAACGTGTGCATAGATCTTGACCGACTTGCCATCCCGTGTATCTACACGTGTTGCATTTAGAGCCACCTTCTGTGGCTTTTTATCCGGAAGAGTTGCAACTGTTCTCAGAAAGATTGGTGCATATCCCGGTGGTGGCGTTGCATCCGCAGTGGCCTCCGGTTCTTGCCAAGAAGCGCACCCGGTGAGCAAGACAACGACGAGAATGACGGAATGACGTAGTGACGTAATGACGAGATGACGAGATGACGGTATGACGTTATGGCGTGTCACTGGAGTGCTCGTGATGTGGTTATGGCGTTGTTAATGCTGGTCAGGGGATCGCTGCGTCAAGTTGACGGGTGATGCGATCCTTAGGGTCCAAACGGCGCGCAAGATCACGATATCTGCGGAAACCAGCAGTATCGGTAAATGCGTCAAGTTTGTAATACGCCATCGTACCAAAGCCGGCGAGTGCGGTTTGTTGGAGCCCCTTATCCAGCCGTTCCATTCTACCTGCGAGACTGGAAACGAGTTCGTTCACACCAGCGGTGCCCTCGCGTTGCTGGTACTTGGAAGTGTCCTTCACCAAACGAACGAGCGGTCCGGCAGGACGTCTGTCATATCCAACAGCAAATCCCTGCTCATCTTGCAAAAGCTCGGGTGTGATATAGACAGGCCTATCTGGGTTTGCGGTTAAAAGTGCATTCAGGAGCGCAACAAACCGTTGCTGAATGATCCGTACGTTTGCCTGGTTTGTGTTGAAGGCATCACCATTGGATTCAAACATTTGTAGGTAGGGCATAAACGCCTCTACCTCCGGCTGCACACGTTTCATCACGTCGGGATATCGCTGTAGGAGGTAGGGGGCATACCAGGTACGCCGTAAGAGTTCTTTGTCGATCACCGTGATATCTGTCCGCTCCTTCTGTACAACCTGACGGTACCATGCTGCCGAACAGAAATAGTCCCATTGACGTGTGAGGATGATTGCGTTTGGCTCGGCATTGTCGAACACCCACGAAGTGTAGTTGTCAACGGCCGTGTGCCTCGACCGATCCTGTTGTTGCAAACCAACAACCACGGCAAAAAGCGGAAGGGCCAAAGCTGCCCAATACGAGCCAGATGGAAGTTTCTTCATCAGAGGTGGGAGGCCAAGGCAGAACAGAAGTGCTGCAACAAGGATGGTTGGCAGGAAATAGGGTTCGAGATCGGGAATAGCATAACCAAGCGAGATGCCGAGATTGCCAATGATGAGGGTAATGAGGGCTAGTGCAAGCCGACGCTGACCCGTAACCAACCGCCAGAGCCCTATGGATGCCGGAATAAAACCAACCCACAAAAAAGTTGATGCAAGGAGCGCCCAGAACATCGAAACGTTATCTGAGAACGCCTTCTTGTCGCTGAACATCCACACACCGAACTGTGTGCCTTTCACGTGATATAGGAAGGCTGAGAGATCTCGGTGCACCATGCCCCAGTTGATAGGGGGCTCTTGGGCACTCCGCAATGGAAGAATTGCGTAGAGGGCAACACCAACTAATGCCGGGACTATTACCACCGCCCATGAACGTAGCCGTGACTTGCGATCCTGAGTACCGGAGAGCCAGAGTAGCAGAAGGCCCGGTGCAAGAAATGCCGATGATAGGTGGTTGGCCAGCATAAGGCCGTAGAGTAGTCCGGTCAGTGCTGTCCACCGCTGAGCGTGGTCACTGCTACGTACACTCTTCACAGCAAACAGCAACGTCAACGAGAATAGAAGAAGGTGAAGCGAATAAACCTCAATCGATGTTGCCTGGGACCACACAACGCTACTCCAACCGAGCATCAGAGCACCCGTAGCAGCAATGATCGAATAGAGTTGATTTGTGCCAACGCCATAAACCCACTGCAAGACATTCAACATGAGTAGGTAGGTAATGCTAACTGCAGAGGCTACCCATACGCCTGCGAGAACGTTAAGTGCGGAGATCGGGGAGCCCCATGACATCATTGTCCACACATGGCCAAGGAGGGTAAACAATGGATAGCCCGTGGGGTGGGCAACTCCTAGTGTTGTACACGCGGCGGCCAACTCGCCACTATCGGTATACATCAGACCAGGTGCCATTGTTATGGCATAGGTCACAAAAACAAGAAAGCCGAGGACAGCTGCCTGGAGACCAGGGGAGGCAAGTCCTCGGCCGATGATGTTCTTCATGGGTCGAGCGGAGAGTGGGAGATCAGCGAGTAATAACCACCGGAGAGGCCGACATGGAGCCATCAGCCGACGTCATGATTAGGCGATACGTACCGGATGCAAGGCCACTCAAGGGAAGGGTAGCTACTGTTGACGCAGGCACACCATAGGAGCGTACAATGTTTCCAGAGGCATCGTAGAGGCCAATCGTAGTGATTGTTGGCAAAACATCGCCACGAACCGAAACTGATTCTGTTGCCGGCAGAGGACTAACCGAGAGACCGATCTCGGATGCATCGCGGACGGATGTTGAAGGGGCGATCTTGAAGGTAACGGAGAAGTTGAGTTTGTCGTTGGTGTTGGTCTTATCGAACAACGAAACCTGGACAAGGCTCGTGCCTTCCGTGCCATGAGGGGTAAGATCTACGTAGAGAGGAAGGGTTCCACCAACGCTAAGTACTTGTCCGTCGCGGATATAGGGATCATCTCCCGGACCCGGGTACAGGGACCAACATGTATTCATACATAGCTGAGCTGTGTGATCAAGTGATAGGCCGTTGAGGTCGTACGAGAAGTACAATTCCTTAGCTGTGTTGTTGAGGTTCCGAATGGTGCCCTCGCGCTTCACCGTTCCTCCGCCGGGTGTTCCAGAGATGGTTTCACCCTGAAGCCAGTCTATGGTGTACGTCTGAGCACTGGCAGACATGGAAAGGAGGAGTCCTGCAACAAGCGCAAGTACATGAGTTTTCATAATTTGACGTCCCTTGGATTCAATGCGTTCTGCAAACCTACTACATGCGGGCAAATTCCCGAACGAGTAGAGCATATGACGCCGAAACCACTTTTTTGTGACAGGAGAATTCGTGAAAAGGTTCGTACTGGCGGCCATCATCGCCTTTGTTTCGCTCTCCGGAGTGGTTTGCGCTCAAGATACTTCTTCGGCCCGTCTGCCTTCTGTAAAGATCCGGAGTGTTACCGGAGATCTGATCAATACAGCAGACATCAGCACGGACAACAGGCCCGTTGTGGTGAGTTTTTGGGCTACATGGTGTAAGCCGTGTTTGCAGGAATTGCAGACATATCACGGACTCTACGAGGAGTGGCAGGAAAAGTACGGGGTAAAGCTGGTAGCTGTGTCGATCGACGATTCCCGCAATGCGTCCAAGGTAGCCCCCGTTGTAAAATCGCGGAACTGGAAGTATGATGTTTTGCTCGACATCAACCAAGAGTTCAAGCGCGCAATGAATGTGAACAACGTCCCGCATACCTTCGTGATCATGAATGGTAAGGTTGTGTTTTCCCATAGTGCATATTCGTACGGCGACGAAGATGAACTGGAAGAACTCTTCAAGAAACTCACGGGCAAAGAAGGATAATACGTGAAGGTGTTCATTGCTGGAATTGTGGCCCTTGTGGTGCTTTCGCTACCCACATTTGGTCAAGGTATCGACATTCAGGACATCGGTACCATCAGTGGGTCCCTCCAGTCCGATATCCAAACGTATACGGAAGACACCATTATCGGAGCCCCAGAGGTACCGGAACGGCTCCTCTCCAATACGTTCTTCAACCTCTTGTTCACCCGAGGCAAGTTCACGGCGGGTATTCGGTTCGAATCCTATCAGAACCCACTGCTCGGCATCGACCCACGTTATGGTACGTCGGGTAGCGGTACAGGTCTCGGTATACCGTATCGTTTTGCCTCGTACACCGACGACATCTTTGAGGTTACAGCCGGTAACTTCTATGAGCAGTTTGGTAGTGGTATGATCTTTCGCACCTACGAAGAACGCAACCTTGGATTCGATAACTCTATCGATGGTCTGCGTATGCGGTTCATTCCAACGCCGGGTCTAAAGATCACGGGTCTTATCGGTCGGCAACGTGCGTTCTGGGAATTGAGCCGAGGCATTATGAGAGGGGGCGATCTGAGTCTCGACCTCAACGAGATCGGAGACTCACTGCTTCCGAGCAACATGCACCTTACGCTTGGCGCAAGTGTGATGAGCAGGTATCAGGCTGACGATCAGGATCTTTTAAAGATCCCGGAGAATGTGCTCGCATGGTCCACTCGTGCGCACTTTATGTATGCCGACTTCTCGCTCGAACTTGAATATGCCTACAAGATCAATGACCCGAGCGCTGCCAATGTGCTCTCGTTCAATCCTGGAGACGCCCTGTACCTTAATGCATCGTATGCCGCTTCGGGTCTTGGATTGAACTTCGCTGCAAAGCGAATCGACAACATGGACTTCCGAAGTGACAGAACAGCCACGGGATTTGCACAGCAGGTGAACTATCTGCCAGCGCTAACCAAACAACATACGTGGCGACTCATCACGCTCTATCCATACGCAACGCAGCCAACTGGTGAGTTTGGCATGCAGGGCGACATCTCTATTACGATCCCCAAGGGCTACGGGCTTGGGAACGATGAGACGATGATCACGTTGAACGCTTCGGTGATCCACGCCATGGATACAACACACACCAGCCCCTTTACATATGACGTTGCTTTCTGGTGGGCAGATCGCATTTATTACCGAGACATGAACGTTGAGATCTCACGAAAATTCGGCAAGGATTTCAAAGCAACACTTGTCTACGTAAACCTCGATTACGATCAAGACATCATTGAGCGCAGGGCTTCGCCCAATGAAACACTTTATGGTGTGATCACCTCAAACTTCGTGTGCTTGGAGCTGTGGTTCAAGACGGCGAAAAACCAGAGCCTTCGAACGGAATTCCAGTTCATGTCCGTTTCTCATCAACCTGGTGCGCAACTCGCCCTTCAGAATGGAAATTGGGTGATGGCGCTCGCTGAATACACAATCTCTCCGCACTGGTACTTTACCGTGTTTGACGAATACAATTACGGCAATGCCGATCCCACCCTTCAGGTGCACTATCCGAACGCTAGCCTTGCATACAATGCCGGAGCATTACGAGTACAAGGTGGGTATGGCCGCGTGCGTGGTGGTATTCTCTGTGTAGGTGGCATCTGTCGTCCGGTCCCAGCCTCGAATGGCATGACCCTTAACGTGACGTATTCCTTCTGAACGTAACAAAGACAACGGCTTGGTGGTCAGTACAACACCAAACGGAGACTTCCCACATGAAAATCCTTCTTCTCGCGCTAACCCTCGCAACGGCATTGATGATCAATGCTTGTGATATTATTGAGGCACCCTACCTCAAAAATCCCATTGATCCGGCTGATACGTTGTTGAAGGATACATCAAACGTTGTCGCCCGAACTGAGGGGTTGCAGAACGTCCTCCTTGAGGACTATACGGGGCATACGTGTGGCAACTGCCCGGAGGCTGCGGATATCGCTGCTTCCATTGCGGCAGCAAATCCATCCCGCGTGATCGTAACGGCAATTCATGCCGGAGGCTTTGCATTGCCGGAACTGCCGGACTATCCGTATGATTTTCGGACAGAGGCTGGGACCACGCTCGACGAGACATTTAAGATCAGTCGAGCCGGCAATCCAAACGGTTTGGTTAATCGCGCCAAATACAATACACGGTTCATCCTTGGTCAAAACAACTGGGTCCCGGCTGTTGCAGCTCAATTGGCACTTTCGCCACGCATCGATCTTGATCTGAGTCACACCTACCATGCAGAAGATCGAACACTTGTAGCCACTGTTGAGGCTACGTATCTCGCTGAGGGTGAAGCAGACTATTCCCTAGTAGTCTGGATAACGGAGAACGGTATTGTACAGGACCAAAAGGACTATCGCCGTACGCCATCACATGTCGAAGAGTATGAATTTGAGCACGTACTGCGTGGCTCCATGAACGGCACGTGGGGAGATTCTCTCAGCGCAAAGGTTGAACCGGCCGGGACAAAGATCAAGAAGGTTCTTCGCTACACCATTCCGGATGGAGTGGATTGGAATCTTGCAAACTGCGAGCTCGTTGCCTATGTGATTCGCCGTAAGGACGATCAAACTCGCGACGTGCTTCAAGTGGTAAAGCAGGCCTTTAGACCTTAATAGCCAACACGGATCTCAAAGGATCCGAAAAAGAAGTTCTCGGGCATATTTCCACCGTTGCGATTCGTGTATCCAACGCGGAGGTCTGTAAAGACGTTCGGAAACCACTCTGCAGAAAACCAGAGTCGGACGCGCCGCTGATAACTCAGGTTGCCGCGCAGGAAGGTGTTGCCTGCAAGGCCATCGCCATCACCGCGCAACATATCGCCCCCTACATTCCCTACGGCTACAAGTATCCCGGATCCCGGATAGTTGGGATCTTCTGCAGCTTGGATGTTGCCGGTGCTATCGAGGAAGTTCTCTCCGTGACGTGTATAGTCTAGGTCCAATCGAACGAAGGTTCGTGGACTGAACCAATGCCGAGCCTGAAACGCAACACGGTCTGAGTTGGGCTGAAGGTCGTAGCCAACCGGCGCACCAAATGTTGTGTACGATGCATTGATGCTACGGTGAGAGAATGTAAACGGGTCAACGCGAGCATACTCTAAAGACACAAGGGAACGGGAGGCCTATCTGGGTTTGCGGTTAAAAGTGCATTCAGGAGCGCAACAAACCGTTGCTGAATGATCCGTACGTTTGCCTGGTTTGTGTTGAAGGCATCACCATTGGATTCAAACATTTGTAGGTAGGGCATAAACGCCTCTACCTCCGGCTGCACACGTTTCATCACGTCGGGATATCGCTGTAGGAGGTAGGGGGCATACCAGGTACGCCGTAAGAGTTCTTTGTCGATCACCGTGATATCTGTCCGCTCCTTCTGTACAACCTGACGGTACCATGCTGCCGAACAGAAATAGTCCCATTGACGTGTGAGGATGATTGCGTTTGGCTCGGCATTGTCGAACACCCACGAAGTGTAGTTGTCAACGGCCGTGTGCCTCGACCGATCCTGTTGTTGCAAACCAACAACCACGGCAAAAAGCGGAAGGGCCAAAGCTGCCCAATACGAGCCAGATGGAAGTTTCTTCATCAGAGGTGGGAGGCCAAGGCAGAACAGAAGTGCTGCAACAAGGATGGTTGGCAGGAAATAGGGTTCGAGATCGGGAATAGCATAACCAAGCGAGATGCCGAGATTGCCAATGATGAGGGTAATGAGGGCTAGTGCAAGCCGACGCTGACCCGTAACCAACCGCCAGAGCCCTATGGATGCCGGAATAAAACCAACCCACAAAAAAGTTGATGCAAGGAGCGCCCAGAACATCGAAACGTTATCTGAGAACGCCTTCTTGTCGCTGAACATCCACACACCGAACTGTGTGCCTTTCACGTGATATAGGAAGGCTGAGAGATCTCGGTGCACCATGCCCCAGTTGATAGGGGGCTCTTGGGCACTCCGCAATGGAAGAATTGCGTAGAGGGCAACACCAACTAATGCCGGGACTATTACCACCGCCCATGAACGTAGCCGTGACTTGCGATCCTGAGTACCGGAGAGCCAGAGTAGCAGAAGGCCCGGTGCAAGAAATGCCGATGATAGGTGGTTGGCCAGCATAAGGCCGTAGAGTAGTCCGGTCAGTGCTGTCCACCGCTGAGCGTGGTCACTGCTACGTACACTCTTCACAGCAAACAGCAACGTCAACGAGAATAGAAGAAGGTGAAGCGAATAAACCTCAATCGATGTTGCCTGGGACCACACAACGCTACTCCAACCGAGCATCAGAGCACCCGTAGCAGCAATGATCGAATAGAGTTGATTTGTGCCAACGCCATAAACCCACTGCAAGACATTCAACATGAGTAGGTAGGTAATGCTAACTGCAGAGGCTACCCATACGCCTGCGAGAACGTTAAGTGCGGAGATCGGGGAGCCCCATGACATCATTGTCCACACATGGCCAAGGAGGGTAAACAATGGATAGCCCGTGGGGTGGGCAACTCCTAGTGTTGTACACGCGGCGGCCAACTCGCCACTATCGGTATACATCAGACCAGGTGCCATTGTTATGGCATAGGTCACAAAAACAAGAAAGCCGAGGACAGCTGCCTGGAGACCAGGGGAGGCAAGTCCTCGGCCGATGATGTTCTTCATGGGTCGAGCGGAGAGTGGGAGATCAGCGAGTAATAACCACCGGAGAGGCCGACATGGAGCCATCAGCCGACGTCATGATTAGGCGATACGTACCGGATGCAAGGCCACTCAAGGGAAGGGTAGCTACTGTTGACGCAGGCACACCATAGGAGCGTACAATGTTTCCAGAGGCATCGTAGAGGCCAATCGTAGTGATTGTTGGCAAAACATCGCCACGAACCGAAACTGATTCTGTTGCCGGCAGAGGACTAACCGAGAGACCGATCTCGGATGCATCGCGGACGGATGTTGAAGGGGCGATCTTGAAGGTAACGGAGAAGTTGAGTTTGTCGTTGGTGTTGGTCTTATCGAACAACGAAACCTGGACAAGGCTCGTGCCTTCCGTGCCATGAGGGGTAAGATCTACGTAGAGAGGAAGGGTTCCACCAACGCTAAGTACTTGTCCGTCGCGGATATAGGGATCATCTCCCGGACCCGGGTACAGGGACCAACATGTATTCATACATAGCTGAGCTGTGTGATCAAGTGATAGGCCGTTGAGGTCGTACGAGAAGTACAATTCCTTAGCTGTGTTGTTGAGGTTCCGAATGGTGCCCTCGCGCTTCACCGTTCCTCCGCCGGGTGTTCCAGAGATGGTTTCACCCTGAAGCCAGTCTATGGTGTACGTCTGAGCACTGGCAGACATGGAAAGGAGGAGTCCTGCAACAAGCGCAAGTACATGAGTTTTCATAATTTGACGTCCCTTGGATTCAATGCGTTCTGCAAACCTACTACATGCGGGCAAATTCCCGAACGAGTAGAGCATATGACGCCGAAACCACTTTTTTGTGACAGGAGAATTCGTGAAAAGGTTCGTACTGGCGGCCATCATCGCCTTTGTTTCGCTCTCCGGAGTGGTTTGCGCTCAAGATACTTCTTCGGCCCGTCTGCCTTCTGTAAAGATCCGGAGTGTTACCGGAGATCTGATCAATACAGCAGACATCAGCACGGACAACAGGCCCGTTGTGGTGAGTTTTTGGGCTACATGGTGTAAGCCGTGTTTGCAGGAATTGCAGACATATCACGGACTCTACGAGGAGTGGCAGGAAAAGTACGGGGTAAAGCTGGTAGCTGTGTCGATCGACGATTCCCGCAATGCGTCCAAGGTAGCCCCCGTTGTAAAATCGCGGAACTGGAAGTATGATGTTTTGCTCGACATCAACCAAGAGTTCAAGCGCGCAATGAATGTGAACAACGTCCCGCATACCTTCGTGATCATGAATGGTAAGGTTGTGTTTTCCCATAGTGCATATTCGTACGGCGACGAAGATGAACTGGAAGAACTCTTCAAGAAACTCACGGGCAAAGAAGGATAATACGTGAAGGTGTTCATTGCTGGAATTGTGGCCCTTGTGGTGCTTTCGCTACCCACATTTGGTCAAGGTATCGACATTCAGGACATCGGTACCATCAGTGGGTCCCTCCAGTCCGATATCCAAACGTATACGGAAGACACCATTATCGGAGCCCCAGAGGTACCGGAACGGCTCCTCTCCAATACGTTCTTCAACCTCTTGTTCACCCGAGGCAAGTTCACGGCGGGTATTCGGTTCGAATCCTATCAGAACCCACTGCTCGGCATCGACCCACGTTATGGTACGTCGGGTAGCGGTACAGGTCTCGGTATACCGTATCGTTTTGCCTCGTACACCGACGACATCTTTGAGGTTACAGCCGGTAACTTCTATGAGCAGTTTGGTAGTGGTATGATCTTTCGCACCTACGAAGAACGCAACCTTGGATTCGATAACTCTATCGATGGTCTGCGTATGCGGTTCATTCCAACGCCGGGTCTAAAGATCACGGGTCTTATCGGTCGGCAACGTGCGTTCTGGGAATTGAGCCGAGGCATTATGAGAGGGGGCGATCTGAGTCTCGACCTCAACGAGATCGGAGACTCACTGCTTCCGAGCAACATGCACCTTACGCTTGGCGCAAGTGTGATGAGCAGGTATCAGGCTGACGATCAGGATCTTTTAAAGATCCCGGAGAATGTGCTCGCATGGTCCACTCGTGCGCACTTTATGTATGCCGACTTCTCGCTCGAACTTGAATATGCCTACAAGATCAATGACCCGAGCGCTGCCAATGTGCTCTCGTTCAATCCTGGAGACGCCCTGTACCTTAATGCATCGTATGCCGCTTCGGGTCTTGGATTGAACTTCGCTGCAAAGCGAATCGACAACATGGACTTCCGAAGTGACAGAACAGCCACGGGATTTGCACAGCAGGTGAACTATCTGCCAGCGCTAACCAAACAACATACGTGGCGACTCATCACGCTCTATCCATACGCAACGCAGCCAACTGGTGAGTTTGGCATGCAGGGCGACATCTCTATTACGATCCCCAAGGGCTACGGGCTTGGGAACGATGAGACGATGATCACGTTGAACGCTTCGGTGATCCACGCCATGGATACAACACACACCAGCCCCTTTACATATGACGTTGCTTTCTGGTGGGCAGATCGCATTTATTACCGAGACATGAACGTTGAGATCTCACGAAAATTCGGCAAGGATTTCAAAGCAACACTTGTCTACGTAAACCTCGATTACGATCAAGACATCATTGAGCGCAGGGCTTCGCCCAATGAAACACTTTATGGTGTGATCACCTCAAACTTCGTGTGCTTGGAGCTGTGGTTCAAGACGGCGAAAAACCAGAGCCTTCGAACGGAATTCCAGTTCATGTCCGTTTCTCATCAACCTGGTGCGCAACTCGCCCTTCAGAATGGAAATTGGGTGATGGCGCTCGCTGAATACACAATCTCTCCGCACTGGTACTTTACCGTGTTTGACGAATACAATTACGGCAATGCCGATCCCACCCTTCAGGTGCACTATCCGAACGCTAGCCTTGCATACAATGCCGGAGCATTACGAGTACAAGGTGGGTATGGCCGCGTGCGTGGTGGTATTCTCTGTGTAGGTGGCATCTGTCGTCCGGTCCCAGCCTCGAATGGCATGACCCTTAACGTGACGTATTCCTTCTGAACGTAACAAAGACAACGGCTTGGTGGTCAGTACAACACCAAACGGAGACTTCCCACATGAAAATCCTTCTTCTCGCGCTAACCCTCGCAACGGCATTGATGATCAATGCTTGTGATATTATTGAGGCACCCTACCTCAAAAATCCCATTGATCCGGCTGATACGTTGTTGAAGGATACATCAAACGTTGTCGCCCGAACTGAGGGGTTGCAGAACGTCCTCCTTGAGGACTATACGGGGCATACGTGTGGCAACTGCCCGGAGGCTGCGGATATCGCTGCTTCCATTGCGGCAGCAAATCCATCCCGCGTGATCGTAACGGCAATTCATGCCGGAGGCTTTGCATTGCCGGAACTGCCGGACTATCCGTATGATTTTCGGACAGAGGCTGGGACCACGCTCGACGAGACATTTAAGATCAGTCGAGCCGGCAATCCAAACGGTTTGGTTAATCGCGCCAAATACAATACACGGTTCATCCTTGGTCAAAACAACTGGGTCCCGGCTGTTGCAGCTCAATTGGCACTTTCGCCACGCATCGATCTTGATCTGAGTCACACCTACCATGCAGAAGATCGAACACTTGTAGCCACTGTTGAGGCTACGTATCTCGCTGAGGGTGAAGCAGACTATTCCCTAGTAGTCTGGATAACGGAGAACGGTATTGTACAGGACCAAAAGGACTATCGCCGTACGCCATCACATGTCGAAGAGTATGAATTTGAGCACGTACTGCGTGGCTCCATGAACGGCACGTGGGGAGATTCTCTCAGCGCAAAGGTTGAACCGGCCGGGACAAAGATCAAGAAGGTTCTTCGCTACACCATTCCGGATGGAGTGGATTGGAATCTTGCAAACTGCGAGCTCGTTGCCTATGTGATTCGCCGTAAGGACGATCAAACTCGCGACGTGCTTCAAGTGGTAAAGCAGGCCTTTAGACCTTAATAGCCAACACGGATCTCAAAGGATCCGAAAAAGAAGTTCTCGGGCATATTTCCACCGTTGCGATTCGTGTATCCAACGCGGAGGTCTGTAAAGACGTTCGGAAACCACTCTGCAGAAAACCAGAGTCGGACGCGCCGCTGATAACTCAGGTTGCCGCGCAGGAAGGTGTTGCCTGCAAGGCCATCGCCATCACCGCGCAACATATCGCCCCCTACATTCCCTACGGCTACAAGTATCCCGGATCCCGGATAGTTGGGATCTTCTGCAGCTTGGATGTTGCCGGTGCTATCGAGGAAGTTCTCTCCGTGACGTGTATAGTCTAGGTCCAATCGAACGAAGGTTCGTGGACTGAACCAATGCCGAGCCTGAAACGCAACACGGTCTGAGTTGGGCTGAAGGTCGTAGCCAACCGGCGCACCAAATGTTGTGTACGATGCATTGATGCTACGGTGAGAGAATGTAAACGGGTCAACGCGAGCATACTCTAAAGACACAAGGGAACGGGAGGCCTCTCCTGGCTTGCCCAGTGCCTGGGAAGCTCCTATTTGATAGGCGAATTTGTTTTGATTTCCACCTGATGATGAATCTCCAAGTGTAGCGTAGTTCAAGTCGTCGATGATAAAAGACCCGTAGATCATCATTCCTTTGAATGGCCGCACAGCAAGATCAAACCCCATCATCGAATTGTCGTTCAAACTCCGCTCTTGAGTGCTGAGTCCGGCAGACACAAAAAATGCGAGCGGGTTGAGATAAACAAAATCTAGCCCCCTGCCCCAATACACGATCATATCACTTACGGCAAAGCTCAACCAATCAACAGGATCGATAGCCAGACGATGCGTAGCAATGTATTTGCCGGTAACAGCCGCACCCGACGTGTCAACTCCATTCGCAGCAGAGTGAGTCATGGTGAACCGGACACTCTTGTACGGCACGTCTATCAGAAGACCGTCTAGCAAAGGGGCTTCAATGGAGTGAACAAAGTTGTCGATCGGACTGAATCCGAACTGCATTGCTTCTCGTCCAAACCGCACACGGAGCCAGCTGCTCTGATACTGAACGTAGCCAATGTAGCGATCGAAGAACGCACTATCTTCGATGGAGAACTTCAGTGTTCGTGCCAAAGTGGGGTCTGTTTTAGCGATCTGTGCAGGATCTCCGGCCAGCCTGATGCCGTTGGAAAGATCGAGGAAGTATCCAAAGTTCCCACCAAGCGACCCCATAAATCGTACGGCTGGGCGCATGAGCAGGAACGGATCTGCTATTGCGTTATCGCTATAATACCCCGGACGCATCATGAGGGAGATGTCGCCTTGAATACGAGCAATGCTGTCCGCGTACACAAGTCCACGGAACCGACCGCTTGTTGACTCTGCAAACTCCAGGTCTTCTGTCAAGGGGGCATTCAGCAACACGGAGTTGTAATACGACCGGATGTATCTGCCGAAGGCGTTGGCAGAATCTGTGCCCTGCTCTGTGAGCGTGTACGCGGACTGTGGCCACACTGCGTAGGTTCCCAACGGCGCAGAGCCGTCTACAGCGCGCAGGAGCTGCATATCCATGGAGACACGCTCGGCGTTCACGTCTGCATTCTGCGCAAGCATAGGGGCCAGCGCAACTGTCAAACAAGCAAGTGCGAGAAGTAGTCGCATTAACGCTTCGTAACCGTTGGCTTACACTTGCATACTGCGCGTACAGATTCGAGGTCTTTGAGAGCTTCAGGCTCTGTCTCGTACTCTCCAACACTTACGATGTAGCGCGTTTTGTTCTTCAATTGCTCCGTCGTGAGTCGGGCACGCATCCGCTTCTTCTTGAACTGCGCCACAAGTCCGTCTGCCTCATCCTTGCTGAACGTAGTGCGCGTAACAAGCGTGTATGACTTTGCTGCGGTCTTCACAGGTGTCTCTACAACGGGCTCTGGCTTCTTTGGTGTAGGAACTGCAACTGAACGGTCTCCGGGTGGTGGTACACCAACGGTGGAGCGCATAACATCGTAGACAACAGAAAGCAGTTCGCTCTGTGAATATTGCTCTCGCATAATGGCGAACGTCTTCTTTGCCTTTTCTGCCTCGCCCTTGGTAGCCGCGAAGATCACCAGTCGGGCAAGTGCATCGTCGGCCCACTCACTCTTCGGATAGGCAACTACGATACGCTCCAAGAGCGGTGCTGCCTTCTTTGGATCTTCAACAAGAGATGCGTGAAGAAAGAGCACGCCCGGATCGTCAGGATTATCGATCAAGAGATCTGGTAGCGCCTTTTTTGCATCAGACGTCCATCCCGACGCTACCTGTTGAATGTATTGCCTCACACCAACCGTTTGCGCGTTAACGTGTGCGGTGATGATAACGAGAAGCGTAAGGACGATGATTGTGCGTCGGGGCATGGTACTTGGATAACGAGAATGGGGAAGGACGGCTGAAATTACGGAAGAGGGCCTATTTTGGTAGTGCTTCCTCCCTTTGAGTGTGAGAACGTGATCGCAACAGTGGCCCCTTCAGAGAATTTTCGTGTGGTTGTTGCTGCCGGAGGTACCGGCGGACACATCTTCCCCGCTGTTGCAGTGGTTGAGCAATTGCAGGCACTCACCAACGGCAGTTGTGACGTTGTATTTATGGGAAGCTCCGACCGAATGGAAACCACGCTGGTTCCCAAACTAGGCTATCGTTACGTTCCTATGCCGATAGCCGGGTTTAAGGGGCTAGCCCTCTCAACGCTTACCTTGCCGATGAAGGTGCTCACATCCATTCGTATTGCACGCGACGTTATTCGTCAGCATCAACCGCATGTTGTTGTGTGTACAGGAGCCTACATCAGCTACCCGGTAGGCGTTGCTGCCATCCGCGAACACATTCCGCTTGTTGTACTCGAAAGCAATCTCAATCCCGGTAAAACCAATTCACGACTAGCACCAAAAGCTACGGCCGTTGTTCTTGCGTTTGAAGAAAGTAGGAGATTTTATCCCGACTCAATGACGTCGAGACTACATGTGCTTGGCAATCCCGTGCGAACCCAAATTGATGTTTCGAAACCTGTGGACCAAGCGCGCCTTACCTACGGTCTCGACCCAAACAGGGCTACGGTACTCGTGTTTGGTGGAAGTCTTGGTGCGCACACAATCAATACATCCATAGAGCGTGCCCTTCCAGAGATCGCTGATCGACCGTGGCAACTGTTGTGGCAAACAGGGAAGGGGTACACCCCTCCGTCTGTCTTACCCCCTAACGTAACGATGCTGCCGTTCTTAGAAGACATGGGAAGCGCATATGCAGCAGCTGATCTCGTTGTCTCTCGCTCCGGTGCCACAACTATTGCTGAACTTGGAATCGTTGGGAAGCCGGCTATTCTCGTGCCTCTTGCCACAGCTTCAACCAATGAACAACAACACAATGCCCGCGTCTTAGAAAAGCACCACGCTGCTATTGTGATCTCCGACAACGTCCTGCGAGAGATTCTTCTTCCTACCATAGATTCCGTCATGACCGACCAAAACAGGCGTAGCACAATGTCCAACGCCATGCTTTCTCTCGGAAAGCCCTTTGCAGCACATGATGCTGCTCGCCTCGTGCTCCGAATCGGTGATCGAGAAAGGGGCTCCTCATGACTGATACCCTTCAGAAGGTAGCATTACCGGCAGAATTCCATGTGAAGCTCGACTTCTATTGGCAGTCCATTGCTGTGTATGCTGTTACACTTATCGGGTACGTCATGATCAAGGCGGTATGGGACAGCACCATTCAACAGGGCCTTGTTAATGTAGTGCTGACCGATCCTGTTGTAGTACTTCTCGGTTTCTTTGTTCTCATCACTACTTTTTCACTTGTCGTGAATAGTGTAAGCAGACGTTCGATCATTATCAGCGACGATGCAGTGACGTATCTCAGTCGATTTCATGAACGTACCTTCCAACTCGACGAAATTGAGAAGATCGTTATCGGCAGCGAACGGAGAACGAATGTTCGCGGAGTGCTTGCCCTCGTCCGCATATACATACGAGGCCGCAGACGGCCTCTGCGTGTAAGGCCGGGTCTTTACGAAAACGAACACGGACTTGTGAGTGCGCTTTTAACACTTCGGCATCATTCACAACATTCATGACGACCCGAGTAGCACTTCTCTGCATTTCGATGTTCATGTGTAGCGTGGGTCTGCACGCACAAGCTGTGCCGAACACGATTGATGTGATTGACAGTGCGATCGCTGGTATCGTTGATTCTGTGTGTCTTCAGTATCGAGCCAGTGAACTGCAGTATTATGTATCGGAACATCCAGACCGCGAATGGATATCGAGCATAATGGGGAGACGCATGCAATATGCCGGGCGCATCGCCCGCGTTGTGTCAGTTGAGGAAGAGGCAGACGTTGTATTCTCTATCGAAGATGTCTCTACGAGATATTCTCTTAAAGAGAACACGGACAGTATTCTGCGCACCATCGTAGTGCAGTGTAATGCGCGCGATCGCAGATCTTCACCTCCGGGGCTCGTCCTGCGAACGCCGACCACGCGTCGTGCAGACGTTACAACCCGTGAGGTGGCCGCGGCCACGGAATCTCAACAACATCGTGGGAGTAACGGCACCATTCCGCCCCCTCCAACATCGTTTTGGGATGATCTAGCGCAGCCCGTGATCTTCATTGCAGCGGCAGCAACAACAGTGCTCTTGCTTTTCACCGTGCGATCACAATAAGCAGGATCGGAACCATGAAAACGTTGTTTGTTGTGCGTCATGCGAAATCTGCGTGGGACGATCCGCGTTTATCTGACAAGGAACGCATTCTCAATGATCGTGGTAGACACGACGCTCCGATGATGGCAGCATACGTGGCAAAACATCATCCGCATCCGTCACTGTTGATCTCCAGCACAGCCACAAGAGCATGGACAACAGCCCAAGCGTTTGTTGATGCATTTGAGCTGTCAAAGGATAGCGTGCAGCAGACCGATGCGATTTACGAAGCGCCACTCTCATCCTTGCTTCATGTTGTGGATGCGATAGATGATGGTGTTGATGTAGCAATGATTGTTGGACACAATCCCGGTGTGACGGAACTGGTCCGCTCCCTTTCTGGGGAGACCTTCACACACATGCCCACGTGTGGCGTTGTGATCCTTCAGTTCACACATGCAAACGTTTGGCAGGAAATAGCAAAGGGTACAGGATCGATCAAAGCGTTCCTATACCCTAAGATGTTTGCATGACGTCTCGTAACTCGTAATGAGTAGTAAGTAACTAGTATCTGGTAACTAGTAACTGGTAACTAAACTTCGTGTTTACCAGAGATGTTTTACGCCTTCTCGTTCTTCAACGAGTTCTGCAAGTGTTGCATTGAGGCGCTCTCGGGAGAAGTCGCTGATTTCAAGGCCTTGGACGATCGAGTACTCGCCGTTGGCGCACGTTACCGGATACCCAAACGTTACGTCGTCTGAGATTCCATACGAGCCATCAGCAGGAATACCCATGGTTGTCCAGTCACCGGCAGGCGTGCCAAGTGCCCAATCGCGCATGTGTTCGATAGCGGCGTTAGCGGCGGAGGCAGCAGATGAGAATCCGCGTGCTTCAATGATGGCAGCGCCACGTTTGGCCACAGTTGGAATAAAGGTGTCAGAAAGCCACGTATTGTCATTGATCGTTGGCCACACAAGTGATCCATTTGATTCGAGAACGGAGATGTCTGGGTATTGTGTAACAGAGTGATTACCCCACACGATCATCTTTGTCAGCGCGGACGTTTGAATACCAGTCTTTGCAGCCACTTGTGCCAAAGCGCGATTATGATCTAGGCGCATCAGAGCCGTGATGTTCTTCGGATTGAGGTCCGGCGCACTCATGCGCGTAATAAGGGCATTCGTGTTAGCCGGATTGCCAACGATAACAACCTTCACATTACGATCTGCTACAGCGTTGAGCGCTTTGCCCTGTACCGTAAAGATCTGAGCGTTCGCTTCGAGAAGGTCCTTGCGTTCCATTCCCTTGGAGCGCGGACGAGCACCAACGAGGAGTGCATAATGAGCGTCCTTAAACGCTACCATTGGATCGTCGGATTGCACGATGCCGTGCAACAGCGGGAAGGCACAATCTTCGAGCTCCATGGCTACGCCACGCAATGCTTGAAGTGCAGGCGTGAGCTCAAGAAGTTGGAGGATGACCGGCTGGTCCTTTCCAAGCATTTCGCCGCTAGCGATCCGGAAAAGAAGGCTGTAGCCGATTTGGCCTGCAGCGCCGGTAACGGCGACGCGAACTGGTGTTTTCATGGTAGTGCTACGGTAAAATTGGCAATAAAAAACGCCCCACAAGGAGGCGTTACATATTCGTCAGCAGGTCGTCATCAGTTGGCTTCTGGATAAACAGAAACCTTGAGGCGAACCTTGTCCTTGCGCTCGAACTTTACGACGCCATCCACAAGGGAGAAGATCGTATAGTCCTTGCCGAGGCCAACGTTCTTGCCCGGATGAACATTTGTGCCATTCTGGCGGATGATGATGTTGCCGGCCAGAACTGTCTGACCACCGAACTTCTTCACGCCCAGGCGTTGTGCATTAGAATCACGGCCGTTCTTGGTAGAACCGCCACCTTTTTTGTGTGCCATGACGGAGCCTAATTAGATTTTGATGTCTGTGATGGTAATGCTTGTGAACAACTGACGGTGTCCATTAAGCTTTTGGTATCCCTTGCGGCGCTTCTTGTGGAACACGAGGACCTTTTCGCCCTTGCCGTGTTCTACTACAGTTGCCTTGACAGAACCCTTGATGAAGGGTGCGCCTACGGAAACATTGCCGTTATCGCTCGCGAGGAGGATGTTGGTAAATTCAACGGTGTCGCCAACGTTCTTGTCCATGAGCGGCACCTTAACGGTTTGCTTAGGAGCCACGGCGTATTGTTGACCTGAGATCTCTACTACTGCGTACATGTTGTTCTGTTGGCGTTGTACGAAAAAAGGACGCGCAATATACAGGGCAGGGTACAGATAAACAAACACCTTACTGAGATTTCCACAGTAACCTTTCGATGTGGGATTCGTAGCTAAACCAATCATGAAGTCATTTGTGTTCAATATTCCACGAGAAGCATGGCTTTGGACCGCCGGTTTGGTTGGTCTTGCTGTGTTGGCTCCAACGTTAGAAAACACCGTAACTCTATGTGTACCAACACTTTTGGGGTTTGATGGCTGTTGGGGTTGTGGTCTTGGCAGATCAATCGGATACCTAGCACACGGAGATGTATCTGCTTCTTTGGCCTCGCATCCTTTTGGAATTCCTGCCGTATTGATCATTTCGACTCGTATCGTTCACTTGGTTCGGCAAAGCCGGACCGTATCCTGAGGTTCTTATGGCGAATGTTCTACAATTCATCCCCGATGCCGACGGCGAGGAGATCGCATATCTGAACATGATCGTTTCTCCCATGAACGATGCTCAGGCTCAACAATTCTCCATGATGTACCGCTCCCGCCGTAAGGAGCCACAAATGATCTTGATTCTTGCGATCATTGGATTTCTCGGCATCGCGGGCATCCATCGATTTGTCACAGGCAACATCGGTCTTGGACTCCTCTATTTTCTCACCGGAGGCCTGTGCGGAATTGGCACAATTATCGACATCGTCAACTATCGCAAACTCGCGTCTGATTACAATCAGGGTCAGGCCTACGAGGTTGCAAACATCATGCGGTCGATGGGTCAGCTGTAAATCGAAGTTTACGATGGACTATGAAGGTCATGAAGTATGTTGCTTCATGACCTTCTTTCGTTTTTGGATGCTGTGCACCATAGTCGCTCTCTCCACCGGCACGCCAGCATTTTCGCAGCAACAACCCAAACTTGTTGTTATTGTCTCCTTTGACCAATACCGTGGAGACTATCCTACATCATTTGCACGATTCATTGGTTCAAGGGGCTTTGCACGACTGCAAAAAGATGGCGCAGTGTTCTCACAGTGCTATTACGAACATGCAAGTAACCTCACCGGACCAGGCCATGCTTCACTCCTTACGGGTTCTTACCCGGCACACACTGGCATCGTGGGCAATGACTTCTGCGACAACCGAAATGATGCCTGTGTCTACTGTGTGAGTGATGCTAACGATACAGCAAGCGCAACTCTCTTGGAAATGCCAACCGTTGGAGAGATCCTTCGTGAACGTAACCCACGCTCAAAAATCGTTGGTGTGTCGCTCAAAGACAGGGCAGCGATCCTCATGTGCGGTAAGGGGGCAAGTGCATGTGTGTGGTTCGATGAGTCATTGGGCACGTGGACCACAAGCACGGCCTATACGCGACCGAAGTGGTTAGCGCTATTGAATAAAGAGGTGAACGTCTCCACCTATGCCGAACGCACGTGGGACGCCAAGATCCCGGCTACACTCAACCCGGCTTATGACAGCGTAAGCGCTGAAGGTGCGTTTGAAGGGGGCAACAACACCTTCCCGCATGTCGTGTTGCCAGTGAACCACAAGAGCTATGTGTCGAGTGTGATGCTAAGCCCCTTTAGCATGGATATGGTTTTTGATGCTGCCTCCCTTGCTTTGAAACAGGAGAAACTTGGCCTAGATCGGAATCCTGATCTACTCTGTGTGGGAGTATCAACCACGGACTATGTTGGCCATGTCTTTGGACCAGATAGTCGCGAAGTTCAAGAACTCTACGTCCTTGCCGATAAGCGCATTGAAAGGTTGATCGATGAATTGGATCAACGTGTTGGTAGAAAGAATTACGTTTTGATCATAACATCAGATCATGGAATTGCTCCAATACCAGAAGTGATTCGTGATCTCCCACAACAACAAGGGGCACGTATAGACGCAGGACGGATTACTAAAAAGGAACTGCGATCGATCGTTGATTCGGTATTGACAAAGAGGTTCGGCCCGGCAAGATCGGGCTCATTCATACGTGCAATTTTTGCCCCCTCCATCTATCTCAACGAAGACGCTATTTCCGGCTTCAACAGGGCCGAAGTGCTCGGAGTTGTGGTTGGTGCTTTGCGAGCTCATCGAGGAATAGGCGTTGTAACAACGCGTGACACTCTTGCGCTTGGCGACTGTCCGGAGAATTTGGACAATGCGACATGCAGATATCTTCGCAACAGCTTTCATGCTGCTCGATCGGGCGACGTACTTGTATTCCCAAAACGGTACTGGGTGTTTGGATCGAATACGGCAACACACGGCACAGCGCACGATTATGATCGTTACGTGCCTTTAATGCTTCTGGGTGGACGAATTCTGCCACAACGGTCAAAGGAACAAGTGTCGCCGGTGGACATTGCTCCCACTATCGCATCGTGGTTCGGTTTAACCTTGGGCCCAATTGACGGAAAGCCCCTACCGCTAAAGTAAGGTCATGCAAAAGGGGTCACTGGATCTCTGCTAGGAGATTACGAGCGATCACCATCTTCTGAACCTCACTCGTGCCTTCGCCGATAGTCAGGAGTTTGGAATCGCGCCAGTATTTCTCAACCGGGTACTCCTTCACGTAGCCATAGCCACCATGAATCTGGATGGCTTCTTCTGCTGTACGCACTGCAACTTCTGAGGAGAAGAGTTTTGCTTCAGAAGCGGCAATAGTGAAGTTCATTCCTTGGTCTCGCATCCACGCAGACTTATACGTCAAGAGTCGTGATGCCTCGATCTCCATTGACATCTTTGCGAGCTTGAATTGCATGGCCTGCATGTCTGCCAATCTCTTGCCGAATTGGACCCGCTCAACGCTATACTTGAGCGCTGCTTCAAACGCCCCCTGGGCCAGACCAACGCTCAGGGCAGCAATAGAGATCCGACCACCATCAAGGATCTGAAGGGCCTGAATGAATCCTTCGCCTTCGTTTCCAATGAGGTGCGATGCCGGAACGCGAACATTGTCAAATGTGAGTCCGGCAGTATCTGAACAACGCATGCCCAGTTTGTTTTCCTTTTTGGAGCCATAGAATCCAGGCATAGACTTGTCTACCGCAAAGGCAGAAATACCGCGCTTGCCGGCGGACTGATCTGTAACGGCCATTACCACGCAAATGTCGCCCACGTTGCCATGCGTAATGAAGTTTTTGGAGCCATTGATCACATAATGATCGCCATCACGTACTGCCACAGTCCGTGTGCCCCCGGCATCCGAGCCCGCACTTGGCTCTGTGAGACCCCAAGCGCCCATCGTTTCACCCTTGGCAAGCCGTGGGATGTATTTTGCACGCAGTTCATCAGATCCAAAACGATTGATGTGACCGGAACACAAGCCATTATGCGCTGCCACTCCTAGTGCGATAGAAGGACAACCGCGGGCCACTTCTTCGACAACAATGGCATACTCCATGTATCCCATGCCAGCTCCGCCCAGTTCCGGCGGCATAACGATACCGAGGTAGCCAAGGTCACCAAGTTTGCGGAAGATCTCGTGGGGAAACTCCTGCGACTCATCGTATTGCAGGGCCACAGGTTTGATCTCTTCCTCAACAAAGGCGCGGATGTGTGAACGCAGCGCCTCTTGATCCTCAGTAAGGTCGAAGGAGATTCCAGATGTTTCTTGGTCCATGTTGGGTAGCCGGGGAGTGGTGTCGATGAATCCGAGTTGCAAACCTACAAAGGTCCGGCCGAGTGAGATGTAACGGTTTTCCCTTCGTATCATCGTCCCTAACACAGGAACATTCCCAAGAGTTCGTGCTGCGCCCCCTTCTCAATATCCTTGCCTTTGCTCTCCTTCTGTTCCTAGCCCCTTCGGCCAGTGGACAGCAGGAGGATGTGCGGATTATGCAGCGTGTGGATACTGCCCATCCGCATGTTCGAGAGGTGTTGCAGAGGTGGGTAGATAGCCTCCGCAACTGGCGAGGAGACGTACGGGGCGTGGCGCAGAACAGGGGATTCTTTACGAGTACCGGGTCGATCGTCCGAGACTGGTTTTCTCAGGATAACGACGTGGTGATGCAATTCCCGGCCACGGTAATGAGTGTGGAGTATGATGGAGGGGGCTGGGTGGTCCGCACCATCTTTGCACGTTTGGATGCCACATCGCGGATCGTCATTCCACTCGGTATCATTCGTGCAAGATTTGTCCTTGCCGCAGATGCCTCCGGAATGATCGGTTGGCAACTGGAAGACGCCTTGAAAAAGGCTATTGTGTTGTGGGACACCACACGTGTGGACGGCATCTCCTTTATCCACCCTCGTGATATCACGGTAGACGTGGGTCGAGCCAAGGAGTCTCCAATTTTCTGTGAAGCCATCTCTGAAAGGTTCGGCCTGCAGGCGCCGATATCCATTCAGGTGATCCTTACACATGACCGGGATGAGCTCTGCCGTATCCTTGGGTTAGAATATTATGCCTTTCCGCCACAAGCGCTTTCATTCCCCGAAGCGAGCCTCATCATTGAGGCAGGAAACGAGTCCTACCACCCGCATGAGCTTGTACACCTAGTCTTCAAAGACTTTGACGGGGCTCATCCCATCCTGCGCGAGGGCCTAGCGACACTATTGGGCGGTACCGGGGTGATGGACTTTTCTGACGCATTGGCAGAATACCTCGAGGCCCACGCCAATGCACGCATCCCGTCCTTTGTGGAACTCTTCACCGGCGTCCATATAGATCAGTCCGACGAGTATATCCTTGGGGCTGTTATTTGTGACCTTGTGCTCCGATACCATGGGCGAGCAGCATTACTGGAGTTGTTGCGCAATCAGCGCCCTTCCGACGTAATGATAGCCCTTAGCACCCTGCTGGGCTTTGATATAGCCGACCGACAAGAGTCGCTGCGGTCTATGGCCGAGGCTGCCTATAGCCGGGGAGTAACGGGGCGCTGATTCTGCTTTGTAGTTTTGTGACCTTCCCATTGCGAAGTGTAACATTTCGCACTACGGGGCGTTGAGCCGCACGAATCCAATCATCTCTGACGGAGAAACGCATGACCAGACGCATGGTCACACTTCTGTGTCTTGTTCTTACTGCATTTGCAGCAACGGCACAGACAACATTCGATCTCAAGGACACCGTCCGATTCAACCCCGATGTGAAGAAGGGATGGCTTTCGAGCGGTATTCCTTACTATCTCATGAAGAACAGCCGCCCGGCAAACCGCTTGGAGCTGATGCTTGTTGTGAATGCTGGTGCTGTGCTTGAAGATGATGACCAGAATGGACTTGCCCACTTCTGCGAGCACATGGCGTTTAACGGAACACAGGGTTTCCCAAAGCAGGAGCTCGTGAATTTCCTTGAGTCCATGGGCGTGCGTTTTGGTGCCGACCTTAATGCATATACGAATCTTGATGAGACCGTATATATGCTTACGATCCCACTTGATAAGCCTCAGAACCTCATCCGCGGTATCCAGGTTATTCGCGACTGGGCCGGGTTCGTTACCTATGACGAAGAGGCCATCAATGCGGAACGCGGCGTTATCATGGAAGAACTTCGTCTTGGTAAGGGTGCTGAAGAGCGCATACAAGACAAACATCGTCCATTGATGTTTTGGGGCTCCAAGTATGCACAGCGCAATGTGATTGGTGATACGAATGTGCTGTTGCGTGCACCGGGCGACAATCTTCGTCGATTCTATCGTACCTGGTATCGCCCGGAAAACTTTGCGATCATCGCTGTAGGTGATGTAGACCCAAGTACGCTTGAAACATATCTCAACAAGTATTTCAGTTCACCTGCATCATCGGGTGAACGTTCGTCAAATAGGCCGCAGATCACACTGCCCCCTCACAAGGAGACGTTGATCTCTATTGCATCCGACCCTGAACTCCAAGGTGCACGGGCAGAGATCTTTATCAAGCGTCCAGCAGATACAGTGCACACATATGGAGATTACAAGCGAAACATTGCCCGCCAAATGATGATGGCGATGTTGAACAACAGGCTTGCAGAGCTTTCGCGCAAGAACCCACCTCCGTTTGCGAGTGCAGGAACAGGTGAGTTCCGCATTGCACGTGAGGCAACAGCCACCTACGGAATTGTAACGGCATCAGACAAGAATGTCCTGAAGAGTCTCAATGCACTCCTCACGGAATTCGATCGCGCAAAACGTCATGGATTCACTGCTACGGAGCTGGTGCGCGCTAAGGAGTCAACCTTGGCGAACATGGAGAAATACTACAACGAGCGTGACAAATCAGAATCACAGCAATTCGCTCAAGAACTTACACGCCACGTACTTCAAGTGGAGTCTGTTCCGGGCATCATGCATGAGTGGGAGATCTATCAAGGCCTTGTTCCCGGCATCACCATTGATGAAGTGAATGTTGCTGCACGTGGATTGATCACGCAGGAGAATCGTGTTATCACAATCTCTGTTCCGGAAGGGAATGGTTTTGTGAAGCCAACTGAACAACAGGTTCGCGATCTTCTTGCAGCTGTAGCAGAGAAGAAGATTGACGCCTATGTTGACGCAGCTCCTACAAAGCCCCTTATGGAGAAGGCTCCAGAAGCCGGAAAGATCACTGCCCTACGTACACTCTCCGATGTTGGTGCAACAGAGCTCACGTTGTCGAATGGGGCACGTGTCGTCTACAAGAAAACTGACTTCAAGAACGACGAGATTCTCTTCTCAGCTCAGAGCTGGGGAGGACAGTCGTTGGGACGCGAAGAAGACCACATCACGAACATGGTTGCAGCAACAGTAGTTGATGCCGGTGGTGTTGGTGAATTCAGTACCAACGAGCTGATGAAGATCCTAAATGGGAAGAACGTTGGTATCGGACCGGGTGTGGGAATGTATCAAGAAACCATCAACGGTTCATCCACACCCAAAGACCTTCGTACGTTCTTTGAACTTCTCTATCTAGGATTTACAGCGCCTCGCAAGGATGCCGAATCATTTGAGTCGTGGAAGGCCAAGATGAAGGCTGAATTAGCAAATAAGAGCAAGAGTCCGGAGGGCGTGTTCTTCGATTCTGTGATGGCTGTATCTACCGGCAATCATCCGCGCAGCCGTACGATGACGGAAGAAAGTGTAGATCAGATCGATTTGGACAAGGCATTCGAATTCTATAAGCAGCGCTACAAATACGGTTCTGACTTTACCTACTACTTTGTTGGCAACTTCGACGAAGAAGCACTGAAGAAGTATGCAGAGACGTATATCGCTTCGCTCCCGGCAGCCCCAGAGAGAGAGCAGTGGAAGGATGTAGGTCTTCGCACCAAGAAGGGTCAATACCGCAAGACAGTATACAAGGGTGTTGAGCCAAAGAGCACGGTACTTCTATCCGCATCCGGACCGATGAAGTATAATCCGGAGAGTCGTTACGACATCGTGGCTCTATGCGAAGTGATGGAGATCACGTTGCGCGAGCAAATGCGTGAAGAAAAGGGAGGCGTGTACTTTGTTTCTGTACAGCCAAATTTCGATAAGATCCCTTCAGAAGAATTTTCGATCAGCGTCTATTTTGGATGCGCACCTGACCGTGTGGATGAGCTTATCTCAACCGTGAAGAACGAAATGGTTTCACTTCGTACGAAGCCGGTGCCAGATTCGCTCATTGCCAAGGTGAAGGAGATGCAGACGAAGGAGCGCGAGACGGGTATCAAGACCAACCGTTTTTGGATGCAGGTGCTGTCTCGTTTTGATCACGATGGCGAGCCGTACGCAAACGTCTTCCTTCGTGAGAAATTCATCAAAGACCTAAGTGCTGCTCAGGTCAAAAAAACTGCGGAAAAATATCTCGACGGTAAGAACTTTGCGGAGTTCGTTCTCAAGCCTGAATCAGCTGCTTCAAGCGAACCGAAGCCCGCATCTTCTACGATTCAAGCGCCGGCTCCGAAGAAGAAGTCGAAGAATAAGTAGTCGATCTCGAAACGAATAACGGCGCATCAACCATACGGTTGATGCGCCGTTTGTGTATACGGCTACTATTGATGTTGCTATTTATCGAGCGTCTCGATGGAGAGCATGTTCGTTCGTGCTCGTCCAACGAGTGGACGTCCGATTGTGAATACCACGGTAGAACCCGGTGCAAGCCTCTTCTCCTTTACAAGAAGAGACTTAATGTGTTCGATGGTGTCATCTGTTGTACTTATCGCATCCAGCACCATGCCCGTAACGCCCCACAACAGCCCCATGCGTCGGGCTACGGCCAGCATTGACGTGATGGCGAAAATCGCTGCTCGTGGGCGTCTGTTTGAGATCAGGCGTGCGGTCTCGCCGCTATAGCTCAGGCTGACAATGGCCGATACTCTGCGTTCTTCAGCAATGTGTGCAACGGCCATTGCCACGGATTCCGTGTTCGTGCGTTTCGCGTCGCCTTCAGGCTCATATCCGGCGTGGTGGATTCCGTCATTCATAAGTTCTGCCTCTGCCTCTTGGCAGATCATGCGCATGTAATGTACGGCCTCTATGGGATAGGCGCCCACGCTGGTTTCTGCGCTAAGCATCACCGCATCGGTGCCATCGAGCACTGCATTTGCAACATCGCTTGCCTCGGCACGTGTTGGACGCGGATTGCGGATCATTGACTCCAACATTTGTGTAGCTGTAATGACCGGCTTTGCCTTTGCATTGCAAAGGTGGATGAGCTTCTTCTGAACGATCGGGACCGCTGAAGCTGCTATCTCCACACCAAGATCACCGCGAGCTACCATCACGGCATCTGATGCGTCAACGATAGCCTCGATGTTCGTGAGCGCTTCAGGCTTTTCGATCTTGGCGATCACCCATTGTGTGCCACCATACTTGGTGATGTACTTCCGAACGTTTTCAATATCTGACGCAGATCGTACAAACGACAATGCGATGTAGTCGCACTCCTGCTCAATTGCAAACCGCACGTCCGCACGATCCTTCGTTGTCATGGCGGGCTGCGAGACAGCCGTGTGCGGAAGATTGATCCCCTTGCGTGGCAACAACGTGCCACCGTGGACCACGATGGCGCGGATCACACTTCCATCCGTTTCCTTCACTTGGATCTTGAGCAACCCGTCGTCAAAGAGTAGGACATCGCCTTTCTTTACATCCTGGGCGATGGTTGGGTATTGAACCGGGACCACATTGTCCTTTGGTCCAAGCTTGAGCGCGCGCATCACTCCTACATCTGCGAGACGGATTTCCCTCCCAGATACAAGCGACATCGACTCACGATCCGAAAAGTCTGCAACACGGATCTTGGGGCCCTGCAGGTCGGCAATGATCGGCAGCAATACGTCGAGTTCTTTTTCAGCAGCACGAATCGCTTTTACATACGACTCGTGACCACTATACGCCCCGTGAGACATGTTGAGGCGAAATGCATTGGCACCGGCTTTGACAAGAGCCACTACCTTTTCTGTGGACGCAACGGCTGGACCCATCGTACAGAGGATCTTTGCCTTTTGATGCATCATGACTCTACTGGATGCCATGATAGCCTTCTGTTATGATTTCGTAAGAGTGGTTGTGAGGGGGCGAGGCACCATAAACGGCTCGATCGAAAGAGCCTTGCCCGTATCCTCATCGATCTGGAGGTGTACGCCGCAGACGCGAACGTCGTGCTCTGCAACCTCGTATTTGTGTGCTGTCTGAAGGATCAGCCGCTTGATGGCTACGTCCTTCTTCATTCCAAGAACACTGTCATACGGACCCGTCATTCCGGTATCCGTCAGGTAGGCAGTGCCCTGAGGCAGGATCCGTGCATCTCCCGTCTGAACATGCGTATGAGTTCCCAGCACAGCACTCACCCTCCCGTCACAATGCCAACCCATGGCGATCTTTTCCGCCGTGGCATCCGCATGAAAATCGAGTAAGATGATCTTTGTTCTCGGAGCGATCTTATTGATGGCGGCATCAACCGCCTTGAACGGACAGTCGATCGCCTGCATGTAGACGCGCCCTTGTGCTTGCATGATCCCAACGGTGCGCTGGTCCGGCAGTGTGATAACTGTGACGCCCCTTCCCGGATTTTCTATCGGATAGTTCATCGGGCGAAGAACATTTTGATTGGAGGCAAGGAGGGGGCGGGCCTTCCAATTTTCCCAAATATGATTTCCGGTGGTGATGCAATGAACCCCGGCATCAAAGAGTTCGGCAGCTTCCTTTTCGGAAAGCCCCTTGCCATCAACGATGTTCTCACCGTTGACCACAAGGCAGTCCGGCTTGTATTGCTCCTTGAGCGACGGCAGAAGCCGGAGGAGTTCGCGCAGGCCAACGTGGCCTACAACATCACCGATAAAGAGCAGGTTGAAGACTCGCATAGACCACAAACCTACGAAACCCTCTGGTGGGGTATCTTCGTGGCCCATGGCAACTCGCATTTACACAAAGACGGGCGACGACGGAACTACGGGCCTTTTTGGGGGTATCCGTGTCCGCAAGGATGATTTGCGCATCGAGACGTACGGCACGGTGGACGAACTGAACGCAACGATCGGCGTGGTGCGGACGTGTGTGATGCCCGACGCCATTGCTGAGCAGCTTGCATCGATCTCTTCCGTGCTTTTTACGCTTGGAGCGGACCTCGCAACCCCGTTAAACCCGCCCCCTTCCTTTGAGATCCCCAGGATCACGATGGAACACATTCAGGAGTTGGAGAGTTTGATCGATCGGTTCGACGAACAATTGGAGCCCCTTAAAGCCTTCATTTTGCCGGGTGGAACGCAAGCTGCGGCGCATTTACACGTTGCTCGGACCATTTGTAGGCGGGCAGAACGTTGTGCGGTTGCATTAGCTGCGCATGAAGATGTTGGGATCTACGTTGTGAAGTACCTCAATCGACTATCGGACTACCTTTTCACTGCGGCAAGGGCTGTGAATGCGGAGGCAGGAGTAGGTGACGTTCCGTGGCGGGCAAGAACATGAACTGATAATGTTTGCCGTCTGTAACGATCATCTTGACAAATTTGCATGCTGAATTTTACAATGTCATTCCATCCATTTCGGAGAAATCCATGAAGAACATCTTTCGTTTGAACATCGTGATGGCTGCTATTGCCGCCCTCGTGATGGTCGGTTGTAATACAAATGACGACCCGATCACGCCTAATGATGAGAAGCCATCAGCTCCATCCGGAACAATGGTTCAATCTGTGTCGGGAACGTCCATCCGTTATAAGTGGACACCTCCTACAAACACATCGAATGTTACAGGTTATGTCCTTATGGCTATTGAGAAGGTTGCCGGCGGTACAGGGGCAAAGCGCGAAGTAATCGTTAGTGGTTCAAGCAGCTCAACGGGTGTTGTTGGTGGTCTTACGGAAGGTAAGATCTATGAGTGCATGGTGCATGCGCTGAACGACACAACACGTTCTGATGCTTCGAATGCAATTGACTGGGCACCTGCACAGCGTGGCACGGGAACATTCAAGCTCTATTCTTCGCTTAACGCAACTGAGGGTAGCGGCCTCGGCATCTTCCGCACTGGCGGTCCAGCCGTTCTCAAGATCGCTAATGGTGGCGATTGGGATGTTTGCTTCGACGATAAGTTCAATCCAACTGATCCGCGCATCGGTTCGCCTGGTCAGTCTGCCTATGTTGACAATGCTTACAAGTTCCCGAACGGTCAGTCTTCAAAGGTGGTCTATACTGGCCGCACCTATACTGGGATCAACTCACTTGATGAGATCTATGAGTCAGAAGCGCTCAACACGAATCCAGTGCCAACAACTGAGTTGATGTATCAGCTGAGCTCCATCGGTGGTTCAACGGGCTGGGGTTATGCACTTGCGTGGAAGGACGAGAGCACGTCACCAGTATCATACTGGTATGGCAAGCTCATCGTTAAGCGTATTGGCGGTACCTTCATCCAAGGCACTGGCTCAGGCGCGAATATCTCCGTTGACATCTCGTATCAAAACGTTAAAGATCTTCCATATGCCATTAAGCAGCGTATTGAGAATCATATTCGTTTCGAAACAAGCCGTCGCGAAGCACAAGCACGCTAAGAAGAATGCAGAGAAGACAAATAAAAAGGGCGTCCGAATGGACGCCCTTTTTTCGTTTTAGATGTACGTGCTTCTTTTAGCGACTCTTGCGGATCTGTGTTGAAGACGCGTCGTCTTCCTTCTTCTCTGTACGACTTGGACGAGTCTGAACTCCCGTAGCTGTGCCGTCTGGGTTTTTTTGCACGGCAGTGGTTGTTGTCTTCTTCTTTGTTGTTGTGGTTGTCTTCGATTCTTCAACCGACTTCAACGTATCAACCTTTGGCATTGTGTCCACAACCGCCGGAGGCGCTGGCATCTCTTGAGGTACTGGCTGTGGTTCTTCCTTCTTACCGCAACCAACAAGGGTGATGACCGATGCTGCTGCGATAACCATTCCGATTCGTTTCATGAAAACTCCCGATAGATGATGATGTGTAAAGTGCGTTACGATTTGCGTACAAGGCGAGCGCCAAAAGCGCCGTCGGTTTTGTGCTTGTGTGGAAAGGTCTGAAGAAATCCATCTTCACAGACTTCTGCCGGTAGATGATTCTCCGCACGGTCCAGTGCAAACTCTGGGTGCCGTTCAAGAAACCACGATACCACTCCGGTGTTTTCCTCAGGTTCGATTGTACACGTGCTGTAGACAATAGCTCCACCTGGTTTTACAAGTGTTGCGGCGTGGTCTAGGATCTCACGTTGGGTCACAGACATCTTGCGAATATCGTCGATATCCCGCCGCCATTTGATGTCGGGCTTTTTGGATAACGTCCCCATCCCAGTGCACGGCGCGTCCACAAGAACCAGGTCTGCCTGTTCCTTCTGTGAATATTCACGTGCATCACCTTGTGAAGCGGCCACGATGGAGATTCCTGAGCGTTGAGCGTTCTCCTCGATAAATCGAAGTTTGGACTCATACTTCTCAAGAGCGATAACCGTTCCCATATTGTTCATGAGCTCGGCGGCGTGGACCGCCTTGCCTCCCGGGGCCGCACAGAGGTCTACCACCATCATACCCGGCTGAGGGTGGGCTAGCTGCACTGCGAGGCTTGCACTGGCATCCTGGACCGTTACAAGGCCATTCTGGAACAACGGAAGCGCTCGCACGTCGCGTAAAGACGTGATCATGATGCTCGAGGGGTGAACGGGCGATACTTCATACTTGATCTCTGCTTCAGTGAGAAGGCGTTCAATCTCCTCCATCGAAGACCGCATGGTATTCACCCGCAGCGTTAACATCGGGCGGTGATTGTTTGCCGAGAGGATAGCTTCTGCCTGTTCTCCACCAAACCGATCCACATAACGCCTAACGATCCATTGTGGGTGGGCGTAGTGGATGGAAAGGTGCAGTACCTCGTTCTCCTGTCTGTCCGGATATCGGATGGTCTGTACATTCCGCAAGATGTTCCGAAGCACTCCATTCACGATACCGGCATGTTTGTCGCCCTTGATACGCTTCACGATCTCTACTGACTCGTTGATAGCGGCCGGTGCAGGGATTTTTGATAGAAACAACATCTGGTACAGGGCAATGCGCATCGAGTTCTTTACAAGGGGCAGGCATTTCGCAAACTCGCCATGATAAAAACCCGTAAGAACCCAATCAAGGCGGGATTGCCACCGAACAGTTCCGTTCACAAGTTCGGTAACTAGTGCACGGTCTGCGGGCTCTAGCTCCGAACGGCGTAACTCTCCATCAAGAAGTTTGTCGATGTAGGAGTCGCTGTTCTCGTAACGACTAAGGAGCTTCACGGCAGTGCCGCGAGCGGTTTGAAAGATCGTTGTCGAAGAATCTTCGACACGAGGGGCGGCCTGCTCGTCGCGTGCGGCCTCTGGAGGTGCTTGTTGGTCTGCCATAGGGCCACAAGTATACCGAAATGACGAGTTGTTTGTCTTTTGTGACAAGTTGCGAATGATTCACACCCATGATAAGTTTCATCAATGTCTAACCGAAACCACCAGCCCCTTTTGCTGATCCTTGTTTGTTTCCTGGCTGCTGGTGCCCTCCATGCCCAGGTAAACGTGATGGATAGCGATCCCATTGCAGCCCGAAAGCGCCTTGTCTATAGTCAAGTTGGGGCCTTCATCGGCTTTGGATCCACTACACAAGGTGGTTCGTTCACCACCGATTGCAACTGTGAATTTAATGGTGGTGCCGGCGCAGGATTTGTTGCCGGACTGATGTTCGAGAGGCTCACGCGCTCTGAGTTTACCTGGGGTATAACGCTTGGCTATGATAGTAGGGGGCTAACCGGACGTTTCCGCGAGGAGGAAGGTGTGGTACAGACTAGCCCGTCTGGGCGGGCCTTTACAGTGCCTATCACTTTCTTGAACGAAGCTCAGGTAGATCTGAATGTTGTTACGGTGATGCCATACGTGAAGCATCACTTCTTCGACATCTTCTATGCACGCCTCGGAGCCTCGGTCGGGTATGTTTTTTCGTCAGGACTGAGCCATTCAAAGACCCTAGAGACCCAATCCGTGACCTTCCCAAACGGAGAAGTGGCCACGGTAAGCCTTCCTGGTGGGGAGGGCACTACAGTTACGTTGCAGAACGGACCGTTTACGGACCTCAATGCACTTCAGCTCGGAATCATGGCCGGAGTTGGAATGGAGATCAGACTTTCAAAAAAAATGTTTTTAAGTCCAACCATCCAATATCTCTTCCCTTTGACCTCTATAAGTGCTCAGGGAACCAGCTTTACAGTGCGATCGCTGCAATTTTCTGCTGAGATTCGACACATTCTGTAACGATATACTTTGGTGGTTATCCACATTTACCTATTTTTTCCGTCCGTTGCCTCGGGCAACGTTTGTCGGAAACGGGACACCCAAGTGGTTGGGACGAAATCATCATTAGGACGGGATGTGTATGATGCAGCGATTGGTGACGGTCTGTGTCGGCGCTTTACTACTGTTTGCGCAAGGTCAGGCCGCAGCATCGAACTCGGAGTTGTATCTCTTTGGCGTGACCATAGAGTCAACTGTATCGGCGGATGAAGATTCGCGCGGGGACATCCTGGAGGATCCTAGGAAGATCCGGATCCTTAACCTTGGAAAGGTCATCAACCACAAAGGTCTGGACTACGGTCCAACCATCAGTGCTGATGGCAAGACACTCTACTATGTGTCGAACCGCCAAGGTAGTCGCGTAACGAAGGATGGCGACTTCTCGCACGACTTCTGGTCGGCGAAGAAGGAGAACAACCTCGACACGATCTTCTCATCGCCTGTAAACATCGACACTGTCGATGCAGGCGTGAATACGATCATGAACGAAGGGGTTGCCTCGATCGCTGCCGATCGTCAGACACTGTACTTCACCGGATGTAATCGTCCGGACGGTCTTGGTGACTGCGACATCTACGTTGCCGAGATCGAGGGAGACCGTTGGTCAAAGCCACGTAACCTTGGTCGTACAGTGAACTCAGAATATTGGGACTCACAGCCAACGATTACTCCAGACAAGTCACGTCTGTACTTCTCTTCGAATCGCCCATCACCAACAAACCCTGATGGCGAGGGTGATGACGATATCGACATCTGGTATTGTGATTGGGATGATGACCTCGGTGAATGGAAAGCGGCCAAGAACATGGGCCCTGAAGTGAATACCTCTAAGCAGGAAGTTTCTCCGTTCATTGGTTCCGACGGCTATACACTCTTCTTTGCATCGAATGGTCTCCTCCCAAACATGGGCGGATTGGACTTCTATCGCACAAAGAAGACAGGCGAAAAGGAACGCGACGGTCGGGAAAAGTGGTCGAAACCAGAGCAACTTCCTGCTCCAATCAACACGAATCAAGATGAGCAGTTCATTTCGCTGCCAGCCTCTGGCGACGTGCTGTACTTCTCCTCACGCCGTACAGACATCAGTGGATTCCAGGGAGACCTCGACGTCTTTATGGCCTTCATTCCGTCGTACTTCCGCGCTGTGAACGTCATCGTTAATGTCATCGATGAGTGTACGGGGCAAAACATCCCGGCTACCGTAACGTTCCGCAATAACAAAACGGCACGTACCCAAAAGGACAGTGTCGATCAGCAACGCACAGAGAATAATCTCATTGTTAGCAATGATGATTATGGAACTGGTGCAACACGCGAAGATTCCACAACCCTCACAGTAACGGCGTTCTCGCCGAATTACGGTGAGCGTTCGATCATGATCAATGTGAAGGATCCGGGCAAGACAACAAATGCCTCGGAAGCGAATCAACAGACAGAGATCCGTAAGACCATTACCCTTGGTCAGCGTCCGGTCCTGAGCGCAGAAATGGAATTCTCGCGTTGGGCTAAGAAGCTGAACAACTCGTTCAAGGGTCTTGTGATGGAAGAGCGTGCAACGATCCAGCTCTATCCAATGCTGCCATACGTGTTCTTCGACTTGAATAGCAGCGCTATGCCTAGTCGCTACAAGCTGCTCACATCTTCGCAGACGAATGGCTTCAATGATGAGCTCCTACCGGGTGGTACACTCGACAAGTATTACCATGTGCTTAACATCTTCGGCTACCGTCTAAAGAAGTACCCGAATGTTAAAGTTGAGTTGGTTGGTTGCGTTGACGAAAAGAACGAGGACAAAAACTCGTCACTTCCAAAAGAACGTGCTCAACTCGTCTATGACTACCTCAAGAATGTATGGGGTATCTCCGAAGACCGCATGAAGGTAACTGCTCGTGGCTGGCCGGAACTACGTTCTAATCCAAACGACACCTTTGGTATCGTTGAAAACCGCCGTACAGAGCTTCGCTTCTCTGGCGGTACAGCAGACGATCTCTGGGAGGTTCAACGCCCAATCTTGGACAATGACCCAACCGTTTCTCCAGATCCTGACCAGATGACGTGGATAATGAAGAACGGCATTGATGCCGGCATTGTTGCTTCCCGCCGCATCGAAGTGTTCCGTAATGATCGTCCATGGAACGTGCTGAAGGAAGTTGGAACAACAGATCCATCCAAGCAATGGGATTGGACCAATACGGACATGGAGTATCCGCTTGAAAAGGGTGCGGCAGGAACAGCTGAGATTAACCTCAACCCTTACAAGGCAGTTCTCGTTGTAACCTCAAAGAACGGCCAAGAATGTAAGTCGGACACAGTTACGATTCCCGTTAAGCGTATCTCGTCAAAGTCGATCGGAGTTGACAAGGGCGCAGAATCAACCCTTGAAAAGTACAACCTGATCCTCTTCAAGTTTGACTCACCGGAAGCCGGCGAACTCAACGAGCGTATCATGTCTACGTGGGTATTCCCACGCGTGAAGAAGTCCTCTGTGATCAGCATTGACGGTCACACGGACGTTGTTGGTCTGGATACGCGCAATAAGAAGCTCTCTGAAGACCGTGCCCGCACGGCTGAGAACTTCATCAAGAAGCGCACATCGGACTTTAAGGAACTCAACACACGTGGTACCGGCGAAGAAGAACCGCTATACTCGAATGAACTTCCTGAAGGACGTTTCTTCAATCGTACGGTTCAGGTGAAGATCGAAACGCCACTTATCGATGCTGAACTCGGCGAATAGTTGCCGTGTACATAGAATTTGATCAAGCGCCCGACCTTTCGTCGGGCGCTTTCTGTTTACATTCGCATCTATGATAGAATGGAATGTTGACCCAACGATCTTCACACTCGGCCCGCTATCTCCGCGCTGGTACGGTGTCCTCTTTGCAACTGCCTTTCTATTGAGCTACCAAGTGATGAAGAAGATCTTCCTCACGGAGAAGAAGGAGCTCAAGGATCTCGATCTCCTTACGATCTATATGATCGCCGGCACGATATTGGGCGCGCGCTTAGGCCACGTGCTCTTCTATGAGCCGGAGATTGTGTTGAACAACCCATTTGAACTCTTCGCCATTTGGCATGGCGGACTAGCCAGCCATGGCGGTGCCTTGGGCATCATCACAGGCTTGTGGTTGTTCCATCGCAAGCGTCGCGGGTATTCGATGACGTGGCTCTTAGATAGACTCGCTATTGTAGCTGCCCTCTCGGGGATGTGTATCCGAATCGGTAATCTTTTCAACTCAGAGATCGTTGGGCGTCCAACAGATGTGCCGTGGGCATTCTGGTTTAAACTGAATGACGTGCTTCCTGTATGGCGTCATCCGGCACAGGTCTATGAGGCTGTGCTGTGCCTTGTGATCTTCCTTGGTCTGTGGCTACTGTATCGCAAGGGAGTTGCCACAGCTACACCGGGACGCTTGTTCGGCATCTTCCTCGTTGTACTCTTCACCGGACGGTTCCTCGTAGAATTCCTCAAGGAGCACCAAGTAGAATTTGAGGCATCCCTCCCCATAGATATGGGGCAGATCCTCAGCTTGCCATTTATCGCGGCAGGCGTCTGGTACTTGGTACGATCAAACGCGGGCTCTTCACCGTCGGCTTCAGTGCGATAGGTTTGTCGATGATCGTGAATCCGCTCACGCTCCTCACGAGACTGTTCACAGACGATGGATCCTTGGTTGTTGCCCTTGCTGTGTAGATCGTGTTGTTTGCCTGCACGTACTTTACGCACACCGTTTGTTGCGTGATTGGATCGCGATACCAAATCATGGCCGTCTTCGAAGCAGAGTCAATTCGTGATGTAGCCTTGGTTCCGGACCGTTGGAGAGAATCAAGCAGTCTGTGTACAAGTCGGTCTAGGTCGTTCGTACGAGACGCTGCTTCCATCTTAACGGTGATCTCGCTGCCATCATTGGCTGAAAGCCTCTGCATACCATCCTGCATGCGCTCTACCGTCCAGGCAGAAGGCCTGTCACTCGATAGCACAAATCCCGATGCCGTGTCGATGAAGTTCTGTCCCGAGAATGCACCATCAGTCTTTACGCCCGGAATAGTCTTAAGCGCACTGTCGGAGATGGTACCCGTCGTTAGAGACACACTATCACCAAACGCCTTTACGCTCTCTGATGACGTACCGAGCTGTGTGGTGATGGGTTGTTCTAGTGTTACTTCCACGCCCTTATCCGTGACTTTCAACGTGCCGCCGCGGTTAGTTACGTTCTGAAAGAAGAGAACAGTGGCTAGCACGCCAACGACCGTTATAGCAGAGGCAACAATCAACGTACGTTTGGTTTTCTCGCGCTCTACGTGGACCTCATTTGGCAGCACTGGATCGTTGTTGTCAGTAGGCATGGAGCCCCCTCGCATATTTTGAACCGTTCAGCACCGTGAACATACGCCGAAGGGCGTTAATTTTGACGTTCACACCATTAAGGAAATGAAATGTCTGTTCAGAACATCACGGTTATTGGCGGCGGCACGATGGGCAATGGAATTGCACATGTTGCAGCGCAAAGTGGTTACTCAGTTACTCTGGTAGATGTAAACGATGCAGCCCTTGAGCGGGCTATCAAGACCATCACCACAAACTTGGAGCGTCAGGTCAAGAAGGAAACAATCTCAGCTGAAGTTATGGCAGAGACACTGTCTCGCATCACCACAAATACGTCTCTCGATGCCGGTGCTGCAAATGCAGACTTGGTGATCGAGGCCGCAAGTGAGCGTCTCGAGATCAAGCAACAGATCTTTGCTACGCTTGATAGAGTATGTGCGCCTCATGCGATTCTCGCATCGAATACATCTTCTATCTCGATCACGGAATTGGCAGGGGGCACAACTCGCGCCGACAAATTCATCGGCATGCACTTCTTCAATCCGGTCCCTGTGATGAAGCTCTGTGAGATCATCCGTGGACTTGCCACGAGCGATGAAACATATGCACTCATCAAGGCTCTTGCGGAGAAGATGGGCAAGGTGCCGGTGGAAGTGCAAGACTATCCCGGCTTCATCTCCAATCGCATTCTGATGCCGATGATCAACGAAGCTGTGTATTGTGTGATGGAAGGAATTGCCTCCGTAGAAGATATCGATACCGTGATGAAGCTTGGTATGGCACATCCAATGGGCCCCCTCACACTTGCTGACTTCATTGGTCTTGATGTATGCTTGTCCATCATGGAGGTACTGCACAATGGACTTGGTGATTCCAAGTATCGTCCGTGCCCGCTGCTCCGCAAGATGGTTGCTGCAGGACATTTGGGGAGGAAGAGCGGGAAGGGATTCTATAATTACTAATGACAAATGACGAATGACAAATGACAAATGACGGAATGACAGTTATGACAAATGACAAGTGACGAAATGACTCTTATGACGTTATGACAACTATGACGTTGTGACGTAGTGACTACAGAGAGGTGGACGATGGCAACAATGATGAAAATACTCTTTGTGGTTGCTGTTGTGTGCAGCATGTACGGGAGTCTGTCTGCCCAGTGGAGGACTGTAGAGATACCGGACACCTTATCCACCCTAACGTTTGTGCGGGGACTAGTTCCAGCACCTGACGGCTCGGTTGTCCTCTTCTCTGACCATCTGTATGATTGGTGGACCTGGGGCGGATTTAAACACACCCGTTGGTTTGCTCGGATACATCGCGTGTATCAAGATGGAACGGTAAGGCATCTTGGAACATTTTCAAATGGGAACAACGAGAATGAGCCGGGAACGATGTTCTCAAGACTTACCGTTCTTAACGACACGGTCGTCTTTCAACTAGATGACCAGCATGATGCCGCGCGCCCTACGCGAGTCGGAGTTCTTGATATGGCATCTGACTCGATCTTCGTTTCCGAGGTGTATCCGCGAGTGTTCTATGTTTGCGATTCGAGGCGAGCGCTAGTCGGCACGTGGAACGGAGGGGTGTCGACTCTGGTTGATATACATACTGGAGAGGTCCGGGGGACACAGTCCGTTGATGGTGAGATTGTTGGTTTGGGCCCGATCATAGCGAGAAGGGTAGGCAACGATAGTGCTTTCATTGAGAGGACATGCACTTCCGAAAGTGTCGGACTACGAGTTCCTTTCTACAAATGGACTTCGTCCTTCGAAATTGGACACACCGGTACTTTCTACCTATATGAACGAGATACTGCCGCTTACCATCAAATAGTTGGAATCTCGTGGTCCACCGATATGGGAGCTACGTTCAGTAGAGTTGTAAGAGCCGGTTTCATTGAAGAATACTTTGCTATGGCCGATGGTGGTCATGTGATCCTTTCAAAGCATGCAGAAGGAGCCAAGTATCGAGTATCGTTTGCTGATCGATATGGAGCTACCAAGTACGGCTACTACGTAGCACCTGACACATTGCGAATTGAGGCAGTTGCCGCAAGAGACCGTGATAACATTGCTCTTGGTGTGAACTGGTACGACTCAACGAATAAAGCACACGTCGGAGTGGTATTCCTTGATCCATCGGTTTCTGTGAATGAGACACCTACAACGTCAACAACGGATTGCTGGAAGGCCTTTACAACAATTGGTCAATACGTGACTGGTGGAGAGGGGGCGTTCGATGTGGCTAATCTGGATGGTGGGATGTACATCGTTGTTGAAGGCGGTAAGGCACGGCTGGTGATGAAGCAATGACAGATGACTAATGACTAATGACTAATGACGTAATGACGTAATGACGTAGTGACGTTATGACAATTATGACGTTATGACAACAATGACGTTGTGACAACTATGACGTTGTGACGTAGTGACTACAGAGAGGTGGACGATGGCAACAATGATGAAAATGCTCTTTGTGGTTGCTGTTGTGTGCAGCATGTACGGGAATGTCGTTGCACAGTCCGTTGACTGGATCGTGAGGTTGCCTCGTATGCCGATAGGGTGGCAGGTGGGTACGTCTCGCGTTGTGGAAGATGTTGTACGCCACCGAATCTTCACGCTGGGATGGAAGCGCGGCACAACGTTGATGTCTGAAGATGGGGGTAGGACGTGGAGTGGTGAATATTCTATCTACACCGATGTGGTGGGGAAGAATGCCAACCTTATCGTCTTGGCCGACGGCACGTATCTCTATCATGGTCAAACGCCGTTCAATCAGCGCGTGGCGGTTGTGTCTTCGGACGGTGGTGAAACATGGCGGAAGCTCACAGAGGATCCGCGTGTTCTGAAGGAGGGAATTCACAATGGTATCGTTGAGTTCATAGAGCCTCATTACATCACGGCCTTTGATTCGAGTGTGAACAGTGGCGGTACCAGCAAACTTCTCAGCGCAGATCTTGGCATAACGTGGCGACCGTTTCCGATGCAACCGCTTGATAGTGGCGTGGTCTCGTTCGTGTGGCATCAGGCAGCCCCCTACATCATCTATTGGTCGGGCAGGACGCATTGGTATCGTTGTGATGTGCGCACGGATACGGTGTGGAGCACTACGTCCGTCCCTACAGAGCTTGACGGGGCAGTGGAGTTGGGAGCTTCCGTAGTTGGATCAATGAACGGTCGACTTGCCTACATGGTCCACGTTGATAGCGCCGTCACCGTAACCGACCACAGTATTCTATCAGCAGTAGCCATCACTGACAGCACTGCCTATGTGTTCGATAGTGCCGGATGTACCTATGAGATCCAGCCACGAACAGGATCGATCCGACGACTCTCATGTGTGAACGTCTCGTCAACGGGAAGGCAACTTGCACTTGATCTGGCCTCAAAGTATGGCAACCGAGTACTTGCCGTTTGGAGAGATGCAGCGGACACCTGGATCATGGAAGAGTTCGATCTTGTACGTGGCACGTCAACGATCAACACCACACGGTATCGTCGTTCGCCAGTGCTTTACAACAATTCCTCGCCCCTTACCTACATGGGTGATAAGGGGCTGTTTATGATCACAGACCAACCTCCAAAGTTCAGAGAGGTTGTGCGAACGCTTGATCTTGGGTCGACGTGGATCCTCAGCGACTCTATCGACGTAAAGGATCTTGAACCGGCATTTCTGCCGATGTCGAGCGCAGTTCAGACCGAGAGCGGAGAACTGCTTCTTCAGTCAGGGTTCGACCATCTGCTCCGCAAGGAGGACGACCAGTGGAAGGAGCGAATGCAATACCTGACAACGGGGCATGAACGCGTTCTGGAACGTAAGCCTATGATGTTCATGGATGAGGATGATGTGCTTGTGCCGGGTGCGATGCTGCTGAAGCTCGACCCAACCACGTGTGCGTTTGTGGATACTGTTCTTCCACGTCGGGCCACGTTCATGCGTCGACTCACCGATGATATGCTGGCAGCCGGTAATGATTCCCTTTGGTTGTCTTTTACCAACAAGCGCGAGTGGATCTACGTCCCGGCAGGACTCACAGAGGTCAGACCTTCACAGCGCGGAAAGGTAAGTGATGTTGCCCGACTCGTGAACGGAGATCTCCTGTGTGCTATCCGTGGTGTTGACACCGTAGATCCTGCAGGCGTGCGAGGGATCCTCAAGCAAGGTGGGATCACGAAGAGCACTGATGACGGCGACACCTGGAGATGGACAGATTCTCTGCCGGAAGGGATGACGCACGCAACAATGCTGTTCACTCTTCCGTCCGGGAATGTCCTTGCCCACTGCGCACGAGTGGTCAACGATCCGGTTTCGCCGCTCGTGGAATCTGCCGCACTCCTTCGTAGTGTAGACAATGGAGCACAATGGACCATCGTTGCCCGAGACTTCCGCTCCAATATTCCATATCCCGATATGGAGCCAAATATTGTGCAGGTTGCTAACGGCGCAATCGTTGCAACGATGTACTCCGGTAACGTTGTTGTTTCATTCGATGATGGCGAGAATTGGGACGTAGTAGATGTTCCCGAGTTAGGAACTACACAGGTCAACAACATCTTACTCCGTAGAGATGGCACCCTTCTCATCTCCACCGATGTTGGCGTTGGCATACTTCGCATCCCCAGCGTAACGGCTGTTGATGAACATCGATCCACTTCCACCATACATCAGATCGCTGTGGATGGTGTCCTCCACTATCCATGGAAGGGGGCTCCTGCAACACTCACGATCCGTGACCTCAACGGATGCACATACGCTGTGCATGCTGCCCAAACAGGAGACAATCGATTCGATGTAGCAAATCTTGTTCCCGGCGTTTATTCGATCACATGTGTCGGAGAACAGTCGCTTGAGCGTTCGCTATTCGTGAAGCCTTAAACGACTAGGCAGCCTTATTCAGACGTAGTTGTGCGTCGTAGAGGTCGCACGATATCTGCAGATTCATCCAAAAGTGCGGCGAGTTTTTGAACGCTCGTGCAAGAAGAATGGCCGTTTCGGCAGACACGGCTCGCTTGCCATTGATGATCGTGTTGATTCGCTGAATCGAGACACCGAGTTTCTCTGCGAGCTCCACCTGTGTCATGGACATAGGAATCAGAAACTCCTCGAGTAGAACTTCCCCGGGGTGCGTGGGCCTTCTATTATTTGGTGACATTGCTCATTCCTCAACGATGGTATTGCAGCCGAACTTAACGCATTAACGTATAGCATGAAGTGCAATCCGTGCGGACGAATATCAGCGTCCTCTTGCAACCTTCTGTAGGACGTGCCGTACCGCCTGAATCCAATAATTCAGGAGTGCTGCAATGTCTCTGGTACTTGTCTCGTGTTTGATCGGGCTCCTTGCCCCTCCAGAAACTGATGACAGAACATATGTTGTGAAGGGGCTTGTTGTGAGTGCCCGAGACTCATCCCGAATGGCCATGGCAAACGTGGCAATGCTCAACCCTCAGGACTCCTCGGTCCGTAAGGGAGTGGTGGCCAAGAAGGACGGGAGTTTTATGATCACCGATGTTGAAGGATTGGATCATCTTCTGCGAGTTTCTTATGCCGGACACCACGCGGCATATCGTGCTCTTGAGGATCTTATGACAAATACGGGAAGTGATACCATCGATGTCGGAGTAGTTGCTTTGGAGTCCACTACGACAAACGTGGTGGAAGTGACAGCAGAACGCCCCCTCGTTGAATATCAAGACGGTAAGAAGATCTTCAATGTCACTGAGTCCATTACAACGGCAGGGGGCAATGCATTGGACGTGTTGAAGCAAGTTCCTACGGTGAATGTTGATCTCGAGGGAAACGTAACCGTACAGGGAATGCAGGGCGTGAATATCATGATCGACGGGAAACCTCTATCGGCGTATGGGAATGCAAATCAGATATTGAAAACTCTTCCGGCAGGAGTGTTGGAGAAGGTTGAGGTAGTAACGAATCCAGGATCGAAGTACGATGCACAGGGGCAGGGTGGTATCCTGAATATCGTGTTAAAGAAACAGCGGAAATCCGGATTTAACGGAATTGTGGACCTTAACCTTGGCATCTACGACAACTATAGCGGCTCCACAACCATGAACTCACGCAACGATGGTGTGAACTTCTTTGGAGGAGCCGATTTCTATTTGGCCAGGCAGCGCAGATACAGAAATGTGGAAAGTACCTTCGATGACGGAACGGGGCTTCTTCGCACCGGTACATCACATAACAACAATCATTCATACGGACTCAGGCTAGGCTCCGATATCACGTTTGACAGTGTGCATAGTCTTACGATCAGTGCTGAAGCACGGGCCAACAATGGAACCAACCAAGATCCCTGGTTGAACTCCTTCACCAGTACCGATGGGTTGGCCCCCTCGCATAGCTCTATGGACCAGACAAGTGGGGGGCCGAATAATACGCTCGGATTCACGGGGACCTATACGATGCATGTGGGTCCAAAGGATCACGACCTAGTTGCCAACGTGTATTTCTATCCGGACAACTACGATATCACCAATACGTTAGTAACCACACCAACAACATCCACGGGAGAGCCTATTGGTGCGGCCACCGGTAGAAGGTCGCAAACAGTTGGTATTGGGTCCTACTTCGAGGCACTCGCTGACTATTCGTGGCCGATCACGTCGTCTCTTCGTATCGGTATGGGCGTAGATGCAACACTGCAATTCATCGATTCTGAATTCAACTTCTCGGAGTTAGATGCAGTAAACAATGTATTCGTCCCAGCGGTTGCACTGTCCAATGGGGCTAAGCACTACGATGATGTGTATGCAGCTTATGTAGATGCTTCTGAACAATTCGGCGATCTTAATGTACGCATTGGCTTGCGTGGAGAACACACTCGAAATCAGTTTGAGAATAGGGATACACCTGCCCAGAACTTTGACCGATCATTTGGGAATCTCTTCCCAAGCATGAGTGCGAGCTATTCCTTCACACCCGAGCAGAGTCTGCAGCTCTCCTATTCGCGACGTATCAATCGTCCGTCGGGCCCGCAACTAAATCCCTATCTCGATGTGACTGATTCACTGTATTGGAGGACGGGCAATGCGGCCCTAATGCCTGCCTACATCAATTCACTCCAATTTGGCGTGTTGCAGTATATCGACGCATCGGTGGTGAACGTAGAAGCGTTCTATAGGCTAACTGAGAATATGATTAACCTGCGATTCAGGGAGGAGGTAAAACCAGGCGTGCTGTTGGAGCGCCCATATAACTTTGGTCAGGGCATTTCCTACGGAGTATCAGGATCTGCCAATCTCTCCCTCGCCCCTTGGCTTAGTGTTAACAGCGAACTGAGCTATTATTATCAAGAAGCCGGCGGAACGTTTAAGGGTCAAACCTATGAAAGCACAGGGTATGGCTGGAATGCGCGTGTGATCGCAAACGCAACATTGCCACTTGACATCAAGAGTCAGGTCTTCTTTGACTATACAGCTCCGCAAGTGATCCCACAAGGGGAGCGAATGCAGTTCTCCATGTTTAGTCTGTCGATGAACCGCGAGTTCAAGGAGCAGCATCTTACCGTTGGTTTGAACTGGATGGACATTTTCAACAGCGCGCAGTATGGCGGCAGTGTGTCCGGCCCGGGCTTCTCAACCGACCTCTTGAACAGGCGAGACTATCCACTGGTGAGTCTCAATCTGTCATACCGCATCAACGACTATAAGGGGCCTAGACCACGGCAAACACCCGGCGTTGGTGGTGGAGGAAATACGATCTAATTCTGAACTCTCGGAAACTTCTCAAGAGTATCGGTGTTGTTATGCTTGGTGACACACACTACCAGGGCATGCGTGTTGCGTAATGATCATGACTTCGGGTTCGGTAAAACGTGCAGCCGGATTCACCACGCATGATCGTTTCGTGGACATGCATGCTTCTGTGTTTTAGAACCAACGTGCCGCCGTCTCCGGGACATACCAATTGGCGTGATGTCCGGGCTGGTGAGCCCCTTGTTCCTGTGAGCGCATAATGATCACAGTGTCATCCACAGTTGCGTGGATCAGCCATTCGTGCCCAATGAACTCTACGGCTGTTACGAGCACATGGAGAGCAATGGAGTTTGGTGACGGGGCAAGCTCTATCTTCTCCGGGCGGACGCCCAGCGTCCTACCGTTGTACGGTATGAGATTCATTGATGGACTGCCGGTGAACGAAGCAACGAACGGAGTTGCCGGCCTATCGTAGATCTCTGAGGGTGTGCCTACTTGTTGAAGAATTCCGTCGTTCAGAATAGCCATGCGGTCGCTCATCGTCATGGCCTCTACCTGGTCATGTGTAACGTAGACTGTTGTAACACCCAGAGCCCGTTGCAATGATCGGATCTCTGTGCGCATATGTGCACGAAGTTGAGCATCGAGATTGGAGAGTGGCTCATCGAACAAGAACACGCGTGGCTGACGGATGATGGCGCGCCCAACAGCAACACGCTGACGTTGTCCGCCAGAGAGTTGTTTCGGCCTTCGGTCAAGCATAGACTCTAGGCTTAACATCGAGGCTACTTCCCGTACACGAGCAGTGATTTTCTCCTTTGGCTCTTTACGAATTGCCAGAGGGAAGGCAAGGTTTTCAAACACTGTGAGGTGCGGATACAAGGCATAGTTCTGAAAGACCATGCCTACGTCTCGTTGACGCGGCTCAACGTCATTCATCACATCTTCGTCGAAGCTTACGGTACCGCTTGTAACAGACTCTAGTCCGGCGATCATGCGCAGCAAGGTGCTCTTTCCGCAGCCGGATGGACCTACCAAGACAAAGAACTCGCCCGGTTCGATGGTGAAAGACACATCGCGTAGCGGATGCACGGTGTCATACGATTTGCTGACGTTGTGGAAGCTGATCCGTGTCATGTGTTACCTGATCACAAGCCGAGATCACGAAGCTTCTCTGCCAGCTCTCGTTGTTCATCGGTTAATGGTGTTGGAATAGTCACCGAAAGCTCAACATACAGGTCTCCTCGCGAATTCTCCACCCCATACACCGGCATGCCCTGCCCCTTAATCCTAAGGACCTTGCCGTTCTGTGTTCCCGGAGGAATGGTGAGTGCAATGGTTCCCTTCAATGTGGCAACCGGATGTTTTTCACCAAGGAGTGCAGTTGTTAGCGGAATACTCTCCTTTACATGCAGATCGTTGCCCCTGCGTTCAAAACGTGAATGGGGCTCTATGGTCACCTCCATCTCGCCGTTTGGAATACGTAGACGCTGACCAGAGGCAACGCCCGGTTTGAAGGTCACATCCACCTTTGTGCCGTCGATTGCAAATCGTTTTGAGACACCGGTAAATGCTTCTGCCAGAGTAAGTGTTATGGCATATACTTTTGGAGGAGCCGGACGTGGTTGCGTGCTTCGCGTGCGTGTTGTGCGACCGCCCCCTCCGCCGAATAGTTCAGAGAGGAGATCTCCAAAAGAGGTGCCGGAGAACATATCTCCAACGTCGTCCATGGAAACCTGTGGCCCTCCCGGACGAGTTCTACCACCGCGTTGATAGGCCGAAGTTTGAGAGGAGAGCTGATCGTATTTGGCACGTTTTGTTTTGTCGGATAAAACCTCGTAGGCCTCACTGATGCGCTTGAATTTCTCCTCAGCACCTGCCTTATCAGGGTTGGTGTCGGGGTGATACTGTCGCGCAAGTTTGCGAAAGGCTTTTTTAATCTCTTCATCCGAGGCCGTACGTTCGATCTCGAGTTCCTTGTAATAATCGTTGAAGTTCATCAGAGCACATCTCCGATCGAAAGACCGAACCATTTGTCGAGGTAGAGGGCAAAGAGCACTGCAAAAACCAAGATGATGAAGAAGATCACACCAATTACGCGGCCAGCTCCGCTCCTGGTTTGCTGCATGCTTATTTTGACCACTGCTTCTGTTGCACGTTCTGTGTAGGCAAAGACCGGAACAAAAATCAGGACGATGATGCCCATACCAAGCCACGTGGAGGTGATCGGTCTGAAGCGTTCAGTTTCTTGCAGGAGTCGGTCTTCGAGTAGGCCCGTGAGCAGGTACGACACCAAGACGGTGACGGTAAAGATGACGGCCTTCGTCACGTATTTCATCATGTGATTGAGTTCTCTATGAAGTCCAAACTTACGGCTCGGAGCATCGTTCTCATTGCAATGGTGTGTTTGGCATCGTGGAGCATTGTCTCTTGCGAGGGATCAGCTGTGAATCCTGCCGGTTGTCCAGACGAAAAGGACATCCTATCTACCATCACAGATGTTGATGGTGTCACCTACACCATTGCTAGAGACGGATATGTCTACAAGAACGTGGGCAGCGGTTGCGAGCAAGTTCTGAAATACTTCGAACCCGGATTTGAAGCAGCGAATTATGAGCGGAGAGGGGATACCGTTTACTACAAAACCCCGCAGGGTCTCTTTCCGGCTAGGAATACATTCATCGAATCATGGGATCGGTATGACACGTTTACCAGCGTGTTTATTCAATCTCCCCAGCACGCGGACCGCTACTGGAATACGATGACGTTGCAAAGCCCCCTTGCACCCTCAGTCAGTGACTATATAGCCTTGCGAACGTGTATTCTTGATGGAACGTGCACGTTCCGTGACAATAGGATTGACCTTGTGCCCGACCCAACGAACACGGCCAATACAGTTGTGAAGTTCACTGCCGTAGCGCCATCGATCGGAATGGTAACTTCAAAGTCATCAATAGAGAGTACAACAGCGTTTTTCAAACGGGGTAGTGAGTTGTGGTATGAGGCGCGGTACTTTTTCCGTTCGCAACTACCATATAGTATCGCAGACTTTGAGAGCGGATGGATCGATCAGTCGCCCGGACCTCGCATTATCATCAGCGGGGGAGCACTTGCCATAGAAAATAAGTTCGGGAACAAGCTCATGTTCCGTCAGGCAACACCAATACCCATCCCGATTGGCAAGTGGATAAAGGTAAAGGTCCACTTTGTCTTTCATGAAGAGAACGGTCGCATTGAGCTTTGGCAGGATGGAATACGAGTGTTGGACGTTGATGCACCAACATTGCCTCTCTCTATCGCGATACAGAACAACATTGAAGTTGGGATCTCCGCAACATCGCAGGCCTGCGAAGTGTTTGTGGACGATGTACGTCTCTCGCCACTACCGCTCTAGAGGGGGCTTGGCGGTTCGTCCAGCGGTGCCTGAATGGTTGCTAGCGGATAGAGTTCCATTGGAGTTGTGTCGTGCACGCGGTCCACATGGACCGTCACATCGCCTGAGTCGAGCGTTTCGAACATGGAAACATACTTCGCCCCCTCCAAGATCTCTTGAGGTCTGTAGGAGTATCGTGAATAGAACTGTTGTCCAACCGTATCGTCGAACGCGGTGAGGATCACTAGGAACTCAGCGTTACGTTGCACCAGATCTGAGAGGCGAAGTCCGGAGAGGGGGCTGTCAGATGTGATCGTATGAACAAGCGTCCAATTAATCGCAAGTGAACTGATATGTGGGATGTCGAGGTTGAGTTGATAGTAGCGTCTGTTGTGTTGTGATTCATTCGGATCCTGCATCACCATGATCAAACTTGCTGTGCTGTCCATCACAACGCTCGAACGCTCATTCACCAGTCTACACATGAATGCGTTGTATCCGTCGCGATGAGGTCCTAGAACCGCTTTGTCGGCGAACGTTATTCGTGGCTTGATGCGCGAGAACCTACCAAATGAAATGCCCGTGAAGATTCCAAAGATGAAAAGTCCGGCCAGAGCTTCCAGAGAAGCTATCGCACTAACAAGGGGCGAACCAGGCGCAAGGTTCCCATATCCTACCGTGGTGAGTGTCTGTGCGCTGAAGAACATTGCATCGGAGAGTTCCATCCACCAATCGCCGTTGGTGGCGTTGAGAATCTGGTTTGTGCCGATGAGCATGTAGAATGTGCCAAAGACGGCGTTAACAACAATGTAGAGGACTAGCGTAAGGCCGAGGTACTTTGTCCACGACCACATGAGCGCGGCGTGGTAGAGATCCGACCAGTGGAATCTATCGCCCGTGCGACCAACATTCAGAGAACCATCTCTCTTTACGATGCGACCCGTACCGCCGAGTTTGATCCCGAAGCCGGGGTCGTTGATCTGTTTAGCCATGAATGTTGCTACTCTTACATTACATCAAATGTCGTTCAGCGAGTGAGGTGTATGCATCACCACCAATGATGATGTGATCCAGCACACGAATATCGACGATGCGTCCGGCATCAACAAGTTGTCGGGTGATTGTGATGTCCTCCTTCGACGGCTCCGTATTCCCCGATGGGTGGTTGTGTACGAGGATCACGGCAGCACAATTCTCGGCAATAGCCAAGCGAAACACCTCGCGGGGGTGGATCAGCACGGCATTGAGGGAGCCGTCGCTTACCGCAACATCTCGCATCACCTGGTTGGCTGAATTCAGCAGTACCACATGAAAGCACTCCGTGCGAAGGTGTCGCATGCGAGGTGCCATGAGTTTGGCCAGCACCGCTGGAGAAGTGATCATCGTGCGGTCTGTGAATGGTTCGGCTTGAATTCGGTGGGCCAATTCAAAGGCAGCGCAGAGTGTTGCTGCCTTTGCCGTTCCCATGCCATGGATAGCCCGGAGTTCTGCCACGTCCCGTCCGGCAAGGTCTGTAAGAGTTGGGAACCGTTTCAGTACATCGTTGGCGATTTCTGCCGCAGAGACGCCCGGCGTACCCACATTGATGAGCAGGGCGAGCAGTTCTTGCGTGCTAAGCGCTTGCGAACCATGGCGTATCAGGCGTTCCCGAGGTCTGTCTGCATCGGCTGTTGACATTTGTTGCATTTTTGCATCCCTTAAAGCCAGTTCAAGAACTCAAGTAGCCCACCTGTATGATCGATCTCCTCATCTACCACTTGCATATCGTAGGCATTCTCTATGCCTTTACGATGCGGTGGCAGCGTGACGGACTCAAGGGAGGGTTTTTAGCTGTAGCCACGTGTGGTTTGGTGTTCACGATCCTTTGGGCCGTAACCGGACCCATTGCTAGAATCCTTATGCCACAGGCTGCGCAGCCTGGAGATGTGTTTACATCGGACACACTTTCACTCGTTCTGTTGATGATACCCGAGATAGTGTTCTTCCGGGTGTTCTTCCTACGTGCGCCCAGCGTATCGGAACGTGACGTAGCGGCTTAGACCCCACGCCCCTTAAGTTTTTTCCACCCCCTGTTTGGTGGAGTCAGTCGTTACCCTTATGTTTGTCGTTCCCCCCGCGCCGAACGAAACGGAGCAAGGGGAACGGTGGAAACGCTGGTGTTCTTTGACAACAGGAAGCAAGCAGTAACAAATAAATGGGTAGGACATATGTTCTACCCCCGTCATGGAGTGC
>CALMZQ010000131.1 GCA_937870915.1 uncultured Ignavibacteria bacterium
TAGGCCGATCGAGCTCGCACCCGAACGTTCATTGTTGAATCAGCAGGAAGCTCACCAAGGTCGTACTCAACCTTTTGTAATGATGAGGCGGTTACATTGTTGGCCGATGTAATGATGGATGCCCCTCGAGCATCGGCCACCTCTACGTCGTACCACACATTGCCGCGTTGAGCATTCACGGGAGACCACACAATCTGATTGCGATGGTCTCGCTGACGAGGTGCCGAACCAACGCCGGCAAGGAATGTTGGCGAGGCGAGTGGTGATACGTCTTCGCACGCAATCGTTGCCCCACTTGCCGTCCACTCTGTTGTGGTTGTTAGCAAGAGCTGTCGATTCCTGACCGCGTCTTTTGCTGTGTTGCCCGTACCCTCGTCAAAGCGCCAGTATCCAACGATCTTTGCGTTCTCACTTGGAGGGGGCAGTCTGCGGAACATTGTTGATCGTATCTCATCTGCCGAACGTGCCACATTCCAGATGCGGAACTCATCTACGAGTCCTTTGAAGAATTGGTTATTCTTCATTGCACCGATAGTAAGCTCGGTCAGTCCGGTGGGCTGTCCGGCCTCATTGGCAGAAGCCGCAAGTTGTCCATTGAAGTAGATGGCCTTGAACGAGGATCCATCGCTGACGAGTGCAACGTGCACCCACTGATCAAAGTATGGGCCGAATGTCGTTGAAATACGCCCCTTATCACTCACAGATCCGTAGTCCCAATACACAACACCATCTTCCCAAGGAACGTGTGCTTGGAATCTGTTTGCACCGTTGTCAGAGGCCCCGATCATAAAGGTTGAACTCGTCTTGCGATCTGCTCGCTTAACGTATGTCCAATATTCGACGGTTACCGGACCTCCATTCCACGCAAAGGATGCGTCAGTGGCCTTTGCATCAGTTCCGTTGAACTGCAATGCCGTTCCGGCGCAGGAGCGTGTTGTAATGAACGTTGCAGTTGTTGACCAAGGCCCAGTATGTGTCTGATTCAACGCACGTACTCTCCAGCGGAGCGTGGTGTTATAGCTCAATGGCAGGAACAATGCCCCCGGATCGCGGACGATGTGGACATGGATAAGATTCTGGAAGGACGCGTCTTCGGCAATCTGCACTTCGTATTGGTCGCCGCCTCGCACGCTGCTCCACACAATACTTGTTGGTACAGGTACACCGGACAGTCCGTCAGATGGAGAAATCAGTACGGGAGCATAGATCTTTTCACCCGCCGGGAAAACAGTTGGACGCGTTGTGAGAAGGGGTGAGAAGACACTACTCTTGCCTCCCCGAACGGTTCGCAATGCGTAGAAATAGGTTGTATCGTTCGTAAGTCCATCATCAACAAATGAAGTTACAGATGGCCGGAACGTTCGGATGCGACGTAGATCGTCAACCGTGCTCCCTCGCCAGAGTTCGATGCGGTTTGTATCGTTATTGTCGCGATTCTGCCACTGCAGCAATACACGGCCCGGGCCCTCTTCGTACCTAATGTCTGAAGGGGGCGACACACCAACGGATGTGAACTCTCTACCGAACCGGTCATTGGCATCGTTCTCATCACCGGCAGCATCAACAACGAGCGTCACAACATGTACTCCATTAGCGAGAGTAGGTGTTGGCTGCAATGTGATGGTATCCTGCGCTCCGCCTCGAATGCGCGAGACAATGAACGTGGTGTCCACTGATGGCATGGCCGACCGTACCCACCGAATTGTAACTGTACACGCAACGTTGAGGGCATCGTTCACACCATTGTTGCGGACCACAACTCTCGGGGCTATTGGCGTTGGAGTGGTTGCATTTGTGACGGGCACAGCAACATCATAGGCCTGCACATCAAGAGGGACAGAAATCGCGAAGACTGTGTTGGAGACGTCAACAATATTGGCGTTCGCAAGACTACTGGCTCGCACGAGGCACTGCGTTGAAGGCACAAACGGCACTGACCATTTCACCTCCGTAGTAGCGCCATCAACGCTGTACTGAAGTGTCTTCCATGTGGATCCATTGTCAACCGAATATTCAAAGAGAACTTTGGCTACCCCCGTAGCCTTGAACACCACCGTGGCCTCTGTGCCGGCATTTAGCGTCTCACCGCCGTTCGGAGATGTTATCACAACCGAACCTGTTTCTGCGGCCCCTATGCGGAACGGCCTCGTCATGAGGTCATTCGTTGCATGTTGATCCCCGGCAGCAGCAACAGCGGCAACTGCCATATAGTCGTCCGCTGTATCAATTGCGATGGTTGGGAACACCACAACAACGGAGGCATTGGGATCGATTCGCGCAATGGTAGTGTTTACCGTCTTCTTCACAACATTATCGAGACTCGTAACTGAGAACGTAACGGGGACGTTGAGTAAGGTCTTCATCCCAAGATTCCGTACGTCGATGCTTGCAGCGAAGCCCTGTCTCGAAACAATCGAGGCACCATTAGCAGGCACTCGAATATTGATAACGGCTACATCAGTATCACGCTGAGTAGGTAAGGGGGCTGCGCAGTTCGTGCCTTCAAGAACACGATTGAAAAGCGATGCAACACGAGGGTGAAATTGGAGTTCTGTGCCCTTCCATTGAAGGTGACAATAACTCATGATCGTCCCACGTTGAACACGCGTGTTCTCATAACATCCACCTTCAGCATTCCAGCAAGAATCCAGTGGCGGATTCCAGCCGCAATTGTGCGTGTGGGAGGATCCGATGTTGTGGCCGAGTTCGTGCGACGTAACATC
>CALMZQ010000132.1 GCA_937870915.1 uncultured Ignavibacteria bacterium
ATGGATCTGATGGAGATCATCGAAGACCGGCATGGACGCGCGGCAACGATCATCGCCAGTCAATTGCCCGTTGCCAGTTGGTTTGAGGTCATAGGAGAAGAAACTATCGCCGATGCGATCCTTGATCGGCTTGTTCACACATCACATCGGATCGAACTCAAGGGTGACTCCCTGAGGAAGAAACGGTAATTTTGTCATACTTTATCAGCGCCTGATTAAAGCCAGTTGACCAGGGGGGTCAACATGCGCCGGTATGGGGGGTCAAGATCACCGGAATCTATAAATGGTATGCTGACTTACAAAACCCAATGATAGATTGCAATAGCCAAGGCGTTGGAGTACGATCTCAAGTGGTTATAACAAAGCTGATTCTGATGGTCGAGACTGGCGGAACCTCCACTTCACAGGGCACAAGAGCTTAAAAACGATGAAGAACTATATTGTACTCACTCCAAAGGGGCCTAAGGAAGGTGTGGTGAGGGTGGGAAGGCGTAGGAGAAGCGGATGGCTTTCAGTATTTGCAACTCCAATGAACACTAATCACGCGATGAATGGGCAATAAGGTAGAGATTGTGATGAATTGGACTAAGATTGTTCAACAGAAGTAACGACGAACATGTCAAGTCCCTCTAAAAGCAGCGGATCGACCAACGACCTCTCAAGAATTATCGCGGAGGCAGTGAAATTTATTGTTCAGCTTGATGTTGATGAGCTACTTAAGGACTATTCCGCGGAGTATCCAAGAAGCATTCTTGAGCTCGTCGACCTGTTTCATATAGTGACATTTGAGAAGAAGCAAGACAGCTACAGAGAGCTGACACTATGTGGAGCTACACTTGCTCAGTACAAGAGTATTGCGAGCGAACTATTTCATGCATTGTCAAAAAAGAATTCACATACTCAGGTGCAATCTGTATTTAGGATTGTCGATGAGGCAATTGTCAAACACGTTCTCGCGAGAGAGGCCAACAGAGAATCTGATAAGTCCGTGCGGGAAACTCTAAGTTGTCTTGTTGAAAGCAAGTGGAATGATTACGATGTCTTAATACCTATTCGTTGCTTACAGCTGAAGAAGGGTCAGCATCTGGATTACCAGGGTGTGAGGTTTCAAAAGTTGACCGAACGCGTTGCAGAACGTCGCTATGGAATTGGTGCTCCACGACACTTGGGCTGGTCGAAGAAACTTCGAGATAGGTGGAATTCCGACACGATCGGACCCAACTACGGGGCCTGTACTATTCGATCGTTCGATGAGCGGACAGCGCAAGAGGTAGGGCTACACCGTGTACAATCAGCCGTCGCATCACTGAACTTTATAGGTGGCTTACACTACCGTTACGACTTGAACACCGGCCCTGTACGAGTTCATGATGGGAGCGTTCGGAGCTACGAGCATGCTGTGGCTATTGTTAAGCTAAAGAACCAGAATGAAGGGTGGTCATTGCCACACATGATTCAACATGAATACGAATTGAGAATCGATGACGTACGCAATAGCATCAAACTCAGTCGTCCGTTAAAACTGCTGTCTAAGATTGGCATAAATGCACCAAGTGAATCAATGGAAAGCAATGTGCAGTTAGCTACAGTATGGTGCGGAAGAGCCATGTGGGAGAGCGACAAGACGCTTGCATTGCTATACTTCATGACGTCATTGGAAGCGCTATTTCCCTTGAGCAAAACTGAGATTAGTGAAAGCATCTCACTGTATTGCGCGTCACTCATGAACACAAACGCCAGTGCAAAGGCAATGGTCTATAGATTGGCAAAGAGCATGTATGCCACAAGATCCGAAATTGTTCACGGTGAGCGAATCGTCTTGACTGAATCTGTAGTTAGGAAGGCCCGGTGGCTCGCTACTAACACCATTCTTAACGTTCTTTATCAATGCAAGCGGCCCTCGTTGATCACAATGAGCACCGCTCAATTCAATGAGTATATGCGTTCAAGAATGCTACGATAGTAGTGGAAATCAACCTAATGTGAACACCATATTCCGCGTCAAAGTGTTCTCGATAACTTACTAACTGTTTGAAAGGAAAAGTTATTGTGAATGTGCTTGCGGCGCACGTACTGAGCATACCGCTTGCGTTGACCCCATCGCACCGAGGGAAAGTGATCGACGCAGCTAATGGCGTAGTGATTTGCTAAACCCAATACTGAATTGCAGCTACCATGGTGTTGGAGTACGATCTCAAGTGGGAACGGCATCGCGGATTAAGATGGTCAAGGCGAGCGGAATCTCCATTGATGGGTAGACGTATTAGAACGATATGATGTGGCTGTGCTAAATTGTTGACGTACGATTCAAAAACCCCATGAGAGATATCACACCGATGTCACACGAAAGAAACGAAGCGCTAAAGAAGATTGAGCTACTTGTTGCACGGTTCGAAGAACATATAGAGAGCTACAAGAAAACGGGCTACAATGAGACTCTAACGCGTAGAGACTTTATCGACCCCTTCTTTAAAGCGCTGGGCTGGGATATCGACAACGAGAATGGGTATGCGGAGAGTTATCGGGAGGTGATTCACGAGGATAGAGTAAAAGTAGAAGGTCTCACAAAGGCGCCCGATTATGCGTTTCGTTTGGTAGGTGGCAAACGGCTATTCTTTATCGAAGCGAAAAAGCCTGGAGTATCGATTAAGGAAGACTCAGCTCCAGCCTATCAAGTGCGTCGATATGGTTGGAGTGCAAACCTTCCGATGAGCATCGTAACCGATTTCGAGGAATTTGCCATCTATGACTGTACGAAGAAGCCGATTGCAACGGATAAGGCTTCAGTTGCCCGCATAAAGTATCTTGGTTACAATGAATACATCAAACAGTTTGACTTTTTATGGGAGACATTTAGCAAAGAATGCGTTCTTAAGGGCAGCCTTGACAAATTTGTTCAAGGCAACTTGACCAAAAAAGGAACGGCAACAGTTGACAAAGAATTTTTGCGATCGCTTGACAGTTGGCGGACATATCTTGCAACAAGCATCAGTTGGAACAACAAACAATTTGAAGAAGACGAGATCAATTTTGTTGTTCAACAAACTATTGACAGAATCATTTTCCTACGAATTGCAGAGGACAGAAGTGTTGAACCTTACGGAACACTTAAAGAAGCAATCAAGAACGGAGAGTTCTACAAAAACCTCTACAGACAATTTCAAGAAGCCGATGAAAAATATAATTCGGGCTTGTTTGATTTCAAAAAAGACAAAATCAGCAAATCCGTTTCTATTGACAACAAGGTTGTAAAAACTATAATCAACGAATTGTACTATCCGGAAAGTCCTTACGAGTTTTCGGTTTTGTCAGTAGAGATATTGGGTAGTGCTTACGAGCAGTTTTTAGGGAAAGTGATTCGAATAGACAAAGCACACCGTGCCCACATTGAAGAAAAGCCCGAAGTAAGAAAAGCAGGCGGAGTGTATTACACACCGCAATATGTAGTTGAGTACATTGTAAAGAACACAGTCGGCAAACTCACCGAAAACAAAACACCGAAAGAGATAAGCAAGCTAAAAATAGTTGACCCCGCCTGCGGCAGTGGCAGCTTTCTTATCGGTGCCTATCAGTTCCTTTTGGATTGGCATAAAAACTACTATACCGACAACGGAAAGATCTCGAAAGGCAGCAAAAGCAATCCACTTACTCCCGAAGGCAACTTGACAACATCGGAGAAGAAACGAATATTACTCAACAATATTTATGGAGTTGACATTGATGTAAACGCAGTTGAAGTAACCAAGTTGAGTTTGCTATTGAAATGTATGGAAGGCGAAACACAGGCAAGCATTGCATCACAGCTGCGTTTGTTCAACGAAAGAGTATTGCCAACGCTTGACAGCAACATCAAAGACGGAAACAGTTTGGTTGACACAGACTATTACGAGATCCAACTTGATTTCGGGGAAGAAAAGAAAGTCAAACCATTTAGTTGGCAGAAAGGTTTTCCCGAAGTGTTTAGAGAAGGAGGTTTTGATTGCGTGATTGGGAACCCACCCTATTTAGGCGGCAGAGAATGGAAAGAGGAAAACGGAAATGTTTATGACTACTTTATGAGCAAATACAAGGTTGCCGAGTATCAGTTTGACATTTACGCTTTGTTTTGGGAAGCAGGAGTTAAGTTGCTGAAACCAAACGGAGTCATTGGCTATATTACTCCGAACACATGGTTGAATAATCAGAGCAACAAAAAACTTAGACAATTCATTCTTGACAACACAAGTATTTCGAAAATAGTTGACTACTCAAGGATTAGAGTCTTTGACCAAGCAACCGTTTTGCCAATCATTACAATTCTTGAAAACAAAACCGATAGAAAAAGTATGGCAGAAGTATATGTACCCGTTGAAAACGTTTACACACTGACGCAATCTATTAGTCAAGAAATATGGAACGATGGGGAATTAAGCATTATCAATATCAATTTAAGTCAAAGTGATTTAGTGCTAAGGGATAAGATTGAAGAAAACACAGAGCCACTTGAAAAGGTGGGGTTGATTAGGTTTGGAATTAAGCTCTATGAAACTGGAAAGGGAAATCCAAAACAAAGAGCAAGTGATGCGAAGGAACATGTCTATGAAGCCGACAAAAGAATCAACAAAACGTATCGGCGATATTTAGAAGGCAAAGACATCAATCCATATAGGATAGACTATAAAAACCGTTGGTTGAAGTATGGCGACAATCTTGCTGCACCAAGAGACCCAATTTTGTTTGAAGGAGAAAGAATACTCGTAAGAAGAATAGTTGGCAACACTTTAATATCAGCATACACAAACAGTGACTTTGTAACAAGTCAGCTTTTGCAAATAGTGAAACCGTATGAGCAAGCTGATGCAAAATATCTTCTTGGCATAATCAACTCAAAACTTATGGCTTTCTATTTCAGAAAGAAGTACAACCGCCAAGACAAAACATTTCCAGAGATTAGAATTTATGAATTGGCATCATTGCCAATAAAGAAAGTTGACAATGCAAATCAGCCATTGAAAAAAGAAATAGAAAAGATGGTGAACCAAATACTAAATCTCCATGAAGAAAAGGCAGTTGCAAATCTTGCTACACGTGTTTCGCAATTGCAAGGCAGGATTGAATATTGCGAGGAAAGAGTAAATGAAATCGTTTATCAACTCTACGAGCTGACAGAAGCGGAGATAGAGATTGTAGAAGAAGAATCTAACTTGCAGAGACCGTAGAGTCTATTCTAAGTTTGAAAGCGAACTTAACAGGAGAATCCGCACGTGACTAACCACCGCAACTAATGGCTTACTGACTTGCTAAACTAAATGCGAGATTACAGTTATCAAGGCGTTGGAACGCGATCGCAATTGGATGCTGCAAGATGGATTGTGATGGTCAAGATAGGCGTAGTCTCCGGATGTTGTCAGTGAGTGTGGAGGCAGTGAAGTCCGTTTCAACTTTCGTGGTTGGGTAGATGAATTGGGACAACATCACAGGTGGAGCTATTGCGTCGCTCATTGCAGTTGCCATGATTGAGGGAGTCCTACTCCCGCTCTGGCGAAGGTGGCGCCTTAGGACGACGAAGGGGACGTATCACATACACCATGTGAATGGCAACGCGATTAGTAACACTGCTGGAGACATCAATTACGCCAAGTTGAAGATCGTAGGTTGGTTCACGACAAAGGTTGTGATCGAAGGCTTCGACCACGATACTCAAAGGGGATGGAAGGCGACCGGGTACTTTGACGAACCGAACGTACACGGCTATTGTTACTATGCGTATGACAACAGAGTTGACGGTGGGTACATTGAGTTGTTTGCATTGGGTGGGGGAACGTGGGCAGCAAGGACGCATGCCTATCACTCTAACGTCATTGCCGTCTTCCACTGGAAGCACCAATAGACGTAGTGCCTCAGTCCTCCTGCTGAAGGATATGCTTGGTTGCTATTGAGTATCTCCATCCCTGTGTGCCATAACGCCCCTTGACCATCGTTGCAATGCGCTCGTGACCGTCTTTTGTGATGTCAATTGTTGCAGCCGAGTTGAAGATGATGGACGCGCCACCACGAATGGACCCGGTTGCTGTCTTCTGGAAGATGATGACGAAGACCGTTTGGGGGAAGTCCGTACGGAGATTCTCAAACTCTAAGGCATCAACGTCAAGCTTGCCGAAGCTGTCGAGGACGACGAGGTCGAATTGGGATGCTGCTTTCCGCAGGTCCGATAAAGTGGCTGTTCCGGAGATCATTACGTCGTTGGAGAGGTCGTATCTGTTCAACTTGTCCTTCGTTAGCTGACCTATCCCTTCCTCAAGGCAGAAGATCTTTGTTCGGTAGCCTTCGTCAGAGATGAGTTCTGCGATCTCAAACGCGAAGTGACTCTTACCGGCACCAGAATCTCCTTACGTACCAGGGGAGTGGTACTGCTTCAGCCAACCAAGCCAGTGCTCTTTATGCGTTGAGTACCATTGCCCCTCATTGTCGACGCATTTCCCGGGCCGTAGGTCGAGAATACGCCTCCGGAGCTTGTGAGTTGATACAGAACGTATCATAATGTTGCCTCCCACATGCATTGACTCTCCGAAATGACGGAAGAAGTACGCCAGCAACAATGACTTCTGTCAGTCAAGCCCCTTTTTGTTCTGGTAGTACAGAGTCAATCCAGTACACTGTATTAAAAAATGGGGCAAAGCGCAATGCTAAGCCCCATTTGTGTGTTGTTACCGGTGAGAACTTAGTTGGTCGTACCCTATGCGTACTTTCTTCCTGTCTGAGTCTGGATCTTAATGCGTGCTTGTACGAGTGCATCCTCGAATGTTTCGTCGCCGATCATCCTACGCGCATGTTCAACCCACCGATAGGGGACGGGAGTGTGATAACATGAGCAGAGACCATTGACAAAGGCAGGTGATCGATTGATGAATCTGGCAAAGTCGGCTTGACTGTACCCTGCCACCTTCAGTAGGGTGCGTAGTTCCAGCGTTGTTACATCATTGTTCATCGTAAACTCACTTGATTGTTGCTGAATGAAGTTTTGTGAAGGAGCGTCTTCGGTCGCGTTAACTGATGCGAAGGAATAGGAAGGAATTCATCGTCACATCAGGCAGGTCTGAAGAAATGAGAACGAATAGCTCCATAACTGATGGAATATCGGCGAGTCTCAAGTATTGCAAACAGTGGCCCTTCATGAGTCTTCGCTGAGTTTCTGTGTCATGCACCGAAACGATAGATATCCATGGAGATCCTCGATGCATGTGCCTGTTGGTATTGTGATACACTGATACTTTGAGGTGATATCAAAGTATCACAGTCTCAGTGCATCAATCGACCGAACAGATTCATGGTGGGTGCCGATTCCGTTTGATGTACCAGCCGTGGACGACCCTGTCAAACTCGTTCTCATCTGCCAGATATCTCTTGACCGTTGGACCACTCACTCCAACTCTTCGACCTATCTCAATGGCCTCAGACGTGGAAAACGAGTGCGGCAGTTCCTTTAGAAATTTTGTCCGAGTGCGCATCTGTCTGGACTTAGGATTAGCGGATGGACTCGTAGAGCGCAGGAGGTTGACAATGTCGCCAGAAGACTGACGCAGGTACTCCCCAAGAGCCATGGCTGAGGCAAAGTCGGTATCCGATACCAGCAACTCTGACTCCTTAAGCCCGTCGTTCTCAAACGCTCGAACAACCGTCAAGACCATTGCGATTCGAGCAGTCGTTACGCCTGTGCGCAGTGTTACTGACTTTTCAGTCTCGTCATCGTTATTGAAGCAGTCCGTGAAATGGCGATTGAATTCTGCCCGCTGATGGTGCTGAAGTGTGACAGTGAAACTACTATCCTTGAGCGTCTGCCAAAGATCAAACACTTTAGATGCAAGGCGTTGGGCACATTCAAATGGGTTAGACAGCGTTGTTGAAAAGGGATCAGTGAACTCGGCACGGTATGGTAGCGAGATGAAGGCAAATCGTGAACACAGACCATTCTCAACACTCTGAACAAGGGAGAGGACTTGATTCGGAGTCCCAGACAACACGATAGCCAAGCAAGGGCGCGGACAGCTTAGCCGTAGACTCTCTCCTATGCGTGCATGCGAAATGTGTTCGTGATGGAATGCTTTGCGGTAGTTGCTTGACGAGTCCCCATGCCGACTTGACAGGGAGATGGCTAAAGAATCAGCCTCGGTTTCAAACATCAGTGCCGATGGGTTCCATGACAGTTGGCGGACCAGCACAGGACTGGTAGAGTCTCCCGGGATTGTTAGGTATTGATACGTCGGAATCTCGGGTGGCGATTCGCCAAATTTCTTTCCCTTGCGTAGCCACGCTGCATATTCAAGTTCATAGGCCTGTTTCTTCTTCGTATTGAGGTCGTTAAGGTGGATTTCAATTGACGAGACAAGGTGACGTGCCGGAATGATGCAAGACTTTCCGGCAGCAGCTTCGGAAATCACGAATAGATACATCATTGGCGAGATTCGGACGCGGTGATATGTCAAAGTGACTGTTGGCATGATCGAACCCAACACAACCAATGTGGCCATGAGTAATGTAATTCGCTCGTCACTCGTTTTACTGTCTTCCGTCATCGTCCGTAACATGCTTGGCAACGCAGAGGGCTCTATGAATGGGAGTCCGCTGGCGCTTTCATTCGCAGAAGGAACGCCATCGAGCCTTGTATCTTGCGAGTCAGTAGGTGTGGCCGTTGATTCAGTTTCGCCGTTCATGAATCACCTCGGGTCCGTTTAGAGTTTCCTTGCATTTGACTGTTCTGGTATAACATGGGGTCATCGGATCGTTGGGTGGGACCGTAGCCTGGACGAGGTGGATCCGCTTTTTTTATACCCATGAAGAACATGCGGCCACAGTGGTCCGACTGGCATTTACCTTGTCCGATGTAACTGGATCCGATGGTCAGGAGGAACTCGCAGGTCATCCCACAGGGGCAACGTTGCTTTCCGATTGGTGAGGCATTCATTTTGGGCACCTCGTTCTGTATGGCGACCGAGAATCGATCACGGATCGAACATCTGACTCGCGAACAAGTACGCGGCGGCCAAGGCGCACCGGGGAGAGCGTCCCCTCAGTGATCATCTTCGCCACGGTTTGGACCGACAGGCCCAGCATTGAAGCCGCATGCTTGCGGCTTATCAATTCGGGTTGCTTGGTCTGGCTATCTGTCTGATCGGACAGACGTGTGAGCACAGATTCGAGAGCTTTTGGGAGCTCTTCAGTTAGGGCGCGACGAACGGCTTCTTGAATTCCGTCGTGCGGTACTTCTTGGTGTTTCATAGGATCTCCTAGTGTTTCGCAGAACTATTTGTGCGAAACTGCAGGAGATTTTTGGGGAGTTGACTCCCCTGTAGCGCTGTCTATTGGGGAGTTTTTGGGGAGTTGGTAGCTGTTTTAAGAGGGAGGAACCGGCCGAGATCGATGACGAAGAGTCTGGTTCTCTCCATTAAATCGTGGGTCGAATTGTTTGAGCCATGAGAATCTTTAGAAGCCTTTAAACAGTTATGAAGCGTACGTTTTTTGTCAAACCAATGAAACTCCTTCATGCCGTCTATAACAATCTTGCCCCTGCTCATTCGAGTGGAACTCAAACGAAAGTGCTTTTTTAACGGTTCAAGAATCATCGCAGCTTCATAGATGTACATCGATCTAAGGTGTATAGTCCCTTCATTTAACCTGATGACGCGAAGTACCTCGTCAGGCGAGGAGATAAAGTACTCGCGCACGTTTTCAAACGCGGCCTCCTGGGGCACTTTAGCCTTGCTGACTCTCGTGCTCGACCGATCAGAAACATTATCTGGTAGTATCTGACTATCAACAGGAACATTGGTGACAGCTTCCTTGACCATTTGCTCAAGCAGGCTTTTTGCAGCTTCAACTCGTTGGGATAGGCTTGCTACGTACTGTGCTACAATCTGGTAAGCAACTTTCATCCATTCTCTGTGATTCTCGACATCAGCAAACCGTAAATCACCTTGTGTGTGACTGAGGTAGCTTACAGAATGCCTCTCTGTCGGTATTCCAGAATAACTGGCTTCTATCGAACGATCGAAGGACACTATCACATTGTGTTCAGTTGTCGCTTCAAGTAACAATTGCAACGACTCGCAACTCTGAAAGCAGCCACTAATATCTTGCCATAGCTCAATCCCTAACTCTACAAGTTCCCAAGCGTCATTTGTAGATTGTACCGATTTGACGTCTTCTTCGGAGTAGAAGAATCGGTTCGGTTTTGGCTCATGGTATTGGTATAGTTCAGCGGGAATCTCACCCAATAGAGAGTATCGTAAAACGCGCATAAAAAAGTCCATTGTCGACTTCTTTACGTGGGGTGCACGATAGATAGCGATAGGTTTCATGGAGATGCTCTCAAGAGAAATTGTCCTAATAAGTATGTTCGAAACGACTGGGCCCTTATAACTGCTTGAGTCCTAAGTGGATGCTCCGCACAATGTGACAACAAAAGTTGTTGGTACTTGTGGTCGATATTCTTGTCCGGACTGTTTATGAAAAGGGGGATGTGTATCCCATCATTTCGGATACCATAATGGGTTCACGTTTTCGGGGAGATTCTACAGCATGCGCGAGTCGATGAGTGTCGTGAATGATGCGGTTTAAAAATAGCATCAGCTTCGTTGTTCGCCACGATCACGTGCCAGTCGTTGACAGGTAGTTGCGAAGTGAACGTGGCTGCTCATCGCGTAATCTCCAGCTCCATGGTCCCGCTCATAGAGACGGCGAGAAAAACCGTCACCTGTACCGTCACCTGAAAAAGACTAAGCCCCTATAACTACTTGTGTTATAAGGGCTTAGTATTTTTTCTTGTAGCGGGGGCAGGACTTGAACCTACAACCTTCGGGTTATGAGCCCGACGAGCTACCAATTGCTCCACCCCGCGATGAGGATTACAAGTATACGAATAATATTCGAATTATCCGTGACTACCACTCGACTGTGAACAAGTGGTTCACGTCTTGAAGCACACCTATGCGTTTGCCGTTGGATGTAATGATCACGTGGTAGTACGACCTTGTGAGGCTTATATGAGTTCGCAGTGGGAGGGTGTCAGGGAAAAATTGGTTGGAGAGGATGAACGGGTCGGTATCGGGGTGATAGGTAACATACCGCAAGGGGGCTGCTTCGCCTTCATTGAGGATGTCGAAGTAGTGCAATGCTACGCTGTCTACCTTCCGACCGGACATAGCAAGGCTGAGCGGTCGGCTTGTGTCGGGCGATTGTAAGAAGGTTGGTTCAAGGTTTCCAATATTCGGCTCTAAGATTTGACCCCATTGCAGTTCAACAGTGTCCGACCCCCACCACATCAATAGCGAGTTCCTCGGCTGATTGATGTCTATAACTCCAACAAACGAAACCGTGCCAGAACCGCTTCGACGATACAGGTTGTACGAATTGTTTTGTAGACGTGCCGGTACTGGCTGGATGAATCCCTTGTCGTTGACCATTCCAACATCGATCCAACTCACAAAAGTGCTGTCGGAGAATGCTTGCCGACTACCAATCACAATCAACCCATCAAGTGGCTCATCGTCATTGAGTGAGTAGCCCCTTGCTCTCTCCGCATAATTGCGAAGTTCTATGCGGTCTGCATAGCCGCCGGTTTGGAGTGGACCGGTGGCGAGTGGACCACATGCAGAAACAGCGCTTGCCAATACAAGCATTGTGACGAGTTTGCGTCGGAAATCACCATGAAGCATACGATAGCCCTCTGCTCAATACTACTGCTAGTTTGCTCAAATCCTATTCAGTCTCAACCTACTGTTGTGATAGGGGGCGGAGCAAGTACCACAAACGAATCTCTGAACGCACAACTCGGAAGTGAAGTGTATTGGAGTATGAATGGTCTAACGGTTGGGTTCCGAATAGCATCGTCTCTTGCCATACCCACCCGTGTGGAGTCAAACACTGGCGCAAGTGGGTGGGTGTTTGAAGAGGTGGATGGGTCATCTACGTTGACAACACTAACAGGGATACTTGGATGGACGTTTCGTGTTGACCGCACGCGTCTTTCTATTCTGGGAACGATCGGTGGAGCAAACATCACACACCGACGCAAAGAGCTCGATTATGAGTCTGATACTGTTGTTGTATCCTATGCAAATCCAACCTGGACGTATGGGGCTATGCTTGACCTCTCATACAAGCTTACTGACCAATGGAGTCTGCATCTGGGTGCCGGGTACGATCATATTGAGTCCACGCGACCCATGGTGGAAAACGAGCCCCCTGCAAAAAGCTATAGAGCTGTGTTTGCCGGACCTCAAACGTGGTGCCGATTGGGCGTTGGGTTTAGCCCCTTTGACTCAGCCTTGATCGATCCTCTGCGACCAGCAGGAAAACGGAAACAGTGGTTTGTTGGGGCGAGTATTGGCTCGATTCACCCCTTTGAACCCAATAGGTATAATGAATTCAACCCAGGTCTCTTTACGCAGTACAGATTCACGTCAGAACGGAATCCTTGGTTTGCGGAAGTTGGTGGGTATCAGTACTCCATGGCGGACGTAGCTCTCTATGCCGGTGGGGGCATCTTGTTTACGATAGCACCGGAATTCTTTGCCTCAGAGTTCCTCAAAGTTGGTCTTTTCGGTGGCGTTTTGGCGGCACAAGCGCAGTCAGGGCTCGTTCTTACACCAGTTCTTTCGCCGAGGATCGTGGTTGAGACCCACCTGGGAACTGTCTCCGTGGTGATCATTCCAGCATGGGAAAGCACCGCATTTGGACTTACGTACGCAATCCCAATCTGGTAACAAGAGGTTATGAGAGTTATGACGTTATGACTATTATGACGTTATGACATTCGCTGTTCGCTATTCGCTATTCGCTATTCGCTGTTCTCTGTTCTCTATTCGCTATTCGCTATTCAATGTGTATAAATACTAGCCGCGCTAGCCCCTTGACAGCTATATCTTTGCTGCTTGTCATTGGAGAATCTGGGTTAGATGAAGATATCGCATCGGTGGCTTGAAGAATTTGTTACGCTGGACCCTGCAACGTGGAGCCCGGCAAGGGTTTCGTCTGTTCTTACTGACCTGGGTCTGGAAGTTGAAGACATTCAGAATATGGCGGCCACACTCCGTGGTTTTGTCGTAGGCCAGGTGCTCACAAAAGAGAAACATCCCAAGGCGGACAAACTGTCGGTCTGTACGGTTGATGTGGGTGATGGTACACCACGGACGATTGTGTGTGGAGCTCCGAACGTTGCTGCCGGACAAACGGTGCCGGTTGCGCTGGTGGGGGCAAAGGTGCCCACGGCCGACTTCATCATTGAATCTCGACCTCTTCGGGGTGTTACGTCAGAAGGGATGATATGCTCCCAAGCGGAACTTGGTCTTGGTGAGGATCATGATGGTATCTGGGTGCTTACAACGGATGCTCTACCAGGAACGCCCCTTGCCTCTGCACTGGGTATCGATGATGTGATCTATGATGTGGCGATCACGCCGAATAGGGCGGATTGTTTGTCACATGTAGGTATCGCCCGCGATCTCGCCGCATACATCGCTGTCCATATCGGCGTGCCCGTCATGCCGAGCGTAGGTTCCATCATGCCGAGCGTAGGTTCCGTCATGCCGAGCGTAGGTTCCGTCATGCCGAGCGTAGTCGAGGCACGACCTCTCACCATCCGCGTGGAAGATCCGGATCTGTGTCCGCACTATATCGGACACGTAGTCACCAATGTGCGTCCGGTAGAAAGTCCGCAGTGGCTGAAGGACCGCCTTACCTCCCTTGGACTCCGACCTCGTAATGTGATCGTGGATGTTACGAACTACGTCAACATGGAGATGGGTCAGCCCCTGCATGCATTTGACGCAAACAAGATCTCTGACAATACGATCGTTGTTCGACGCGCCAAAACGGAAGAAACAACGTTCGTTACGCTTGATGGAAAAGAACGTACGCTCACTCCACAGATGCTCATGATCTGTGATGGACAGCGTCCGGCTGCTATTGCCGGTGTGATGGGCGGACAGAACACAGAAGTAGATGATTCCACCACAACCGTGGTTATCGAGTCCGCCTTCTTCGATCCATCGTCCATCCGCCGCACAGCCAAATCCCACGGCCTGAGTACCGATGCATCGTACCGTTTTGAACGTGGCGTAGATCCGGCCGGTGTTCGCACTGCCGCCGATCGAGCCGTTCAGTTGTTGTGTGAGTTGGCAGGGGGCTCTCCCGGACCCCGCATCGAGGTTGGCGCTCCGCCAGCGGAACGTGCGCCGATCAAAGTATCGTACGATCGAATTAGATCACTCGTGGGTATCACTGTTGACGATGCAACCATCACACGCATGCTCGAAGGTGTAGGGTGCATACCCGTCGGACCTCTCGACCCTCCCTTCGGCAGGGCAGGCTCCGCTCGAGGTGACGTATCTGTCATGCCGAGCGCAGTCGAGGCACTACCTCTCGACTCCGCTCGAGGTGACGTTTCCGTCATGCCGAGCGTAGTCGAGGCACTACCTCTCGACTCCGCTCGAGGTGACGTGCCAGCACGTTTCATCCCCCCTACGTGGCGGGCCGACATCACGATTGAAGCAGACCTTGCAGAAGAAGTGATGAGACTCTATGGGATCGACAACATTCCGTCGAGCACCATGGCCTATGTCTCGCTCGACGCTGCCCAGATGCCAGCACACCTGCGCGCCGGTGGTGCCAATGGCACCCGTCTGCGCGATCAAGTGCGCACGATGTTGGTTGCGCGCGGGTATTATGACTGTGTAACCAATGTCCTCACAAGTCCTGAAGAAGGGGCTGAGCAGGTAACACTCAAGAATGCACTCGGTAGAGATTTTTCGGCTCTGCGTTCATCTGTGATACCATCGTTGTTGCGTGTTGCGTCGAGGAACATTCGTTACGGACAACAGACCGTGCGCTTGATGGAGATCGGATCACAATTCACCAAGAACCCTAACACGGAATTTGGTGTCCAGCAGCAAGAAGTGCTCACACTTATGATCGTTGGACAAACCGATCCGCACTGGAGTGATAAGCCCCGTGCTCTTGATCTTTATGATCTGGTAGGGGAACTCCATGTCTTAGCGCCGAAGATCGAAAGTGTACCTGTGGACGTATCCATCCGTGAAACGGGCGATGCGGGGCCTCGCCCTTACTTCACCCGTAACGTTGTGGAGCTACGTCTCGGTGGGGTAGTGATCGGATATGCTGGTGAGGTGAGTCCGGAGTTGGCGTTGAAATATGA